>JAFZSK010000077.1 GCA_017620915.1 Clostridia bacterium | reverse complement strand
ATTTCGTCTGATGCGGGATATGCGCCGGCCGAAAGATCTTGACGCTGTAACGATCCGTCCGCGCCTCGGCGGCCGACGCGTGCCGCTTATAATATTGCGACCAAAGAAACTGCCCGCACCGGGTCCCGGTCTGCTTTGGATTCACGGCGGCGGTTATTTTCTGGGAATGAAGGAAATGGTATACAGTTCGGTCGCGGCGGAACTGGTGCGCACATACGGCATCACGGTCATTTCACCCGGATACCGGCTGGCGCTGCATAAGCCGTATCCCGCGGCGCTGGAAGACTGCTACCGTGCATTGATATTTATGCGGGACAATGCCGCCGCTCTCAACATCGCTCCGGATAAATTGATGGCCGGCGGCGTGAGCGCCGGCGGGGGACTGTGCGCGGCTTTGTGCATGCTGGCCCGGGACCGCGGCGAGGTCAATATCTCGTTCCAGATGCCGCTGTATCCCATGCTGGACAATTTCGACACGGCATCTTCCCGGGACAACCACGGCAAAGTCTGGAACACGCGCCGCAATCATTTCGGCTGGCGCGTCTATCTGCGCCGCGACGCGAAAAAAGCGGTCTCGCCATACGCTTCTCCGGCGCGGCAGACCGACTACTCCGGATTGCCTCCGTGCTACACTTTTGTGGGCGACGGGGAGCCTTTTTACTGCGAGACGCTGGAATACGTCGACAACCTCCGCAAAGCCGGCATTTCCGCCGATGCGGACGTGTACCATACCGACGTACACGCGTTCGACCTGATGCGAAAGGACGAAGAACCGGCGCTCGAAGCCAAACGCGTCTTTTCGGAGCGTTTCGGCAAAGCCGCCGGTCTCAGCCGCGATTGTACAGCTGATTCTGACGCTTCCAGTACGCCCGTTCAATGAGCCCCAGCTGCGATGCCGTAAAGCGTATGGCCCAGTTGCCGTCCGCTACGCCGGGCGTATTCATGCGGGTATCCATGCCGTATTCCAGCAGGTCCTGTATCGGGAATATCACGCGCTCGGCGGCGGAGCGCAGCAGCGTTTTTATAATATAGGGGCAGGCGTATTTGCCGTCGCTGCCGATATAACCTATGTAATCCAGCATGCGCGCCCGGTCGTCTTCGCTCATATCGAAAATGTAGCCCAGCAGCGTGTTGTTGTCGTGAGTGCCGGAATACGCCACCACATTTGCCGGGTAATAGTGGGGCAGGTGCGGATTGTCACCGGACAGAAACGCGAACTGGAATACCCGCATGCCGGGAAGACCGGTCTCTTCCAGCAGTTTGCGCACGTCGTCGTCAATATCGCCCAGATCTTCCGCAATTATAAGCTTTCCCGCGGCAACCGTCTTAAGCTCCTCCACGAACTCATTTCCGGGCCCTTTGACCCAGTGCCCGGCTTTGGCGGACAACGCACCGGCCGGCACCGACCAGTACGCTGAAAACCCGCGGAAATGATCGATCCTGATCCCGTCGAACAGTGTGAGCTGATGCTTTACCCGCGCTTTCCACCAGCGGTAGCCGCTTTGGCGCATCACATCCCAGTCGTAGAGCGGATTGCCCCAGAGCTGGCCGTCTTCCGCGAAATAATCCGGCGGCACGCCCGCTACTGCCAGCGGTGCTCCGGTCTGCGGGTCCAGCTGAAACTCTTCAGGGTGCGCTTTGACATCTGATGAATCCGGGGCCAGGTAGATCGGTATGTCGCCGATGATCTCGATGCCTTTGGAGTTGGCGTACGATTTGACTTCGAACCATTCCATCAGAAATTCGTACTGCATGAATATATGATAAAACAGCGCATCCGGCCTCCCCGGTTCTTTTTCTGCCATATACTCGCAGAATTCGTACAGTTCCGGAATGCCGCGCACGTATTCGGTCATGATCCGGCGCTCACCGGGGGCAATACGCTGCGACGCGCGGTACAGCAGCTCCAATCGCTCCGCGAACAGCCGCTCGTATTCGCACAGATACGGCGTGCGCTGCCGGGCGTCGTCAATTTCTGCACGCGTTATCAGCTGTTTCTTTAACAGCGTGGGCAGGTCGATGAAGAACGGATTGCCCGCGAAGCCGGACAGCGACTTATACGGCGAGCCGTTCGTATCCGGCCAGCCGAAGGGGAGCGTCTGCCAGAGCGAGAAGCCTGACTCCGCCAGAAAGTCAACGAACTGCATGGCCTCCCGGCCGAACGAACCGCAGGAATAATCTCCAGGGAGTGTGGATATATGCATTAAAATACCGGACCGTCTCATTTTTACATCCTTATAAGAGTGTCATTGCCGCGCGCGGGCGCCGCACGGGTTTTATACTATAAAACGGCAGCGTAGTCAAGGCATCAAGGTTGACAACCGCGCCCGAACGCGGTATAAAGAACAAAACGATTCCGGGAGGATAATATGAACAAACGAATCACAGTTTTGCTCCTGTCAATTATGCTTCTAATATCGTGCGCGGCGTGCTTCACCGGCTGTAATAAGAAAGAAAAGAGTCCCGGAAACGCGATACCGGAAGATAACGACGGTCCTGCAAAGTTCACCGTGACCGCGCTCAGCGTGTCCGACAAGATAAAGATCAGTTACATGCTGGAGCTGGAACCGGGAGCAGAGGGGGGCAAGGTCGTTGTCACCGCAAAGCCGCAAAAAGGGAAAACGGTCAAAGCAACGCTATCGCCGGACGGCAGCGCGGAAATAGATTGCCCGGACAAAGCCGGTGTGATGACGGTCACGCTTGCGTATACTGATAAAAACGGCAATGAACTGACCAAAGCGGAATTAAAGACCAAAGACGGTCTGATCCAGTTGACGCCCGACGGCATTCTCCCGGTGGTGGAGGCAATGACCGATGAAGAAAAAGCCCACCTCATAACCGGCGTGAGCGAGCCCTTAAAACCCGGCGCATCCGGAGGCACATATGCCATCGAGCGGCTCGGCATACCGTCGATCACCGTGAATGACGGTCCCGCGGGCATGCGGTACGGCACGACCGTATGGTACCCGTCCGTTATGAATTTGACCTCCTCATGGGACACTGAACTGATCGCGAAAGTTGGAAAAGCGATAGGCGAAGATTCGCTGGCGCAGGGGATAGATATAATTCTCGCGCCCGGAATGAACATACAGAAGAATGTGCTGGGCGGACGCAATTTCGAGTACTGTTCCGAAGATCCGCTGCTCACCGCGTTTGCGGCCACGGCGTACGTCAAAGGCGTACAATCTACCGGCGAGGGCGCGTGCCTGAAACATTTCGCGGGCAACGAGCAGGAGACCTACCGCGGTTCCGCCAGCTCCGCCGTCACCGAGCGCGCGCTGCGGGAGATCTATCTTAAACAGTTTCAGATGACAGTTGCCGCCGCATCGCCGATCTCAATTATGTCCTCATACAATCAGGTCAACGGTACTTATACTTCGATCAATAAAGATCTGCTTACGGGGATCCTGCGGGATGAGTGGCACTTCCGCGGGCTCGTGATGTCCGACTGGGGTTCCGCCGGCGCCGTAGAAGACAAAGTCAACGCCCAGAACGACCTCAAAATGCCCGGCGACGCGGATGACGCGGAGCATATCATCGCGGGCCTTGCTGAGGGCAGAGTCGATGCCGCGACGCTGGACATCTGCTGCGCGCACATATTGTATACGATCGCCAAATCGCCTACATTCCGCGGCGTAAAAATGAACACGGGGGTGGATTTTGATGCGCATAACCAGATCGCGGAGGAAGCTGCCGCGGATACATTCGTGCTGCTAAAAAACGACAACAGTACGCTGCCGCTGAAAAAAGGAACTACGGTCGCGATCTTCGGCAACGGCTCGTATCAGACCGTATACGGCGGTGACGGCTCCGGCAGCGTGAGTCCTAACGAGACGGTCAATATTATGAACGGTATCAGAAATTCCGTCGATATCACATTGATCGAAGATGCTTACAACATATTCGAAAGATGTGCCGCGCATTCAAAAACGAATTCCAAATTTGATATTGCTGTCTCTGCCGAATATGCCAAAGGGTGCGCGGATAATTCAGATACGGCAGTCATCGTGATCTCGCGCAAGGCTTGCGAAGGTGAGGACAATTCTCCGACCGAAGGCGATTTCCTGCTTAATGAAAGAGAATCTGACATGATCCGCAACGTGTCGGAGGCGTTTCACGCCAAAGGCAAAAAGGTCACTGTGCTGATCAACACCGGCTCGCCGATCGAGGTGTGTTCCTGGCGGGATTTAGTTGACGCTATATTATTTATAGGCTATCCGGGTCAGGAGGCGGGCAATGCGGTTGCCGCCGTGCTGTCCGGTAAAGTCGCGCCCGGCGGCAAGACGGTCATGACCTGGCCGAAGGCATATTCCGATACTCCGGCATACGATCATTTTCCGGGCAAATCGTCCAAGACCGTATATTACGAAGACATATATGTCGGATACCGCTACTACAATACTTTCGGTGTGGATGTGGCGTATCCGTTCGGCTACGGGCTGACGTACACCCAATTTGAGTACAGTGATTTCAGTATCACTGAAACCGCGGATGGCTCATTCACCGCGGCGGTCACTATTACAAACACGGGCAATACAGCCGGACGGGAGATCGCACAGATCTATGTATCTAAACCCGAAACGACGCTGGAACAGCCCGCACTGGAACTGTGCGGCTTCGCCAAGACCGGTCTGCTGCAGCCCGGGAAATCGGAGACGCTGACCATTGAGATCACTCCGGACGCGCTCACGAGTTATGATACGCGAGGGAGCCGGTATATAATTGACCGCGGGGTTTATACTTTCAGCGCTGCTTCGTCCGCCGGATCGATCCACGCGGAACAGACTGTGGAAGTAAAAGAACTCCGTATGGTCTATGACGTGGAAAACCGCTGTGCTCCGGCCAAAGAACCGGAACACATTAAGAAGTGAATATCAGATCCAGAACTTATCCAGATTCATGACGCTGCTGCACTCCAGGTACTCCTTCAGATAGATCTGGGACGCTTCCTCCAGGGTGCAGTCAGTGCCGCTGTGTTCAATCAGGATCGTGATTATACGCGTCGGCACAACGATATCCAGCATCTTGGCGGAACTGCGGCTGCGGGCCATTGCCGCCACGATCTTGCGGACATCCGCGCCGGCAAACGTTTCGGTGAAGAATTTGGTTTCTTCGTTTTTGCGCCGGTTGCTGGAGCGGTTGTGCAAAAGCCGAATGCCGTTGGCGATCAGAAGCGACATAGGCAGCAGTGTGATCACCGAGACCCACCAGGGAACGCGGGTCACAAAACCGTAAAAATCATTCCAGCCGCCGTTTTCCTCGCCGACGACTACCACCATGATGAAATATAATACGGCATAGATCAGCACGGGAATCAGGGCAAACAGAGAGTCCCAGAATTTTAATACTTTCTGGCTCATGAAAAAGCAGAACGCCACTACCGCCAGGATCGGACATACCGCGTGCAGGAAAAACCGGGATCCGGAGAAGATCAGCATGAATCCTTTTACCGGAGCGAGAATGCACAGTGATACGAGGAAGGTCAATCCGACGGCGGTGACGCCCGCATATACAAGGTCAACGACCCAGCGGGGCAGGTAGTAGTTGTGCGTGCGCAGACCGTCCATGGTGTAGGGGATCACCATTGCCATCGCGGCGGCTGCCAGAATGTTGGAATTGACGGTGAACATGCAGAAAGTGCGCAGGCCCATGTGGTCGAAGTTTTCGTCGGCTGAGGTGGTCAGATTCATCGTCACCCCGATACAGACGCAGACGACAACTACCAGCGCGCTTATCAAAGCAAACAGGCATTCTCTCCGCGTGATCTTCATCACTCTGTCCATATGGCACGCTCCTTTTTTCTCTATCCTCTTAGCAACGTTATTTTTCTATATTCTAATATAGCGCAAAAACGGTACCGGTGTCAAGGAAGCCCGGCTTGAATAATCCGCCGGCTGCCGTTATAATTGTTTTAACGATATGCATTTTATGAGAGAAAGGATCACGACCATGAAAAAAGTGCTGCTGCTCGGCGATTCCATACGGATGGGTTACGACGAATATGTTAAAGAGCTGCTGGAAGGGGAGTGCGAAGTCTATTACGACGACGTTGACAACGGCCGCTTTGCCGCCTACACCCTCTGGCAGGCCAACCAGTTTTTTAAGAATTACGGGCATTTTGACGTTGTCCACTGGAACAACGGGTACTGGGACATGAACGTCGAAACACCGATGGCGGAGGCAATGCACCCGTTGGACGAATATATACACTTCCTCGGCCGGATCCTTGCCGAAATACGCAGAAACGGCGCCGTGCCGATATTTGCGACCACGACGCCCGTACTATCCAAAGCTGCGGCAGCCGAAGTGATCCGCGAAGGGATCGCCTGCTTCGACTACCGCAACGAATGGGTGGAAAAATATAACGCTGCCGCGGTCCGGTTTATGCAAAGCGAGAACGTCGCGGTCAATGACCTCTACTCGCTCTGTCTTGAAGATCCGCACTATTATAAATGCCCCGACCTGCTTCACCTGACCGAGCGCGGCTACCGCCGCTGCGCCGAACAGATCGCGGAAATTATACGCGGGTCACGCTGAGCGACATTGTTCCCTGTACATGCTGGAGCATGACGTAGATTCCGTTTTGACCGCTTGCGCTGAATGAATAGATCGTGTATCCCGCGACCGTCTGCTCGCTTTCATTCATGTTCTCGGTATAACCGGCGGCTTTGAGTTTTGCCGCATATGCTTTGACCTCGGCAGCCGTGGCCGTGGTCGAGACCGCCGATATTACGTCGTCGCTTGCGGATATTGTCATCTCGGAGAACTCCGGTTTCGGTACGGATCTTCCAAGAGCGTTGTCCGGCCATTCGGTCATGATCTCGGGGATGTCGGGGTCATCGGGGTCGTCCGGATCATCGTTGTCGATCTCGTAATCTTCAAACCCGTCGATGCCGTGAAGAATCTCCTCGAACTGGAGCGCGATATCATCCGCATTGATGCTGTTCAGTTCGCTCAGCATCGCCTCATATTCGGCCTTCTCATCAGGTGTCATGCCGGCGGTGATGTCAAGCGCCTCAAAATCCTTATCTACCCATGACGCGTCAGAATACTCTGCTGTCTGCGCGTTCTCCGGGTAAGTAAAATCCAGCTCCGCCGCGGTGTCATCCGGCCGGACCGTTTCGTCTTTATACAGAAGATCGTACAGGCCGCCTTCTTTCAGAGCATCGTTTTCATTTGCAAGGAAACTGTCGTAATATTCGAGAAGTTCGTCCAGCGTCATCGCGTCCAGGTCCACGCTGCCGTTCATGACCGCGATCAGCTCTTCTTTCGCCGGATCTGTAATGTAGGCATCACCGTCGTCAATTGCGGCGGGCTTCTTTGACGGTGAGCAGCCGCATAAGAGCACGAGGACAATGCCGATTAAAAATAACGTTATCGTTACTGAAGTTTTTTTCATTTTACCGTCACCACCTTGTCAATGTTCTTGATCCAGAGGGTCAGCATATTGTCCCGGAGATCATCGAATATCCGGTAGTCCACAAGCGCCGGCTGCCCGACCTTGTATTTGCCGTTGCCCGCAAGCTCGCGCCTTGCCCAGCCCACGCCTTTCGGAGCGGACAACGAATCGAACGCTATGTTTTCGTGCGTATCCCATACTATGGCGGGGTATCTGTTGCCTTCAAGCAGCGTTCCGGAGCAGCGTTCCTCCAATGTGATCTCGGAGCAGTATTTCGCGCCGCCGGAGCTGACTTCAAATTTGCCGTCTTCCCAGGGCCCCATATCCAGCGCGTAGGTCACCGCATGGGCCAGATTGAAGGCGGAAACGTCCTCGGCTCCTTTCAGCGAAACGGTTTTAGTGAGCGTTGTACCCACGGCATTCCGTTTGTCGATGTGGATCTGCGCATCGCTTAGCGTTATAACTTTTGTCAGCGTGGATTTTTCTTTGGCGGATTCCGGACGGACTTTATAGATCGTCTGAAGGCGTTTGATAATACCGTTGTTTTCAGTAAAAACAGCAGGGAAGTTGGTGTCGAAATTGGCCAGATCGTGCCAGATCTCGATGACGATCGAACCCTCGTAGATTCCGCTCCAGTTAGTCGTGGTTTTATCTCCGAAACTGTCCACGCGCTCCATATCGACTTTCAGCCATTTGATCTGTTCGACGTCAATGCCGAAAAACTGCTTTGTGCCGTATCTGATGTCATTGACCTTGATCTTCCAGTTGTTGGTACCGCGTTCTTCTTCCGCTTTTTTCAGCCGTTCGTTGCACTCTTTGTAGAACAGATCCAGCAGGAGCTGACGCTGGAGCGCCTTCTCGGCAATTTCCTTCTCGTTTTCGATACGTGTCCATTCGGCGGCAATATCCTTTGTGGCCAAAAAGGCGTTCAACGCCAGATCCGCCCACTTTGCTCCGGTGATAAGTTTGACGGCCTCTCCGGAAAGTTTGCCGATAACAAAATCCTTTGCGGCCTGGCTGACTTCTTTTTTGCCCGTGTACATGTCGTAGATGTCATTAAATGTGCCAAAACCGGCCACGTTCAGACCGATGCGCAGCGCGGCGGCGGGGTCAAAGCCTTTAAGGTGCTTTGCCTGCTCTATCACCATCTCGGAGTATTCCAGAATGCCGCTCGTTATGTTCATCTGATCCATAACGCCGTCAATTATCTTGTCTATTTCTTCCTGGGACAACACGTTTCCGTTCACCAGTTCGCCGACAAAAGTCGATGTTCCGAGGGTGAACCGGACCTCGACCTGAAGATCCTTGTTTTCACGTATTCTCGTATAATCGACTCCGTCGATGCGCCCCGGCTTTTTCATGGCGCGCGTTCTCCCCGGCAAAACCAGCAGTGGCATTACAAAGAGCACCGCGAGGCAGAGGGTAACGGATCTTTTCAAAAACCTCATTCTGCATCACCTTTCCAATATAAGGCTGTTCGGCTGCACGATCGATAAATTCGCTTTTGCTTTAAAAAACGTATTAAAACGCCGTGTAGCGAGCGCAATTATATCATACAAGCGGCGCAAAAATAAAGCATTAAATACTTGCTAAGTGTTAAATACAGTAGTATAATAGACGGGTCTTTTGCAAAAAAGCGAAGCTATCTTTATACAGGTGAATACAATGACTGACATTTTAAAAAGAACGGCATCCCTGCTCATAGCGACATTCATGCTTTTTACCGTACTGCACTTTCCCATCATCGCTGAGGACGGGGACGATGAATCCCCGGAATTTACGGTCGAGCAGGTCACACAGCTGCTGGAACAGATCGATTCTCTGCAGGAGATGCAGGATAAGCGAAAAACCGAGTTCGCTGCCACGAAAAGGGCCATAACCTCCGCGAACTTCGCGTCAAACATATTTGACGAGGAAGCCCTGGAGGAGCACGAGCTGCTCGCTGCGGCGTATGAGGCGTATGTTGCCGATATGTTTGCAAAGCGTGCGGAGGCAAAGGCGGCGTATGATTCATTGACGCCGGAGCAGCAGGCAGAGATCCCCGCGGAACTATCCGGCAAGCTTGATCCGTACGATCAGCTGGATACCGTTTTCAATCAGAGGGCGTACAACATTCTTGAACCCGAGAGTGAAAACAGCCCGTATATCTATCAGCTTATCGGCGCGTATGAGTGCTCTAACCACGGCTGCGGCGAGATACCCGCCACTATGGCGCTGATCAATGTCACTGACGAGTCGATCCGAAACGAAAACGGTCAATGGGTGCCCGACAAGCTTTACGAGTACGGCGAGTGCAATTACGATATCGTATACTGCTCCGACGCGCACCCCTCGCCGAGCACTACGAACCTGTATAAGCGCATCAACCTCGAGGACAGCACATACTACAGCAAAGCCGCGGCGAAAAAACTCCGCGCGATCGTCATAAATTCTTATCCTTACGTTTCAATTGACGAAATGAAGGTGTTCCTCAAAGCGAACGGCTTTGACAGCGATAAGGCTGACAAACTCGACAGAAGCGAGATCATTGCCGGCGTCCAGATGGCGATCTGGTATTTCGCGAATACCAACAACTCTGACCATGAGGATCTCGTAGGTTACCAATACACTTTCAACAACTACAAGAATCCGTGGATGCCCAACCGGATCCATCAGTTCCAGAACGAGTGCTGGACCTGGTGGGATGCCGCCGGCAACGGCCAGTTCAGTGCCTGGCGTCCGTATAAAACTTATCTTAACGATATTGCCGACCGGATCAACTCCCTTGTTGATTTCCTGGTTTCGCTTCCGGGGCAGGAGCCTGAGAGCGATCAGGTCATTATCTCAGATCTGCAGATCACGCGCCGCCAACTCGTTCCCGGCACTGACGACACATACACCGTCGGCCTCAAGGTCATTCTCAACAACGGAAGAAAGGCTTCAGTCGATTCTGTTGAACTTATCGCGGAAACGTTTCAGGACGGGGAGGCGCCGGCCCGGGTCGCAACAGTCGATCTTGCCGAATTCACTGAATACGAGTTTGAAGTAACTGCAAAAGACGGCGACACGATCGAGATCACCGCCAAAGGCACGCAGCACCTTGGAAAGGGCGTTTACTGCTATGAGACCGCGGCGGGCGCGAGAGCAGATCAGGCGCTTATTTCTGTGACCGAGGGCGAGACCAGAGTGCGCGCAAAAGCGTCGATCAAATTCAAGCGTGAAGGCGATATCGGTCTGCGGATATCCAAGGTCGCGAGGGGAGAGGAACATGAATATCCGATCTCCGACATTGACTTCAATGTGTACGCGGTGCCCGATACAATTGAGCCGGAGGGCGAAGTCCCGACGCAGGAAGAGATAGATAAAATAGCGGTTCCCGAGAACCTTGCCGGAACATTGAACACCGACAACAGCGGTTACGCTTTCGTTGACCTTCCTTACGGCACGTATATGCTGGTCGAGCTGCCCAGTGAAAAGGTCATTGCGCCCTCCGACCCGGTGTACTTCGTTCTGCCGAATGTGAAGACTGAAGGGGATATCGTAATTGTTTCCGATATCGTAGAGATCGTTGTCGAGAATACCCGCGAAGATTTTGAGACCGCGGCGGTCGAGCTTGACGCATATAAGCAGTTCGACGACTGGGGGAAAGCCGATTCATTCCGGTTCAGACTTGATCCGGTGACCGAGGGGGCTCCGATGCCGCTCAGCAATATTGCCGTCGCTACAGCGGTCAAGCCGCTGGCAGTGTTTGAAAAGATCACCTACGATGCGAACTGCTTTGATACCGGCGATCCGGATTCAAATGTCCGCACATATCAGTACACGATCACCGAAATCAACGATCACGTGCCGGGCGTCACATACGATCCTACAGCTTATCCTGTGACTGTTACTGTAACAAAGAATATTCGCATCGATACCGAACAGAACATTCGCGTCATTGAGATAACTGCGGTGGTCGATTATGACGGTGCCGATGATCTAGTGATCTCTAATACGTTCACTGCGACGCACGCGCATTTTGAGGCGACGAAAGGCTTCAATGACTGGGGCAAGGCGGATTCGTTCACTTTTGTGCTTAAAGCAGTTTCTGAAGGTGCGCCGATGCCGGATACTGCTTCGCTGACGGTCACCGAGGCTGATCCCACGGCGGTCTTCGCGGAGCTCGAATTCGACACGGTGGGTGTTTATGAATACACGATCACCGAGGTGGATGATCATGTGCCGGGCGTCATGTATGACACGACGCCGCATATCGTTACGGTCACTGTTACCGCAGATGTCGAGACCAACGCGCTTTCCGCTGCTGTGGATTACGAAGGTTCCGATGCTCTCGTGATCACCAATACGTTCAGCGCAACCAGCGCGCATTTTGAGGCCACCAAGCAGTTTGATGACTGGGGCAAAGCGGATTCGTTCACGTTCGTACTTGCCGCTGTGACTGACGGCGCACCGATGCCGGATACTGCTTCGCTGACGGTCACCGAGGCTGATCCCACAGCTGTTTTTGCGGATCTTGAATATGATACAGTCGGCGTTTACGAGTACACGATCACTGAGGTCAACGATCATGTGCCGGGTGTTACATACGACACAACAGCGCATATAGTTACCGTTACCGTTACTGCCGATCCTGATACCAATGCGCTTTCCGCTGTTGTCGATTATGACGGTGCGGATGCGCTGGTGATCACCAACACGTTTACCGCTACTCACGCGCATTTTGAGGCCACAAAGCAGTTTGACGACTGGGACAAAGCGGATTCGTTTACGTTCGTGCTTGCGGCGGTCACTGACGGCGCTCCAATGCCGGACGCAGCTTCGCTGACAGTTACCGAGGCAGTTCCTACGGCAGTTTTTGCGGAACTTGAATTTGTAAAGGTCGGTGTTTATGAGTACACGATCACCGAGGTCAACGATCACGTGCCGGGTGTTACATACGATACGGCGGCGCATAAGGTGACTGTCACCGTTACTGCCGATCAAGATACCAACGAACTCTCCGCTGTCGTGGATTACGACGGTGCGGATGCGCTGGTGATCACCAATACATTTACCTCCACTCACGCGCATTTCGAAGCCACCAAGCAGTTCGCTGACTGGGGCAAAGCAAACTCGTTTACTTTCGTGCTTGCGGCAATTACTGACGGCGCTCCGATGCCGGCAGCTGCTTCGCTGACGGTCACCGAAGCTGATCCCACGGCAGTTTTTGCGGAACTCGAATTTGATACCGTCGGTGTTTATAAGTACACGATCACCGAGGTCGACGATCATGTGCCGGGTGTTACATACGATACAACTCCTCATACGGTCACAGTTACAGTAACTTCAGATCCCGACACGAATGCGCTTTCCGCTGTTGTGGACTACGATGACGCTGCGACTCTTGTTATTACGAATACGTTTACCGCAACGCACGCGCATTTTGAGGCGACAAAGCAGTTTACTGACTGGGGTAAAGCGGATTCGTTCACGTTCGTGCTTGCAGCTGTCACTGACGGTGCTCCGATGCCGGCAGCTGTTTCGCTGACGGTTACCGAGGCAGATCCTGCAGCTGTTTTTGCAGAGCTGGAATTCGATACAGTCGGTGTTTACGAATACACGATCACCGAGGTAAACGATCATGTACCGGGTGTTACATATGACACGGCTCCGCATAAAGTTACCGTAACGGTGACGGCTGATCCTGACACTAATGAACTTTCGGCGGTCGTGGAGTATGACGGTGCGGATGCGCTTGTGATCACCAACACGTTCACCGCGACGCACGCACATTTTGAGGCTACCAAGCAGTTTGAAGACTGGGGCAAAGCAGACTCTTTCACGTTTGTGCTTGCGTCAATTACTGACGGTGCACCAATGCCCGCAGTTACTTCGCTAACGGTCACTGAAAAAGTTCCTACAGCGGTCTTCGCCGAGCTGGAGTTTGATACGGTGGGTGTTTATGAGTACACTATTACCGAGGTCAACGACCATGTGCCCGGTGTCACTTATGACACGGCTGCACATAAAGTTACCGTCACCGTGACGGCTGATCCGGATACCAACGAACTCTCCGCTGTTGTGGATTACGACGGTGCCGATGCGCTTGTGATCACCAATACGTTCACCGCGACGCATGCGCATTTTGAGGCTACTAAGCAGTTTGACGACTGGGGCAAAGCGGACTCCTTCACGTTTGTTCTTGCCGCTGTAACTGACGGTGCTCCGATGCCGGCAGTGACCGAATTGACAGTCACGGAAAATGATCCCACGGCTGTCTTTGCGGAACTGGAATTTGACACAGTCGGCGTTTACAAGTATGAAATCTCCGAAGTCGATGATCATATACCGGGTGTCACATATGATACAACTCCTCATATTGTTACAGTTACGGTAGCTGCCGATCCTGACACAAACGCGCTTTCAGCGGTAGTTGACTACGGCGGAAAGGATACGCTTGTAATTACCAACACGTTTACCGCGACTTACGCACATTTTGAGGCCACCAAGCAGTTTGCTGACTGGGGCAAAGCAGACTCGTTCACGTTCGTACTTGCGGCAATTACCGAAGGTGCTCCTATGCCGTTAGTATCTGAGCTTACGGTTTCCGAAACGGCTCCTACGGCGGTCTTTGCGGATCTGGAGTATGATACGGTGGGTGTTTATGAATACACTATCACCGAGGTAGATGACCATGTCCCCGGTGTCACTTATGACACGACGGCCCATAAGGTAACTGTCACTGTGACGGCCGATCCCGATACCAACGAGTTCTCCGCTGTTGTAGATTATGACGGCGCGGATGCGCTTGTGATCACCAATACTTTCACCGCGACGCATGCGCATTTTGAAGCGACCAAGCAGTTTGCTGACTGGGGCAAAGCGGATTCGTTCACGTTCGTGCTGGCGGCTGTTACCGAAGGTGCGCCGATGCCGGCGTTGACTGAATTGACAGTCACGGAAAATGATCCAACCGCAGTATTTGCGGAGCTGGAATTCGATACAGTCGGCGTTTACGAATACACGATCACCGAAATCAACGACGGCGTGCCGGGCGTTACTTACGACACGACGGCGCATAAAGTGACCGTCACCGTGACCGCTGACCCCGATACCAACGAGCTTTCGGCGGTCGTGGATTACGACGGCGCGGATACTCTTGTGATCACCAATACATTTACTGCGGCTCATGCGCATTTTGAGGTTATCAAACAGTTTGACGACTGGGGCAAAGCGGACTCCTTCACGTTCGTACTTGCCGCTCTGACTGACGGCGCTCCTATGCCGGCAGTGACTGAATTGACAGTAACAGAAAATGATCCTACGGCGGTCTTTGCGGAGCTGGAATTTGATACCGTCGGCGTATATAATTATACGATCACCGAGGTCAATGACGGTGTGCCGGGCGTCACGTACGATACGGCCGCACATGTTATCACGGTTACCGTAACGGCGGATGCACAGACCAACGCGCTGTCGGCGGTCGTTGACTACGGCGGGAAAGACTCGCTTGTTATAACCAACACCTTTACCGCAATATACGCACATTTTGAGGCCACCAAGCAGTTCAGCGACTGGGGCAAAGCGGATTCGTTCAAGTTCGTACTTGCGGCAGTTACCGAAGGGGCTCCGATGCCGGCGGTGACCGAATTGACAGTTACCGAAAATGCTCCCACCGCGATCTTCGCAGAGGTGGAATTCGATACTGTCGGTGTATACGAGTATACGATCACCGAGGTCGATGACGGTGTGCCGGGCGTCACGTACGACACCGCGGCGCATAAAGTAACCGTAACCGTTACCGCAGATCCGGATACGAATGCGCTTTCTGTTGTCGTAGATTACGATGGTTCCGACACGCTTGTTATTATCAACAGCTATGCGACCACACCCTGCAGAGCAGCGCCGGAGGTTACAAAAGAACTTACCGGCCGTGCGTGGGAAGACAATGATGAGTTCATTTTCGACATTGCCGCCGTCACCGAAAACGCGCCGCTGCCGAAGGCAACATCCGCGTCTGCCACCAAGGCAAACCCCACAGCGGTTTTCGGATCCATCGAATTTACGGAACCGGGCGTGTACGTTTACACGATCACCGAGCGTGCGGGCAATATCGTATACATGACCTACGACACGACTCCTCATACCGTTACGATCACTGTTACAGACATTGACTCGAAGCTCGTCGCGGAGATCGACTACGACGGCAAAACTGCGCTGACTGTTGTCAATTCCTTACTTCCGCCGCCACCTCCGACAGGCGACGAGCGGGCGTTCGGATCGACAGCTGCGATACTGCTGATCACCGTTGCGGGGGCAGTATTGTTCACCATCCGCCGCAGACGTTATAGCGAAGTTTAATATAGAGTTGCCCGGGGCACCAATTGGAACCATATGGAGGGAACATGAAAAAGAAACTGACTTATATCGTTTCGGTCGCCATGGCCGCGGTATTATTGATATCCGCCGGCTGCAGTGCACCGGTACGGTCTTCCGAACATCTTGATGATTACGTCTTCACCGTTCGGTATCATGACAACTTTAACATTCTTCAGCTGACAGATATCCACTGGAACGTCAATACGTCCGCAAAGGCTTCGATGAACTATCTTGACAAACTGTTCAAGGAAGTCAATGACCATATAGTCAAGACACAAGGGGCAGATGCAAAGATCGATCTCGTGGAGCTTACAGGTGACATGTTCATGCTGGCCAACAGCTATCATCTCACCACTTTTATCGACTATTTCGAGCGCAAAGCGGAGGAGTACGGTTTCGTTTACGCGCCTATCTGGGGCAACCACGACCGGCACTGCCTCTATAACCCGAACGACCTCGCGGACCGTTTTGCCAACGCGCCGCACTGTCTGTACCGTGAACTTGACGACGATCTGTACGGGCGGAGCAATTTCATTATCAATCTGACCGAGGACGGTACGAAGGATACGAAAGCGGTGTGGATGATCGCGAATATCGACTCCGGCGCCAGCTTTTCCGAGACAGAGTTTTCCGCTTCCAGAGACTACGACTATATTCGTCCTGAACAGACCGACTGGTATATAGCAGAGCAGGAACATTTCGGTGATAATATTCCCGCGATAGCGTACTACCATATTCCGCAGGATGAAAACGAAAAGGCGTGGAAGGCGGTATCGGAAGACGGCGCCGATATTAAAAACAAATTCTTCAAACTTGAGGGATTCGCGGACAACGGAAACGAAAAGTACGCGAGCGACTTTATTGACCGCGCAAAAGACCACGGCCTGAAAGCCGCGTTTATGGGTCATGCGCACAACGTGGACTGGACGTTTGAGTACGAAGGCGTTGTCATCGGCCTGGGCGTTAAAACGGGCAGCGAACTGTATTTTGCCCACATTGACGTGGAATCGGAAGATGAAGCGATGAAGGCCGGTCTCAAATCTGTAAACATCAATGAGAATTTTGACTTGATCGGCGCGTCCCTGGTGACGCTGACCGGCAGTGACGGCTCCTTCGATCTGGAGCACCTCTACTTCAATGAAAGGGATAACGGAGACTTTGCCGTTTGGGTGAAATGGTGATGAACAGTTTTTTTGACCGGAATAATTTTGTCCATTCGGAACAGGGCGGAAAGCAGAAGCGGCAGTCGATTTTAGTGACGCTTTGCGTCATTGTGTTCTTCGTACTTTCAGCGATCACCTTTATGAATTTCCTGTACTGCTTATCCGACTGCGTCGGTTCGATCGTATGCGGTTCTCCCGATGTGGCGATCCGCGACGCAATAAGATCGTGCCCGATATTCCTCTCGTTTTTCGTGACACTGAGCGGACTTATGACCTCGCACACGTTTTACCGGAACGAGAACCGCGAGATCCTGGCGAAAAAAGCCAAAAAACATGCGCTGATCGGCATTGTCATCGGTGCGCTGATCATAGTTTATACAATGGTGCTGCGGATCGCGGGCCGGTATCTGTCGCTTGTGGAAGGCGCGCCGTCACGGCTGTATCCGCTGGATGCTGTTATATATGCCGTGGTCTTCATCGCACTCGGAGTCTTTGTGCTGATTTATGTCAAGCATGATGCGCAAAAGCAGCTCTTCTTCGGGGTTTCCCGGGCGCCGGTTCAGAGCAAAGGCAGGGGAGTCAGGAGTTTCTTCAGATCATTCTGGCTGCTGGTCGCGCTGTACGGTTTCTGCGGCTTTTTCTACAGCCTGTTCATCGTTGACTTCAGGCACGGCTATGTGTTCTACAGCGTGGCAATGATGCTCGTGTCGCTGATGGCGTTTTTCACGATCGCCGTCTGGGAACTTTTCTACAATAATCTCACCGCGGCGGCGCGGAAAAAGTATACGCTGCCCCTGGCGCTCGTATCGCTTGCGGTGTCGGTCGTGAGTACAGTCATCTATTTCATTGCGCTCAAGGGCAATCTCGACGGCCCGTCTAACGTTGGCTTCGGCCTTCTCCCGATCGCGTTTTCCGCGAGCGTCAATTTTGCCACACTGCTCGTAGTCGCTATGCCGCTTGTCGTGTCGGTTACGGCAGTGGTTAAAGGAATACACAGAAAACATAATTAATAAAGCTGCTCACTAACGGAGGTTTTTAATGAAAGTTTTGCTTTTAAACGGAAGTCCCCGGCCGGACGGAAACACATCGGTCGCTTTAGACGAAATGATTAAAGTTTTTGAAGCCGAAGGGATCGACACGGAAGTGTACAATATCGGCGTCAAAAGCGTCAGAGGCTGTATGGCCTGCGGACAATGTGCCGCCCTCGGTAAATGCGTATTCAACGACGCGGTCAACGAAGTTGCCGCAAAATTCGAAAATGCCGACGGCATTGTGCTGGCATCTCCCGTGTATTACGCCTCCGCCAACGGCACGCTTATCAGCCTGCTGGACAGATTGTTTTTCAGTTCGTCTTTTGACAAAACGATGAAAGTCGGCGCGAGCGTTGTGGTGGCCCGGCGCGGCGGCTGCTCTTCCACGTTTGACGGACTGAACAAGTATCTGATGAACTGCGGTATGGCGGTGGCAACGAGCCAGTACTGGAACAGTGTGCATGGCCGGGAAAAAGGGGAGGCCGAACAGGACGCCGAGGGCCTGCAGACGATGCGGGTACTCGCGCGGAATATGTGTTTCCTGATGAGGTCTATCGCCCTCGGCAAAGAAAAGTACGGCCTGCCGGAAAAAGAGGCGTGGCAGCCGACGCACTTTATCAGATGACCCTCACGGGTTCGAATCCCACATCCTCATTTTTGTTACGAAATCGGGGAGTAACCTGTTAGGCTACTCCCCGATTCCGAAACGGAAGCGGTGGGATTCGAACCCACGATACGTTGCCGTATACCTGATTTCGAGTCAGGGCCGTTATGACCACTTCGATACGCTTCCATATTGACTCCGCCCTAATGCTTAAAAGAAGAAAGAAAATGCTCTCGACAGTTATCAGGGCGGAGAACGAAT
Source organism: Clostridia bacterium (assembly GCA_017620915.1). Taxonomy (GTDB): domain Bacteria; phylum Bacillota; class Clostridia; order UBA1212; family UBA1255; genus UBA1255. Next base: position 20,601 of record JAFZSK010000077.1, on the reverse strand, counting down.
GGAATTTTACCATTGACACCGCGTAAAGTCAAGCAGTTTGTTGTCAGATTGTTGTCACTTTTTCTTCTTTTTGCCGCTCACGATGATCACGATGATCGAAGCAATGACGATTGCGCCGCAGATGCCGAGGACCACGGGAAGGATCGGAAATTTCTTGTCATTTTTGTCTGAGCTGCCGGGATCGATGGTGGCGGAGCCGTTGTCCGGCGCCTCGGTGGGGGCTTCGGTGGGCAGCGGCACTTCGTAGTCTCCGGGATCCATCTTCTCTGTTTCACGAGGGTCGCGGGTGAGGGGAAGTTCGGCAGTTGTCCGGAAGATCTCTCCGCTGTCGTCGGGGGACTCGCTGCCCTGGGAGGCAACGTATAGGTAATTGCCGCCGTAGCCGGTGCCGGTGAGCGGGTAGTCGTTGCCGGTAAGCTTGAGCGTTCTGGCCTCGGACAGATCATCCTTATTCAGAATATGAAGATCGGACTTATCATCATTGTATGTGGATACAAACAGATAGTCGCCGGCGTAGGAAATGCCGTACGCCTCTTTGATCTTCGTGCTGGCCACGATCGTTTTGCCGTCGGGGCTGAGCTTCAGCACGTGGCTGCCTTTGCGCAGGTTGGAGTCTTCCAGCAGGCAGGTGATATATACGTTGCCGTCGAGGTCAACGGCGATATAACCCGCGTCTTTCTCGGAACCGGTAAGTTCGTTGTAGTCAACTACGCCACTGTCGCCGAAACCCTCGTATAGTTTCATGTTGCGCGGATCGGTCACATCATAGCAGCGGATAGTATCCTTGCGGTAGCAGGTGAGGACGTACAGCAGGATGCGGTCGCCGATCTTCTGCGTGGTGATGCCGTTGATGCCGGTCACGTCGCCGAGAGTTTCGACGATGTGGGAGATCTCGACGAAGTTGTTGCCCACGCAATATATGCTGCAGTATTCCGTTTCAGCGTGGGTAACGCCCACGAACAGGAAGCCGCGATTGTCCACCGCCAGGCCCTTCGGATAGCAGTTGGAACTGCCCACGGGGGTCTCGTCGTCAACGCGCGGTATGAACTCGCCGGTCTTCTCAAGAGTGACCGTGTCGTAGCGGGCAACGTGGCCGGGATCCGGGCTCATGCTGTGCAGATAGCCCAGGTACATATTTTTGCCGTCGGGGGAAACGGTGAAACCGCGCAGCCCGTACGCGTCCTCAATATACGGATCAGGCAATATCAGCGACTTCAGTTCGGCGGACTCAACGGCGGCATCGTCCCGACCGGCGTATCCGGTCAATATTCCGCACAACAATGTCAATACGATCAGCGCGGTCAACGCTGCGGTTATTCTTTTTCTCATATTAATAACCTCTCGAGTTAGTAATGCGGCAATACGCCAAACGCAGCGCAAAATACGCGGAGCGTCAGGGCAGATCGTCTTATACTATTTTAACAATAATTGAACTGATTAACAAGTGAAAAGTTATTGTTGAAATCGCCGCAACGATGCGATATAATTAACTAAACTCATTACAAATAGGAGGTTTTATTGTATGAAGAAACTTATTTCGGTTATACTTGTCCTGGGTCTCATCGCAGTGCTGTTTGCCGGCTGCAAATCAGCTCAAAACGAAACCGAGCCCACGGCAGAACCGGTAGTTACCGAAGAACCCGCTAAACCGACCGCAGCGCCCACCGAAGCGCCCACTCAGGCGCCGACCGAAGCGCCCACCGCGGTTCCGGAACCCACTGCGGTCCCGTTCAATGATCCGTATGCTGTCGAGATCCTGAACTGGGAAGACATGGACGTCAAGAACTTCTCCTTCGATACTATCAAGTTTAACGGTAAGATCATCACCGATGGCGGCGTTGCCGGCTGGAGAGTTGAAAATGATGAGACCGTTGACGGTACCGACGGTTCTATCAATGAAGTAACGATGCGCGGCTGGGCCGGTTTCCTTGAGGAAAACATCGTTCAGGTCGGTTATCAGATCGACGACGGTCCGGTTGTTCTCGGCACCAACTGGTTTGAAAATACTGAAGACGCGGTCAAAGGCGCAGGCGGCGAGTTCGCTATCCGTTTCGCGGTCAATATTCCGGTCAGCGGCCTTACCGGCGCCGGCCACGAACTGAAGATCGTATCTCAGGTCGAGAGCGGCACGCTGGTCTACATGAATCCCGAAGCCAACCCGTACTTCCTTTACTATGACGGTCCCGCCGCGGCGGAACTGGCTATCGACGGTAATGTTGATCCCGCCGAGTATTCCGCTGCTTACGTGCTTGACAATAGCAACGCGCAGACCTGGACCAACAGCGATATCGGCGAAGCTGTCATTGAATATTATCTGAAAGTCGTTGACGACGGTCTCGTAGTCGGTGTGATCGGCAAAGGCGTTGCCGCCAATGATATGATCCAGCTCGACTTTAACCCCGGTGCCCGCATCGATGAATCTTCGGCGGGCGGTCTGTTCGTGACCTTCGTGCTGGGCGATTCGCTTAAAGTGATGCAGCACAACCACAAGACCGCGCTCAAGGATGATCCTGCTGCCGGCGGCGCCGACATTACGGATCTGGTAGAAGCCAAGATCACGAAGACCGATGACGGTTTTATGTTCGAGGCGAAGCTGCCCAAGGATCTGTTCACCGTTACCGATGTTGAGAAAGCGGAAGACTTTGCGTTTGGCAAAGAGAGACTGTACTTTGGTATGTTCGTAGTCCTCGGCGGTGCCCATGGTTACACCAACCAGTCCGCGGCTCCCGGTTCCGACTGGTCGCCCAAGGGCCTTGGCCTGCACGAGTATTACATCGTTAAATGAGTCGCTGATCCCGGCGGTTTGGACCGCTGATCTGACTTAAAGTTAATGGGCTGTTCAAAATCCTCGCTTCGGCGGGGCGGATGAGCAGCCCTGTTTTTAAAACTTTAGCTTGACAAGCGTGCCCGGAATTATCTATAATCTATCCTGAGGGTTTTCCCCGCATCAAGCGCGGGCAGATCACTCTATACTCCAAAGGGGTAATTACAGTGAGATCAATGACCAAAAAGAATAAATCGTTTCATCTTAAAGGCGCCGCCAAGGTGGCGATCTTCGCCGTGGCGCTGGTGCTGACGATAGCCGGCTGCACGATCGCGGGTACAAGGTATACCCGCAGCAATGCGGACGCTGCGATGAAAGAGATCAATGCGGAACCTAATATGATACTGAGAGTAACGGAATCTGTTCAGGGCGACACGCTGCTTAATTACGGTAGCGAGAACGGCGATCCGGTTTATGATGACGATCTCGGTGACGGCGATATCTCCAAAGATTATTATGGCGATGATACTTCGGGTACGGCGCCCGGCGAGATATACGACGCAGTCGCGCCGGTCAACCTTACAGTTACGGTGGACGGCCGCAGTTATTCGCTGCTTACATTGGCCGCAAGCGTTGGCGAAGCGCTCAGAGAGCAGAATATCTCAATTGGCGCGGGGGATATTGTCCGCGGTGCCGATCTGGACAGCGTGCCGGTGAACGGGATGGAAGTGTCTGTTGTCCGCGTGAAGAGCGATACGCGCACCGAAGTTACTACGATACCGTATGAGACTGTATATGTTTGGGACGCGGATATGATGGAAGGCGAGTACAGCACGCTTACCAAAGGCAAGAACGGCTCGATCACCCGCACTTATACGCTTATATATGAGGATGGCGTACTGGTCTCCGAAGTGCTGTCAGATGAGACAAAAGTTAAAAAGGTCGATGAGCGCATCGCATACGGGTCCCGGAGTTCTTTCTCCAACTCCCGCGGTGAGCGCATTGACTATACTAAATGCATCACGTGCTACGGTACCGCTTATATTCCGGACGCTAGATGGGGTTATCAGACCTACGTGGGCGAGCGGGCGAGACCGGGCGTTATCGCCGTTGATCCGGATGTCATCCCGATCGGGACTAAGGTCTATATCGAGTGTCCGTACAGCGATATCGGCGATTACGGTTACGCCATTGCGTGGGATGTAGGTACTCACGTAGTAGGCAATTGGGTCGATCTTTTCGTTGAAAACATGGACGAAGTAATGCGCTGGGGCGCGCGCGACGTCAATGTTTACATTCTGGAAGACCAGAGCATCGATATCTTCGCGCTGCGTTCGGATTACTTCGTGTTTATGGACGAATGATTACGCACAGCCGGTCTTCTTAAACGGCCGCCGGACAAACGCAATGAGCAAACAGGCAGAAAAAGCAAGATCCGAACGGATCGAATACGGAAGTCATGAGCGCTTTTCACCATACGGCATCATGGCTTCTTATGGTTTATCCGCCAAAAAAAGTCTGGGTCAGAATTTTCTGAACGATATGACGGTGGTGCGGAAGATCGTTGACGCCGCGAATGTGGGACCGGAGGATCTGGTGCTGGAAGTGGGGCCGGGGCTGGGTGTAATGACCGAAGTTCTGGCTGAGCGTGCAGGCTATGTGGCCGCGATCGAAATTGACCGCGATCTGGCACCGGTGCTGGAGCCGCTCTGCGCTGCGAAGACCAACGCGGAGGTCGTATTTGATGACGTGATGCGGGTCAATATCCCGCGCTTGATTTCCGATATCCGCACATTACGTCCCGAACTCGCGCGCGTACGCGTTGTGGCCAATCTGCCGTACTATATTACTACGCCGATAATCATGATGTTTCTGGAACAGAACGCGGGCCTGTTCGATTCACTCACGTTTATGGTCCAGAAAGAAGTGGCGGAACGGCTGGTGTCGGGGCCGGACGGAGATGCATACGGTGCGATATCGGTGGCCGTGGCGTACTATTCAAATGCTTCGATCTGCTTCACTGTTCCGGCTTCGTGTTTCGTGCCGCGGCCGAAGGTGGATTCCGCCGTGGTCAATCTGGCTATTTATAAAGAGCGCCCGGTGGAACCGCGGAATGCCGGTCATATGTTCAAACTGGTCAAGGCGGCGTTTGCGCAGCGGCGCAAGATGCTGGTCAACGCGCTTTCCAACGCGGCATATCTGGGGCTGAGCAAGGATGCGGTCGCGTCCGGGATCGCGAAACTTGGCCTGGATCCTAAAGTACGCGGCGAAGCGCTGTCTGTAGCGGAGTTTGCGAAGCTGTCGGACATGCTTAATAATTAATAAATTATAAAATTGTAGTTTTTTTTACTATAGCCAGCGGCATTTTTTGCTATAGTTGTCGCTTTTTGTCGAATTTTGTCGAAATATGTCGAACTATTTTTGTTGATTTCAACGGATCGGAGGAGTATAATCCAGACACCGTTAAAAAGTTGACGCATTTGGAATGCGGCGGGAGATCACCGGTCCGGCTTTGCCGGGCCCTTGGGAGGTTTTCTCTTTGGATAGCAGGCATATTATCGAGATCGTAGATAAGAATCTCGCTGCCCGGATGGATCTGTCGCGGAACTACTCTGATAAAGAATTAAAAGAATTGATTGACGACTGCCTAGATAATCTGGAAAAGCGTGTGCCGATGATCGGCATTGACCGCGTCAATATCCGCAATACCGTGTACAACAGCAGGCGGCGGTTCGGGCTGATCCAGCCGTACCTTGAGGACAGCACGGTCAATGAGATAATGATCAACGGTACCGATGCCATTTTCATTGAGCAGAACGGCGAATTGAAAAAAGTGAGCGAGCGCTTCGATGACCGCGAGAAACTGTTCAATCTGATACAGTCCATGATCTCCTGGGTCAACCGCAGCGTGAACGAGAGCACGCCTATTGTTGACGCCCGGTTGACCACCGGCGCCCGGATCAATGTGGTATTGCCCCCGGTCGCGCTGAACGGGCCGATCGTAACTATCCGGAAGTTTGCCGAAAAACCTTTCGGCTGGAAGGAATTGACCGAAAACGGTACGATGACAGAAGCGCAGGCGGAGTACCTGAAAAATGCAGTTCACGAGCATAAAAATATAATCGTGGGCGGCGGCACATCCACCGGAAAGACAACATTTCTGAATATGCTGGCCAGCGAGATCCCGGCCGGACACCGTATTATTACTGTAGAGGATTCGGCGGAGCTTCGGCTCGATCAGGACAACGTGGTGCGGCTGGAAACGCGCAACGCCAATTCGGAAGGCCGCGGCGAGATCAAGATGCGCAGCCTTATTAAAACCGCGCTCCGGATGCGGCCGGACAATATTCTTATCGGCGAAGTTCGCGACGAATCCGCGCTGGAGATGCTCACGGCGCTCTGTACCGGTCACCGGGGGTGTATGTCAACGGCGCACGCCAACAGCGCCAAAGATATGCTGGTGCGCTTGGAAACGATGGCGCTTTGGGCCGGCAGCGTTTCGTCTGAAACGATACGGAAAATGATCGTATCCGGAATACATCTTTTCGTGCATCTGATCAGAGACGAACAAGGGCGGCGCGTGAGCGAAATATGTGAAACTGCGGGACTAAAGGACAGCGAAGTATCGCTCAAAACGGTCATTTTTTGAGGTCGATTCGTTATGAAAACGGCAGGGCGGCGTGTGCCTGATCAACGCAAGAATTATAAAATACAACCGGCGCTCGTATGGGGAATTGCGCTTTTGCTGGACGCGGCAGTATTTGCGTGCTTTTATATTCTGTTTCAGAACGTATCTGTCTGTGCGGCGGCCGCGGCGTGTCTGCTTGTTCCAATCAAACTCAAAGTCCGGAAAGAAGCGGAACTGAGGTATGAGAAAAAGATCCGGACGGAGTTCGTATCATGCCTGGTGATGATCTCCGGCTCACTTTCGGCCGGACTTAGACTGGAGCAGTGCGTTAATGAGCTCGCTTCCGGCGATTCGCGTGAGTTCCGGCATCTGAGACCGGAATTCATACGTATGTCAAAATTGATCCAGCTTAACTGGCCCGCAGAAAGGGCGTTTTCCGAACTGGCAGCGCGTATTCCGGTAGGGGAGATCCGCTTGTTCAGCCAGGCGCTGAATTACGGCATACCTACCGGCGTAAATCTGATCGAACTGGTACGTTCATTTTCATCGGGTGTGCGCATCCGCAATGACGTGGAGGCGGAGATCACTCGCACGCTGAATCTGCCTAAATACAATAACCGGATCATCATGTGCACGCCGTTTGTAATGCTCGCTATCATGCGCTTCACGGCGGCGGATTACTTGAAGCCGCTGGACAGCGGGATCGGATGGATCGTGAAGCTGGCGGCCGCGGGGGCAATACTCGCCGCGGTGATACTGGGTGAACTGCTGGGGGATATTAATTATGCGGAGTAAGGTGGTCAATAAAAAACAGTTGCTGACGGTACTCCTGTGCTGTACCGGGGCGGTCGCAGCCGCGTTGTCCGCGGGCAACGATATTTCGTTTTCCGCCATTTGCGGACTGATCTGCGGCGTTTTGGGATATTTATTATATCGACTTGCGCAGAAGCGTAAGTTCAAGAAAGAAGCAGATATGTTTGAGATAGATATGGCGGATTATCTGACAGGTGTGGCGCTGCTTTTGTCCGCCGGTCTGAATCTGTGGGATTCGATGCGGCGCGCGCTGCAGGGCGGGGATGTCCGGCGGCCGCTGTACCGCGATCTCACCCGGATGTTTGACGGGATTGACAACGGGAAGTACGAGAGCCCGGTCAGCGCTATCGAGCAGCTGGCAACGGAACGCGGCTCTCCGGCGATCAGCATGCTAGCCGGCGTGGTGGTGCAAAATTATAAAAAAGGCGCAGGAGAGATCGCGGAACTGTTCCGGGAGCTCTCGGTAACGGCGCGCAATAACCGAAAGTATTTGTGTATGAAGCTGGCGGACGAGGCAACCACGCTCCTGCTGATTCCGTCGGCAATAATACTTATCGCGCTTATCGCGCTGCTGCTCACGCCGGCAATGCTGACGCTGCTGAGCATTTGATTCTTTACCGGAAGGAGGTGAGATCATGAATAATAATGCTTTGCTTAAAACTGTAGGCACGCTAAGACACGGAGCGGAACGGCTGTGGCTGAAATTCAGAAACTGCCGTACGAGATTCAGGGAACGTATCATCGACAACAAAGATGGTATGGGCACGATCGAGGTGATAATGATCATCGCAGTGCTGGTGGCGCTGGCGCTTATATTCCGCAATTTTATCGGCGATGTATCTGCCAAGATATTCAATAAGATCCAGGAAAAGACAGATACGGCGGTAGAAAGTCTGTAATAGACAGGAAAGGTGTTTTGCCATGAAGATCGAGAAAGAGCGGAACAGTATAAGGATCACGTATTCTGCGTGCGCTCCGCTGAAGCAGATCACGGAGATGTATGATTCTATTGCGGCACGTGTCGCGGGTATATATCTGCCTTCAGACCTGCAGCACGGCAAGGAAGGGATCACTCTGAATATCAGACACCGTGAATCGCTGCAGGGGTATTTTGAAAAGAATATATTCAGGATCGACGATTATATCGAGGTACTTAGACGGCTGAAAGATATAATAAAGTCGTTGAAAGAAAACGGATTTGAGCCGGACAACTGCCTTTGGGATGTTGACGCGGTGTTCGTCGGCGGCGGTATTTCCGAACTGGAGACAGTATATTTGGCAGAACCGGAAGCGTCCGAACTTGATAATAATTCGCTCACGGATTTTTTGGCGGTGATGTCGCTGCATGTTTTTGATACACGGGACAGCGCGATTGCAGCGCTATCTGACGCGGTCAGCGAGTTTGCAAAAGCAGAGCGGATCGGGGGCAACAAGTGCCCGGGAGACGAACAGTTTGACCGGGCGATCGAAATACTGGACAACTTTTCCTGCGGCGCGGGCAGATTGCGCAGATTCTTTTACTGCTTCTGTAATAAAGCTAAGAAGGTCGTGAGCGGCTATTTGACAAAGGCAGAACTACGGGAACCCCGGCGCGATCTGCCGGCTGATCATGCGATCGACAATGCACCGACAGAAAAACGGCTGTTTCTTACCGATGAGGCGGGCAGCCCGTACTTTGAATATATTGCTGCTAAAGCTGATAACGATAAGAAGAACAGCAACGGTATGTACGGACTTGAGAGTCGGCTGACAAATCTTGATCCGGCCGAAGCTTTTTCAGCAGTGTCCTATAACAGCAGTGATACGGTCAAGCGGAAGATCACGAGAGAAACTTACCCGATAGGACGGGAATATCTTATAGAGCGTGCCGGATTATTTTGTCCGTATGTAAGTCGGCAGCACGCAGAACTGATCCGGGAAGGAGGTGAGTACATCTTGACGGATCTGGATTCGCTGAACGGCACATATCTGAACGGCGACCGTCTGATTCCGGGTTCTTATTATAGGCTGGTAAAAGGCGACGTGATCAGCCTGGCGCACGTCGGCATGTCCTTCGCGTTCTGCGTCTGAAACCGGAGCGATCAGTTTGTTCGTTGAAAATCGATTATTGCCCGGAGCGGCGGATTGTGCTATTATAATACGGCGATCTGATCGCGGAGGTAATACGATGGGACTGTTTAAGCAAAATGTTGCAATAGATCTGGGTACTTCTACAGTGCTGGTATGTGTAGGACATAAAGGCGTTGTACTGAAGGAGCCGTCTATTGTTGCCGTCAAAACAAATACAAGAAACATTGTTGCTATCGGCGAGGATGCCCGCCAGATGATCGGTAGGACGCCGGATGATGTGACGACCGTGAAACCTATTCAGAACGGTGTAATATCCAGTTTCACTATTACCAAAAAGATGATCCGGTTTTTTCTTAATAAAGCGCTCTCGAATCCGCTGAAGCGCATCTTCCTGCCGGATGTTATTCTATGCGTGCCGAGTAAAACAACAAATGTGGAGCGCAGAGCGGTGGAACAGGCGGCACAGGACGCGGGCGCACACAGAGTGTTTTTGGTAGAGGAACCGCTGGCAGCCGCGGTCGGCGCCGGTCTGGATATTTCACGGCCTTCGGGGCATATGATCGTTGACATCGGCGGCGGGACGACTGATATCGCCGTGATCTCGTTTGACGGCATTGTCACCAGTAAAAGCGTAAAAGTAGGCGGCAATGATTTCGACGAGACGATCAAAAACTATCTGAAACGTTCGCGCAACCTGATGGTGGGAGATACGACTGCCGAGTATGTCAAGATCGAAGCGGGCTGCCTGTACGAAGGCGTGCGCAATGATTCGGTAGAAGTGCACGGCAGCGATATTTTGACCGGACTTCCGTCGGAATATGTCGTGACCTCGCAGGAACTCGCGGAATCGCTGGTCTCCACGGCACTGCCGGTGCTGGACGGGATACGTGCGGTACTTGAAGAAACGCCGCCGGAACTGGCCGCGGACATTTATACAAAGGGAATACTGATGACCGGCGGCGGATCGCTGCTTGCGGGCTTCGATGAGCTTATTCGCAAGACTACCGGAGTAGAGGCGTTCGTGGCGGATGAGCCGCAGTATTGCGTTGCCCGCGGGTCAATAGAGATCCTGAACCGCATGAGCAAAAACAAAAAAGACGCCTACGGTATCAAGCGCTGATCCATATTCAAATGACCGGAAATTCAAATTGTCAGGAACGATCGCGCCGGGTCATTCATCCATCTCGGCGCGCTTTATTAGTTTGTTCAGCACTTTGTTCACATCGCCGGCGCCGAGAGATATCACAGTGTCACCGGGTCTGACTCGGTAATAAATATAATCGGCTATGTCGTCAAAACTGCTGATATACAGCGCGTTCAGTCCGTGTTCTTTGAAGTGCTTTGTCAATGTCAAGCCGGAGACTGTTCCCGGGTCCTGTTCCCGGGCGGCGAAGATATTGGTGACAACGATCTCGTCGGATCGACGGAGCGCTTCCGTGAACTGGTCGCGGAACTGTATTGCCCGTGTGAAAGTATGGACCTGGAATATCGAGATGACCCGGCTGCCGGCGGGCGTGATGCCGCGCGCGGCTTCCAGCGTAGCCTGTACTTCCGTGGGATGGTGAGCATAATCATCGATAAGCAGCGCGCCTTTGACACTGCCGACTTTTTCAAACCGCCGTCCGGTGCCTTCGAATCTGTTCAGACCGGCGGCAATATCCTCCGGTGAGATACCCAGCGCGATCGCGGCCGCGGCCGCTGCAACTGAGTTAGACACGTTATGCCGTCCGGGCGTTTTCAGCGTGATCCGGATAACTGCGCGACCTTTGCGGCGCAGCGTGTATTCGGCGCTGTCAGGATGGTAAACGATATCGGTCGCGGTGAATTCGGCGTCAGTGTCTGAATCAGCAACGGCGTAAGTAGATACAATACAAGAAGCGCCGGCGGCGGCTTTTATTGCCCGCGCGTTCTCGGCGCACACTACCATAAAACCGTCGGCGGGCAGGTTGGCCGCGAATTGCCGAAACGCGGCGTCCAGATTTTCATCGGAACCGTAAAAGTCCATATGTTCGGCTTCCACATTCAGCAGGATCGCTCCGAAAGAGGGAATCTGCAGCATGTGCGCGTGATATTCGCACGCCTCCGTAACAAAATAGTCGCTGCCCGAAGGCCGTACGCTGCCGCCGATAAGCGGAAGATTGCCGCCGATATGGATCGCCGGATCTTTGCCCGCGGTAAGCAGTATCGTACTGAGCATTGCGGTCGTGGTGGTCTTGCCGTGGGTACCGGTGACAGAGACAGTAAGCGGATGCGTCGCGGCGATCAGGCCCAGCAGCGCACCGCGTTCAATAACGGGTATTCCTGCGGACAACGCAGCCAGCAGTTCCGGGTTGTCGCTTCCGACGGCAATGGTATAGACCACCAGCGCCGTATCTGGCGAAATGTTTTCGGCGCGCTGTCCGATGGCAACTTTAATGCCCTTCGCCCGCAATCCCGCCACCGCGTATCCTTCTTCGCGGTCGGAACCCGATATAACGTATCCGCGTGCCAGCAGGATCAGCGCAAGACCACTCATGCTGGAACCGCCGATGCCGATAAAATGAATATGAGAACCGCTTTCGGGAAGCGCTTTGATACTGTTGTCTGAATAGTCTGCCATTTTGATATGCTCCGTGATCTTAACGCGCCGGCCGGGCCGCCGCTTAATTTATATGTATTATATCACTGAATTATCTGTTTGTGAAATAGAAAATAGTGCTTGACAATACATTGACAGCTGCGGTATAATGCTTTGGTGCCGCTCTTACGGGGCTCCTTAAATGTTGTCCGAAAAACGGATAACTGCCCGCGGAATGCGATCGCGCACGGGTCGCAGCAGAAGGCGAGATTTTAAATGGAGGTGCAGTCAGAATGTATGCAGTAGTAGCAACAGGCGGAAAGCAGTACAAAGTCGAGGAAGGCGATTTCGTATTCGTTGAGAAGATCGAAGGCGAAGTTGACGACGTAGTGACTCTGGATAAAGTGCTTCTGGCGTCTGTGAACGACGAGGTCAAAGTCGGTGCTCCCTACGTTGAGGGTGCTAAAGTCGAAGCCAAGATCGTGAAGCAGGGCAAAGGCGAGAAGGTCCGCATTATTAAGCACAAAGCGAAAAAAGGCTACAGGAAAAGACAGGGACACAGACAGCCGTTCACGCAGTTGTCTATCGAGAAGATCAGCATCTGATGTTCTGAATGATAAATACTAAGATCAGCCGATTTGAAGATGGTGCCATCAGCGGGTTCACCGTGAAAGGTCACGCGGGTTATGCCGAAGCAGGGAATGACATTATTTGTGCGGCAGTCAGCGCTCTGTGCTACACAGCGGCAGGCTACTTCGAATCGAAAGAAACGTGCGGCGCCAAGACCGCTTTCACGGAAAGAGACGGATATATGAAGTTTCAGATCGTGGAGCGCGGCACGGAGGAAGACCGGCTCAAAGCCGAAGCGGTGCTCACCGCATGGCACATCGGGCTCCTTCAGATACAGGGATCGTACGGAAAGAAATACTTAAAGATCATTGACGTTTAAACCGGAGGTACAGGTTATGCTTAGAGTTAACTTACAGTTATTCGCTCATAAAAAAGGTCTGGGCAGCTCCAAAAACGGCAGAGATTCCGAATCCAAACGCCTTGGCGTTAAGAGAGCGGACGGTCAGACCGTTCAGGCCGGTACTATTCTCGTAAGACAGCGTGGAACCAAGATCCACCCCGGAGAGAATGTAGGCATCGGTGTTGACTATACTCTTTACGCTAAGATCGACGGTAAGGTATCATACCGCAGACTGGGCAAAGACAAGAAACAGGCAGTCGTTGTTGCTGAAGAATAATAATGACTGCGCTTATCACAGCAATCAGAGGCTGCCGAAAATGATCATCCGGCGGCCTTTTTCACATTTTAAACAGAATGGCGGTGAGCAGGCGTGTTCATGGACAGAACTAAAATATTGATCGGTTCCGGCAAGGGCGGCGACGGCTGCGTCTCGTTCCGGCGGGAGAAGTATGTCAACGCGGGCGGCCCGGACGGCGGCGACGGCGGCAAGGGCGGCGATGTGGTGTTTTTCGTTGACCCGCGGGCAACTACGCTGGGCGATTTCAAATACCGCCATAAGTTTATTGCCGAAGACGGTTCGAAAGGCGCCAATCAGAAGCGCACCGGCCGCAGCGGCGCCGACATGCTGATCGGGGTGCCTGCAGGCACGATGATATTTGATGCCGAGTCCGGACGGCTGCTTGCCGATCTGAAAAAGCCGGAGGACCGGATCGTACTGCTTAAAGGCGGCAAGGGCGGTCAGGGCAATCAGCATTTTGCCACCGCTACCCGACAGGTGCCGAATTTTGCCCGCGCCGGCGAAGAAGGCCGGACAATGGAAGTCAGACTTGAACTCAAACTGATCGCCGACGTGGGTCTGGTGGGTTTCCCCAGCGTGGGCAAATCCACGCTGCTGTCGGTAACGACCGCAGCGGAACCGGAGATCGCCGAATACCATTTTACCACGCTGGCGCCGAATCTCGGCGTCGTATACAATGACGACTCCGAGCCGAGCTTCGTGCTGGCGGACATACCGGGCCTGATCGAAGGCGCGGCGTCGGGCGCGGGGCTGGGGCACGAGTTTCTGCGCCATATCCAGCGCACGCGGCTGCTCTTACATTTAATCGATGTATCCGGTTCGGAAGGCCGGGATCCGTTTGAGGATTTCATTGCCATCAATAAAGAACTGGCGGAGTTTGACCCGAAACTGGCGAAAAAACCGCAGATAATTGTGCTGAACAAGACGGATATGGATATTGACGGCAGCAAGACCGCCGCATTCCGCGCCAGGTTTGAGCGGTGGCTCTCCGACAACGCCGAGGAGACTGAAGAAAACCGTGAAAAAGGCGCCTGGCGTGTATTTGAGATCATGGCGGCAATATCGGAAGGCACCGCAAACCTGATGAAATACACAGGCAGCATACTGCAGAATTTTGAAGCGGAAGAGTTTATGCCGGAAGAGATACCGGAGAGTGCGGAAGAGATTGACGACGATGCGTACGAGATCAATATTGACCCCGACGGGGCGTACAGCGTGACCGGCCGCCGGATCCGCAATCTCGCACTGTCCATCAATATGACCGACGAAGAGTCTTTCGGTTACTTCCAGCAGCAGCTTCGCAAGAAAGGCCTGTTCGACCGGCTCCGGCAGATGGGCATACAGGACGGCGACACGGTACGCATATATGAGTGCGAATTTGATTATATGGATTGAGGCAGGGATCAGCATATGAAAAACAAAAACGGAATGTTTGAAAATGATACTCAGATGACGGCGGACGGCGTGCTGATCCTGCACATTCTGGCGCTGATGGGAGAGCCCGTTCCGGACACGCTCCTGACCGAAATAATCATGGGGCCCGGACTGGTCAATTACTTCACCGCGGGGCAGTGCCTGAGCGCGCTCGTGGACGCGGGATATGCGAGCCGCAGCCTTGACAGTATGGGCAAAGCGTTGTATGATATTACCGAGTCCGGACGCGGAGTATATGAGTCGCTGAAATACATGCTCGGCGGGGGATTGGGTGCCGCTTACGAAAGCTACATCCGCTGCCACCGCGATGACATAAAGAAGCGCACGAAGATCGACGCGACCTGGACGCAGGATACCAAGGGCAACTTTTTTGTGCACTGTTTTGTGCGCGACGGGATGCGGGCGGTGGTGGATATCACACTGCCGGTGGCGGACAAACAGGACGCGGATTATATCGTAAACGCATGGAAGAACAACTCTTCCAAATTGTATTTCGAACTGCTGAAAAAACTGCTGAACAGGAGCTGAGTGAAGTTTATGAAGGGCAAGGGCAAAAAGAACTGGCTGATCCCCGATGCATATTATCCGGGCGTTGACAACGGCACATACGTGAGCCACGAAGCGGTCTGCGTGCTCAATACCGGCGACGAAGACGCGCATCTCAACATCACGCTGTATTTTGAGGACCGCGAGCCCCGCACCGGTTTCCACGCGGTCTGCGGCGCCAAGCGCACCAACCATATCCGGATGGATAAAATCAAGGACGACGATGGGAACGGTGTTGAACGCTCCGTACCGTATGCTATGCTGGTGGAATCCGACGTGCCTGTAGTAGTGCAGTACAGCCGCTGCGATACGACGCAGGGTGAACTGGCGTTCATGGGTCTGCTGGCGTTCTAAACGATTCACGGTTTGGATCCGCTCTCCGTTCAGACGGGGATACTGTAATTGCGATTTGGGTAAGAAAGGATAGAAATGAACTTTTCCGATCTGTTTTTCTTATACGCGTTTTTACCGCTGTGCCTGATCGTATATTTTATTTCACCGAAGATAAAATACAAGAACACGGTATTAATTGTTTTTTCACTGATCTTTTACGCCTGGGGCGATGCCTGGGCGCTCCTGTTTATTATACTGTATGCGCTGCTGAATTTCTCACTGGGCCGCCTGATCGAACTCAAACGCGGCAAGAAGTCAGGCACTGCGCTGCTGGCGGCAGGCCTGGTGCTGGACCTGGGCATGCTGCTGGTGTTCAAATACACCGGCTTCTTCCTGGAAAACATCAATCTGATATTCCGGACTTCCGCCCGGATCCCGTCGATGTGGGTGCCGCTCGGAATGAGCTTTTTCACGTTCCGCACGGTCTCTTACCTTTTGGACATCCATTGGGAAAAGATCAGCGCCGAGAAGTATCTCCCGGACTTCCTGCTGTTTACGTCATTGTTTCCCTGCACGGTCGCCGGACCGATCGTACGCTATTCCACCATCGGAAGCGAGCTGAAGGAGCGTACGGTCAATATTGACGACATGTATCAGGGGCTTACGCGTTTCTGCGTCGGCCTCGGTAAGAAAGTTATCCTGGCCGACAACCTGGCGGTCGTTGTCGACATGTTCTGGAAGAACGGTGCGGAATTCGTCAGTTCGGTAGACACCTGGTACGCCGTGCTGCTTTATTCTCTGTACGTTTATTTCGACTTCTCCGGCTACTCGGATATGGCGATCGGCCTGGGCCGGATATTCGGGTTCCATTTTGACGAAAACTTCAATTATCCGTTTATGTGCAAGTCCATTGCGGAATTCTGGCAGCGCTGGCATATCTCATTGGGTACTTTCTTCAAGGATTACCTGCTTTATGTGCCGATTTTCGGCAAAATGCGTCAGTACGGCGGCCTGTTCCTGGTCTGGTTCTGTACCGGCATGTGGCACGGCGCCTCCTGGAACTATATCATCTGGGGTCTGTACTTCGGTGTGTTTATTCTGATCGAAACGCTGCTGGGCAAGAAACGGCTCAAGAAGATCCCGCTCGCGGTCAAGCATATTTACACCAAACTGATCATTGTGATCGGCTTCGGTATTTTCCGCTTTACGGATATTCGGCAGCTGGGTGGCTTTTTCCGCAGCCTGTTCTTCTTTTCCAAAGGCGGATTTATCGGGAAGATGTTTCCTACATACTTCATGAACAATATTTTTCTGTTCCTGATCGCGCTGGTCTGCTGCTTCCCGCTGGTGCCGTTCCTGCAGAAGAAACTGGAAGGGCACAGAACGGCACAGATCGCCGTGGGCGTTGTCTGGGGTGTATTTTGCATTGCGCTGCTGTTGATCTCGAGCCTGCTGCTGGTCAATGCCACCGACCGGCCGTTCCTGTATAAACAATTCTGATCGGAGGGGATGTCAATGAATAACAAATTTTTAAACAACCTCCTGAAATTGTGCTTCGTGGTATTTGTACTGGGTTCGATCCTGATAATTTCGGTTGCACTGCTTGTCTTGAAGCGCCCGGATTATTCCGAGAATGAAAACCGCAAACTGGCGGCAATGCCGAAGCTGACTTTTTCCGGCCTGGTGAGCGGTCGCTTTTTCACTGAACTGCAGGAGCACTATAACGACACTATACCCGGCCGGGAAGATCTGAAAAACGCGGGCAACCGCTTCGTGACACTCAAAGGCGTTATGGTCGGCGATGTTATCATCCACGATATTTCCGTCCGCCGCACCGAAGATCCGGACGATTGGGAAGAGACCCCGTATCACAGAGAAAAGAATACGCCGGTCCCCGAGGATACTTTTGAGCTTCCGACGGACGATAGTACATCCGTGCCTTCCGCAACGCCTGCGGTGACCGATACGCCGCTGCCCACGGAGATCGTAACACTGGAGCCCGGTGTGACGGCCGCTCCGCCTACGCCTACTCCCGTGCCGACTAAAGAACCAACTCCGGTACCGACAAAAGAACCTACGCCCGTGCCCACCCGCACTCCTACAAAAGCGCCCGGCCCGACGGCTACTCCCAATGAAAATGATGAATTTGAGCTTTATGACAACGACGGCGCGATACTGTACAGGTGGCGCGGTATGGAGCTGTACGGCGGTTCGCGGAAAGCGATGCAGCGGTATGTTGACGCCATGCAGGAGATCAAGCGCAACCGTCCGAATCTGAATATATACAGTATGACGGTACCGATCGCCTCAATGTTTTATCTGCCGGATTCGCTCAAATACAGTGCGGATGAGCAGCTGCGGGAACTGAATTATCTGCAGAGCCTGTTTGATCCGAGCAAAGTAACCATGGTCAACGCGTACGAAGCGCTGAAGCCGCATAAAGACGAGAACATCTATCTGCGCACCGACCACCACTGGACACATCTTGGCGCCTATTATTGCACCAAAGCGTTTGCGGAGGCTGCCGGAGTGCCGTTCGCGGATATTTCACAGTATACTGCCAAAACCAGAGAAGGTTACGTGGGCTCATTCTATTCTTATTTCAAGATGAAGGAACTCATTGACCATCCGGAAACGTTTACTTACTACATTTCGCCGTATACATCCCAGTGCACCTGCTCATATTACAGTCAAGATTCGTTCAAACGTCAGAAAGATATTGAAGGCCGGATCTACTTTGAAGAACTTGATGTCCGGCAAAGCTACAGCATTCCGATGTATTATGACGATGTGATGAGTATTGTCACCGGCGTCGGCGGCAACGGTCGCACGCTGCTGATCATTAAAGACAGCTACGGCAATCCGGTGCCGGCATTCCTGCTGGGCAGCTTTGACAAGATCATCATGATCGATCCGCGGTATTTCAAGCTGGATCTGTACGATCTGATCGATTCGCAGGGCGTGACGGATGTCATCGGCCTGGCAAACATTTTCAGTCACTCTTCGGACTTTGTGAAGAAGTACGAAGCGGTTATTTATTGATTCCGAAAGCGAGGTTATGCAGCATGAGAGAACTTGAGTATCCGTTTGACAGCGAACTGATCCAGCAGAACCGGCGCAAGTTGAAGAAAGCATTGCTGGCGGACGGCAGCACGCGGTTAAAAAAGAATATCGCCGTGCTGGGCGGTTCAACGACGCATGATATTATTGCCGCGCTGGAACTGTTTCTGCTGAACCAGGGCATCGAACCGGCGTTCTACGAATCTGAATATGCACAGTTCTATCAGGATGCCATGTTCGGAAATGAGGAACTGGACAATTTCCACCCTGATATCATATTTATCCACACTTCGCTGCGTAACGTCAATGTAGGCTTCCCGCAGATGTCCGATTCTAAAGAGCAGGTCGATCGCCTTATTGACGATCAGCTAGCGTTCTTCACCGGAATGTGGGAAAAACTGAAGGCGAAGTTTAACTGCCCGATCATCCAGAATAACTTCGAAATGCCGTTTTACAGGCTGCTGGGCAATAAAGATGCCGTTGACTACCGCGGCCGCACCAATTTTGCCGGCCGGCTGAATCAGCGCTTTTACGACTACGCAGATGCTCACAGCGACTTTTATATCCACGATATCAACTACATTTCCGCCGCCTACGGGCTGGAAAAGTGGTCGGATCCGTTCTACTGGTACATGTATAAGTATTGCCTGTGCGTACCTGCGATCCCGGAATTTGCGTTCGATCTGGCTAACATTATCAAGGCGATCTTCGGCAAAAACAAGAAGGCGCTGGTGCTGGACCTGGACAACACGCTCTGGTCCGGTGTGGTCGGCGACGACGGCGTAGACGGCATCGACGTGGGGCAGGAAACGTCCGTGGGGCAGGGCTTCTACGAATTCCAGTCGTATCTCAAAGCGCACAAACAGCTGGGCATCCTGCTGAATGTGGCTTCCAAGAATGATCATGAAAACGCCATTGCGGGACTGAACCATCCGTCCGGCGTGCTGCGGCCGGAGGATTTCACGATCATCAAAGCAAACTGGGATGCCAAATCCGAAAACATCAAAAAGATCGCCTCCGAGCTGGCGCTGCTTCCGGAGAGTCTGGTTTTCGTTGACGACAATCCCGCCGAACGCGAAATTGTCCGCGCCTACGTTCCCGGCGTCGCGGTGCCCGAGGTCAATAAAGTAGAGGAGTATATTCACCGAATTGACCGCGGCGGTTATTTTGAAGTGACATCGTTCTCGGCGGATGACGCCTCCCGCGTGGAGATGTACCGCCAGAATATAATGCGCGCGCAGGCCCAGGAATCCTTTACAGATTACAACGAGTACCTGCTCAGTCTCGATATGCATGCCGACATCAAAGATTTTGAGCCGGTGTACCTGGCGCGCATCACGCAGCTTACCAACAAGAGCAATCAGTTCAACCTCACCACCAAACGTTTCACCGAATCGGAAATGGAGGCGACGGCGGCGGATCCGCAATACGTGCGGCTGTACGGCCGGCTCACAGACAAGTTCGGGGACAACGGCATCGTTTCCGTCGTGATCGGACGCCAGGATGACAAACTGCTGCACATGGAACTCTGGCTCATGAGCTGCCGCGTGCTGAAGCGCGACATGGAGCAGGCGATGCTGGACGAACTGGTGCGCGTTGCCGCCGCCCGTGGCGTGGAGGAGATCCGCGGGTATTATTATCCCACCGCCAAAAACAAGATGGTGGAAAAACTGTACGAGATTTTCGGCTTCACGCTTGTCTCCGCGGATGAAGCGGGCAACACGGTCTGGAGCCTCAAGACTGCCGGTTATGAAAACCAGAACCGGGTCATAAAAGTAAACTGAATTGTTTTGAGAGGAGCGAACAAAAATGATCGGAAACAAAGAGATCTACGAGAGACTTGACGAAGTATTCAGAGATATTTTTGATGACGACGAGATCACGGTGAACCCGAATACCACCGCGAAAGACATCGAGGACTGGGACAGTCTGGAGCATATCCGGCTGATCGCCGCGGTAGAGCGCGAGTTCGGCATGCGCTTCAAAATGGGCGAAGTCTCCACAATGAAAAACGTGGGAGAGATGGCGTCCATCATTGCCGCGCGGGCAACGAAATAAGCACCGATAACGGAGGGACAGATCATGCGCACGGACTTTTTGCTGCATTCGGACACAGCGCGCCGGCTGT
>JAFZSK010000076.1 GCA_017620915.1 Clostridia bacterium | reverse complement strand
ACAGCCGGCCGTCCGCGGCAAGTTTGGCGGGAAACAGGCACAGGCGGCGTTCAAAAATATGGTTGACGCTGATAGAAACAGTGTCCATTTTCCACAGCCTGCCGCGCTTGTCCGCAAACAGGCAGCCGTGGCCCGCACCGCGCATGAAGCCGGTGTTTTTGAAGACGGCGGGGCTGTTGTCGCAATTGACGAAAGGACCCATCGGCGAGTCGGAAACCGCGACCCCGTCACAATACGTCGAGACTTCCGTGCCCGGCACCGCATAGGTAAGATAATACCTGCCGTTCAGTTTATTGACCCAGGCACCCTCCAGGCACGGCAGCGTGACCGTGTCCTCGTTGTTGTTACCGTGACACTCGTAACCGCGGTTGTCGTGATCGGAACTGAAGATCGGTACCGGGCCCTCCACGAGGCGCATATTGTCCGCCGGGTCCAGTTTGGCGGCGTGCAGCGGCTCCACGCGGTTAAGCCCTTCGTACAAATAAACATAACCGTCGTCATCGTACAAAAACGCAGGGTCGTCCCAGTGGTACGCCCTGCCGATATTGACCCAGGAGTCCGGGTCGAAGGGATCGTCAGAGTACAGGATATTGCCGCCCTGACAGTGGGTGATGAACATACGGTTCCCGATCACCACCACAGCCGGCGCGAACAGCGCGAAATCCGGGAACTTCTCCGTATCCACGCGTATGAACTGCCAGTCCGCCAGATCGTCCGAGATCCAGTATCCCGAGCCGTGGGAGGCAAACAGGAAGTACTTATCTTTGTACAGCACCACCGCCGGGTCCGCGGACTCGCGCCCGTTGTAGCCCGGCTGGTACTGGTAATTGATGTTCACCGGATTGCAGATAGTCCGGATCCCGTTTTTAAACTCCATGTCTGTCCCCCGTTTTAAAACTCAGCCTCGGCGGTATTCGAGCACGATCTTGCCGATGGTGCTGCTGATCAGGTTGTAGTCGTCGCTCCAGCCTGCGCCGCCCGTGCAGAACGATCCGGGGCCGGTGGCGCCGGGGTCAACAGGCACCTGATGCAGCGGTCCGAACAGATTCTTCCGGCTCGGCACCAGCGTGACGTCAATATCGCAGCCCGCGTTGACCCAGTCGGTCACGTCCGCTTCGTACGGATTCCAGCCCAGTACGATCTTGTCCGGCGCGTTGATGTCGCCGCGGCGGGTGACCTTGACCAGGCTGCCCGAATAATGTGCCACGCGCAGGATAAGCCGGTCGCCTTTTTCGGGCTTTTTGAGCTTTTTCAAATGGTACGTGAGGCAGCCGGTGTAGAACGGCAGGTTGTACTCTTTGAGCTCGCCGTAGCCGATCTTCGCGGGCCGGTCCGTCAGGATGCAGCGCTGCTCCGGGCCGAACTTCACACCGAAGTCGCCCGCCAGATACACCGCTTCCACGTTGGTGGTGCGCATGAACTCCGTGGAGAGCAGCAGCACGTTCTCGCCCGCTTTCACGGCGCGCGGCGGCAATACGTATTTCTGCAGGCAGTTGTCGATCCAGAAGCCGTCCTCCGGCCGGTGGGTAAGCAGTTTGTTGTTCAGCTTCACTTCCCAGTTCTCGGGCCGCTCCAGCGCCAGGAACAGCTCGCCTTCCGGCACTTTTTCGGCGTCAAAGCGGAAACGCAGCTCCAGTTTGCCGTACTTTTCGGTATAGTTCAGTTTCGCGTACCAGGGTTGCAGCATGCCGCCGCCGCGGTGTTCGATCCCCACCAGATCGCGTACCGCGCGGTCAACGCGCAGCACTTCCGCTGCGGGTTTCCACCGCCCGCCGTTCAGCCGGAATTCGGCTTTGTCCAGCACCAGCACGTTGGGTTCATCCAGCGTATATTCGAACTTCGGCGCGGCGGTGGTCACATACACTGTCTCGCCGCGTTCCGTCTTGCCCGGAAGGTCTTCTTTATTCGGGGTAAACACGAATAAATGTTCACCGCCCGGCAGCAGGTCGAAGTCCAGCGTCAGCGTTCCGGCCGCGCGGACAAAAGGCACGGCATAGCGCGCACCGTCGATCAGCTGCCACTCCTGCGCCTGGAGCCGCTGCCCTTTCAGGAGTCCTATATTGTCCTTAAGCGTGAGTTTCAGGCCGCGCAGTTCGGTATTCATATCAGCATTGAGCAGCGCCACGTACAGGTTGCCGCTTGCCTCGTCATACCGTGCCTGGGCCAGCACGCGGTGTTCAATATCGCTGCCGGAAGTGACGCGCACGTCGATGCCGAGATTGCCCCGGACCGCCTTTGCTAGCGCCTTTTCCTCAAATTTCACGCGGATCGCTTTCGCCGCCAGTTTAGCCGGTTTGTCCGAAGGCTCGGCGTCGATATACCCGGGCGCCTCTCCCGCAAACACCACGCGGCCGCCCTTAGCCGCGAACCGCTTGAGCAGTTTCAGCGTGGACGATCTGAGGGTCTCTGCGCCGGCAACCACCACCGTGCGGTACTCCGCTTTGCCCACCTTCAGCGCCGCGCCGTCTGCGTCCGCGCGCACCGACGCCAGCCGGCTCAGCATCTCCTCGTCGCCGTAGTCGAAATCGATCTGGTTGTTCGCCAGCATCCGGAACAGCTGCTGGTATTTTCCCTCCAGCGCGTGCACGTCGCCGTCCGCGGGCGATATCCAGTGCGCCCAGCCGATATGCACCCGGCTCCAGACGGATTCGATGGGATTCAGCACCAGGACGTCGCACAGCGGCTTGCCCTGCTGCATCATGAGGCCGAAGCGGGCGAAGTACGTTTCCACCGTATTGTAGTCTTTGTAGTACGTGGCCTGATGCAGGATGCTGGCGGGATAGTCGCGCTTGCTCTCGCCTTCCATCGTGTACCAGGACAGGTGCGGGCAACGCAGATTGATGCCGTACAAGGCCTGCCAGTCACCTACCGCTTTGTGGCCTTTGAAGTTGAACTGCCAGCCCGTGCAGCCGTACAGTTCGGACAAACGCCATTTCTTGCCCAGTTGACGGCAGGACGAATCCAGCTGTTTGGCGGCCCAGTAGCAGCGGTTGCCCGCGGAAAGGATGTCGATGCCCGGATAGCCCATGTACTCGTAGAACCGCATCAGCGAGCCCTGCGGCACCGTCTGGTTGGTGAGCGAATCCTCGTGCAGCACGTGGCCGGTGAACTCGATCCCGTGTGCGCTGCACCAGTCGTTGATGGGCTTTGCGAACCGCTCCAGGAAAAGCGCTTCGGAGAGGTCAACTATATCGTGCTTGACCGGCCAGATCTTGCGGCCGTCTTTGTTGTAGTAGATCTCGGGAAGTATTGCCCGCGCGCTGTAGCCGTAGCGTTTTTCGAACTCTTCAAAGAAATCGTCGGTGTAGCACAGCGAGCAGGTGCGCACGCCGTCGCGCTCACCGAGATTGTCCAGCATGTGTCCGCGGTGCGGCTCGTCGGTGAATATGCCTTTGATGGAGCGGCCGATGCGGTCGCCGCAGCGCTTCAGGTACTCTTCGTGAGTCAGTTCGATGAAGCGTTTCGTGGCTTTCAGGCTCATCGTGTCGATGTACGTGGTGCCGTTGTACCCGCTGCTTGGCGCGTCCGGGACTACGGTAAAGCGCAGGACTTTATACCCTTCTCTGGGCTCCGGCTTCGCGCCGTTCCTGAGTTCTTCGTATTCGTATATATTGATGCCGTCCACGCGTCCGTAGAACACCGCGAGGTCGTTCTTGTCCGGCGTGTACTTTTCCGGCGGCAGTTCGGTCAATACCAGCGACTTCATACGGTACTGGGGGTCAATTGTGACCTTGCCCCCCGCGGAGCCGCTGGGCCAGCGGTCTTCGTCGTACAGCCACGCTTCCATGCCGATCTTCTCGCTCTCGTCGGCAACGGCGTTGATCATGTCGAACCAGTCGTCGCCCAGATATTCGGTAATAAGTCCGGCGCGGGAATGCATGAAGTAACCGCCAAAACCCATTTCTTTCATTACGTGCGTCTGGCGGATCAGTTCGTCTTTTTCCAGTTCGCCGTTCCAGGACCAGAAGGGCTTGCCGCGGTACGCGACGCCGGGAGTTTTAAATTCGTTCAACAGTTTTTTGCTTGTCATGGTGATCCTCCTTTATTGTGGCCATCGAGTCGTTATATCAATACATTTTATCCGCCAGCGCCAGCAGCGCGCGCTGCTTTTTTGCGAAGGCTTCGTCGTCGTCGCTGAAGTTTATGAAAGAGCCGTGGGTGGCGGAACCAGCGATCTTGCGGGCCGCGGCGATCAGTTCCGGTCTCCCGGAACCCAGCAGCTGCATGAACAGATCCGCGTCCTGAAGTCCGTCCCGCGTATTTATGAACCGGGCGCCGATGTCCAGTTTTTTGGCCCGCACATTGGGATATACGATGGCGCCGTCGCCTTTAAAGCGCGCATCCGCGTTGTACCCGTACAGCGAATGGCCGTCGCCCCAGAAATTGAAGCCCCAGTGCAGGAACCCTTTGGCGCCCACGTCGATGCACGCCCACTCCATCAGGCGGGAGCGTATGAACGGCAGGTCAACGAATTTGTTCAGATACCACGCCTCCTCCGGGAAGCAGCAGGAGTACAGCCAGAGCTCGCCGCCGCGGTCAACGAACCGCCGGAACAGTTCCGGATCGTCCTGGAACACGTTGACTCTCGGCACCATCCAGGCAGCTTTGTCCGCAGTGCCCCGCGCGCTCTCGATCATGTCCAGCGGCTCGCCGATGACGAGTTCGGGGCAGACTTCGGAAACGATCGCGTGAGCCCAGAGCCAGACGTCCGTGGTGTGAGGTTCGTCTTCGAGATGCGTGCGGAAAATGCCCAGCCAGCCTTTTTCTTTGAGGTGCGCGCGGAGCTGCGTGTACAGGTCGCGGATGTAGTTGCCCGCCGCCTCCGAAGGCGTGTCGAACCGGCGCGTTTTGCCGTCTGCGCCGATAGCGGAGATGAATTTGCCCTCCACCGACTGCACGGTGCTCAGCACGGTGAAGCCCGACGCGGCGCCACGGTCAATAAACAGTTGCACGTAGCGATCGAAATCGTCCCAGATAAGGTCAAGCCCGCCGTCTTCGCGCGCTTTGCTGCCGCCAGAGAGGAGCAGGTCGTTGATATGCACCCAGATGCAGTTATTCCGAAGCTCACGGAACACGTCGGCGTAATGCGAAAGGAGCTGCCACCATGCTTCGGTGAAGCGCTTGATGCCGGCGCCGGGCAGGAGCTGGAGATTAAAGAAATATTCGTGGCTGAACGGCGAGCGCGAAGGCGGCAGGACCGTGGCTTTATGCACTTTGAGCGTGAGCTTCGCTTCGGCGCTGCCGGCGGGGGTGCGGAGCGTCAACACGTACTCGTATATGCCGGGCGCGGTCCCGGCGGGAACGTAAAAATCGACCCAGAAGCCGTGAGCGCAGTGGGGCGTCAATTTCATTCTGACTTTCCCCGCCTTTACGGCACTGAGTCGATCCGGGTATCCGATCATGTCGTTATATACGGTATATTCCTGGCGGAACAGCCGCGTGCGGATCCCGCCGCCTTGCTTTCTGCGATGTCCGCCGCTTTCACCTCCGGCCGGTCCGAACTCAATCCGTTCGAGTTCAATCGGGGCAACGTCCCTCACAATCACCTGCGCGGCGCAATACGCTCCGCGGGCCGTATCGACCGTTATCGCGTTTTTCGAGTCGCGCGCCGGTCTGGCGTTTCCGAACACCTGTTTCGTGGAATACTCCGTCCAGATAAACATCCTGTTCCCTCCCGATACGTATTCTTTTTTATATCAAAATGTTAACATTCTGCCGCGCAGAAGTCAAGTAATGAAATGTCAAAGATATAATGGCAGAAGAGAAAAACAACTTCCGATCCCGAAGGCGGCAACCGGAAATTGTTCTTTCTCAAAGGGCTATTTGAAGCAGGTCTTATAAGAACGCGAGTGAGATAATTATTATCTGTGCCGACGCTCTTTAAGGAGGGGAAAAATGAAAAGCTTGCATTCAGGCAGGTTTTCTTTTCACTTCGCCGGTCTTTTCCCGTTTATTCTGCCCGTTCATTCTGCCATACGGTCCAGCGATCAGACAGATCCCGCATGTTAAGGGTGTCGAGCCAGTAGGCTGTTCCTTTTATCGCTTTTCCGGTCATAGTCGCCATTTTTGTGCGTACCAATTCCAGGATCACAGAAGGCATATAGCATGAAAGTGAGGCCGGAACAGTCTCAGTGCGTCCGGGTAAACATGCAGTAAAATTCTTTCCGGAAGAATTAACGCCGCGCAGAACACCGATATAATCCTCGACCGGAAGAGACGAAAGCGACGGAAGCGTCCCGCGGGAGGAATTCAAAACCGATTGACCGTCCGGATTCAAAGCAAACGCGACGAATAGTGACGCTGCAGCGGCCGAATCCGTATCCTTTCTGATACCGAAACAATCAGTCCCGACCGCAGTACACGTACGCGTATTTTTAACACTCGATCCGGGGAACGGAGCCACGTCCCAATTGATTCCTTTTTCTTCATATTCTGAAGCGATATTGCCCAGTTCACTCAAAAGCGCCGCGCGGAAAACAGGCGTTCTTGTCTCCAGCGCATCGCTGACGTCTTTTACTGAACCGTAATCCGGAACGTTGCCAATGCCTTCGAAAACATCGTATGCCGGAAGGATCGCGCAGCCGTACGAATGCACTTCAAACAGTTTTTCAACTTCAGTCAATGAATTATAGCTGCGAATGTCTACCTTGCATTTATCCGGATCGACCCAGGCTTTAATTTCACCGGGTTCATATACTCTTAACAGCGTCAGGAACACAGGTTCATATTTTAAATCGAGCTGAGCGCCGGCAAGTGTTTCGTCAGCCTGCCCTATCTCCAGGCAGATCTCGCAAAACTCTTTAAAATCCCATTTCCCGCCGATCGTGCGGCCCGGAAGGACCCTGTCTGTCGCGTCTTTATCATAAATAAGCACCAGCGGGTCGCAATTCGTGCCTATCGCATACTGTTTATTCCCTACCGTAGATGACTCAAAAACACCGGCATATGCCGTTTCTTTTGCGCCCGTATCTGAGACGATCTGGTCGAGACACATGAGCGTCTGGTCAACGTATGCGTATTCAAACGCCTCCGCCCCCGGGAAGAAAACGACGTCAGCATAATCATCCGAACCTTTTTGAGCCGTAAGAGCAGTTTTAGCGTCTTTGACCGTTTTTGACGTCACGCTGATGCCCGGATACTTTTTATTAAACGCCTCAACGAATTTTGCAAGTGCATCTGTATCGTTCTTCTGATACTGTTCCGGCACGCCGAGGACAATGCTCCCGGTCACAGGCTCTTGTGCAGGACCGGCAGGCTCTGTCGTTTCAGGCATATCGGACGGAGATGCAGATGCCTGAGGCCCTTCCTTCGGATCACCCAGCCTGCACGCGGACAATGACAATACTCCGAAAACGGCCAGCAGCATGGCTGCGGATCTTATAATGATGTTAAATACAAATTTACGTTTCATAACCACGATCCCTTTCATATAGTCGATTCGTTGTCGTACACCGGCAGGTACCTCCCTGCATCTATAAAGACGAAATAAAGGAGTTGCCCATTCCTATTATAGCACATTTTATATCACTTTTTTTCGAAGCGCATCCGCGCTGCGAGTACGGGTTTCCGGTTGCGGATTGAGAAGGCGCCACAACATTTACTATGGCACTATGCTGCTGAATGCATTCTGTTGACGGCCGGTGCGTGTTTCGGTTAAAATACCGGCAGCTGCTGACCGCTGTGCGATACGAAGGGAGTGTTGTCCGCATGAAAAAGAATTTGATTAAAATATTGTCGCTGCTGCTGGGGATGAGTATACTGCTCCCGTGCAGCGCGGCCGGTCTTCCGAAGGCTGAAAGTTCGGATCCGGATGCGGACGCAGGCGACCCGGAAACCGTCGGCAGCGCTTATGCGGAGAGCGTAGAAGTGTGGAAGCGC
Source organism: Clostridia bacterium (assembly GCA_017620915.1). GTDB lineage: Bacteria > Bacillota > Clostridia > UBA1212 > UBA1255 > UBA1255. The sequence continues at coordinate 394 of JAFZSK010000076.1, read as the reverse complement.
ATCGATATTGTCCTCAAAAGCGCTAAAAAATATAAAAATCCGTACAAAGACGTGGATATTGACGCCGAATTCGTGCACGAGGACGGCACGAAGATCCACCTGTACGGTTTCTGGTACGGAGGCGACGAATGGCGCGTGCGTTTCGCCCCCACCAAGACCGGCGTCTGGACTTACACCGTCACCGCCACCGACACGGACAATTCCGGACTGCACAACGTGACCGGCACGCTCACCGCAGTGGCCAACACCGGCAGCACGGACATTGACAAACACGGCTTTGTTAAGATCTCGGACAACGGCAGATACTTCGTCCACGACGACGGCACGCCTTTCTACTGGCTCGGCGACACCAACTGGCAGGCGCCGAACTACGTTTCCATAACGCAGTGCAATT
>JAFZSK010000075.1 GCA_017620915.1 Clostridia bacterium | reverse complement strand
GAGATACTCTTTCCGTCCTCGCCCCTTATCTCCAGGAGCCCGATGCCGTTACGATGCAGCGCCGCTATCTGTGCTGTAAGACTGCTGCCGGCTTCATCCGCAAACGCGGCCAATGTGTAACTCATACTTCTGTCTCCCCGTTAATATGTTATGGCGTCACAGCGCCCGATACGCAAATTCGCCCTCCGCGAATACCGCCCGCGACGCGGTCAGGTCAATAATATTCGCCTTCAGCCGCTCGATATCCCCCGCGGGCGTCCAGATCCGGAACCGTACCTCGTGGGTGTATTCCGGGGGCTCGAGTTCGAAGCGGAGGCTGCGGTCGTTGTCTCCGGCCGCAAGGCTCTCCAGGCGGCTACGCACTTTGCCGCTGTCGCCGTAATTGACCGTCACGTCCAGCCGGCGGCAATAGTACATTTCCGCTTCGCCCGCGTTGTCCGCCGCCGCCGAAGCGCTTCCCGAATACGCCCGCACCAGCCCCGCGGCGCCCAGCAGCGTGCCCCCGAAGTAGCGGGTGACAACGACCGCCGCGTTGGTCAGCTCGCGCTTGCGCAGCACGTCGAACACCGGCATCCCGCCCGTGCCCTGGGGCTCGCCGTCGTCGGAGTAACGGGAGAACACACCGTCTTCCGTCTCCACCAGGTACGCGTACACGTGATGGCGCGCGTCCGGGTACAGTTCCCGCCGCGTGCGCAGGAATTCCAGCGCTTCCGCTTCGCTCCGCACCGGCATTACGGCGGCAATGAACCGCGACCGTTTTTCTATCAGCTCCGCCTCCGCGAATGCGGCCGGCGTCCGGTAATACTTCAGCATCAGCGTCTGTTTCTGCCGCGCCGGCGCAGGTTGGCAACGATATACGCCCCTGCCCCGATCGCGCCTATGGCGGCAATAATGCCCCCCGCGATTATCACGCCGGGGACAGAGCCGCGGCCGGTCCTGCGATCATTGCCCGCCTCCGGTGTGACCGGCGCTCCGCCCTGATCGCCCGTATGCGTGCCGGGGCTCGGTATGGCCGCGGAGGCGTTGTCCGCGGTCGGAAGTTCCGTCTGCGTTGGCACCGGCGTCGGTTCCGGCGTATCTGTGGGCTCCGGTGTCGGCGAAGGCGTAGGCGTGGGCGTGGGGACCGGCGTGGCCGTATGCACGGTGCCGTTCTCCACCACCAGGTTCTCTAACAGATCGTTCTTTTTCACGTCCTCGCCCACCGTGGAGCGGTACAGACCGAATTGACGGCAGTCGCCGTATCCGTCCGTTTTGACCTTGAAGCGCATCCACTGCTGCGATTCATGGCATTTATAGCCCTTTTTGGCCATTTCCAGCGCGGTCTCGCCGCCGAATTTGCTGAGTGTGATGTTTTCCCAGTCCATAATTACGCCGTTGTCCCGGTTGTACAGGTGGCTGTAGAACTTGGGCGTGTCCCAGACGCCGTATTTTTCCGCGGATTCCGGGAACTTTTCCGGATCAGCGGCGTCCGGAACGCTTTTCTGGAGCATTGTCCCGTTGATCCGGTGCGCGCCGTGGCCGTATTCGCCTTCAAAATCGTGGCCGACGATCACCTGCGGCCGGAACCGCCGGATCATCTCCACCTGCCACGCCTCAACTTTTTTTGAGCCGTACATCTCCTTCGCTTCTTCCAGCGTCTCCGAATATTCGTCAACGAACCCGCCGTACACCGGATACGCCCGGATCCCCACGGTCCAGAGCCCGTCCAGCTGCTCGTGCACCCGGTATTTTTCCGTGAGCGCGTGGTCGGTCATGTACGCCACCTGCACGCGGAATCCCAGCTCGCCGCCGTAATACGGCATTATCCCGCCGAAAAACAGGTGTTCGTCATCGCCGTGCGTCGGGAACAACAGAAAATCCGCCTGCTCCCACGGCTCCTGCCACACCTGCACGCTCGCGGGCAATGTGCCCCCCGTATAAAAATATATGTCGCAGACAACGGCGCCTGCGGGTATATGCATGGTCAATTCCCGGGTCTCCCCCGGCAGCTCCACATACTCATGGATGAACCGATGCCTGCCCTGTTCGAGCGTCCTGCTGCCGGTCTCCAGCGTCCAGTCCCCGGGTGGATCGTCCCAGATCACATACACGCCCGCTATCTTCGCCTCGCTGCTGTCTTTGACGGCAACGCGCAGCGTATCCCCGTCGGAGAATGTCACTTTGCTGCTTCGGTCGGCATCGGTCAGATTTGAAGTGCCTTTGCCCGAATCCGTCTGAATTTTCACAGCAAACGATACATTTTCAGCTTTTTTTGTGGAGGCGTCCGCTGCGCTTTGGGTCCGGCAGCGGCCCGCAAAGGGCAATAACAATGACAAGGCAAGGATGACTGCCAATACCGGCGCTTTTAGCGCTCCCGAACCGCGCCGCCTTTGTTTGATAGATCTATATGTGTCAATAATGCCCATTCTTCTTTGTACCCCTCTAAAGGATTCTGTCTGTCCACTATTATATCACTTTTTTCTCGAATTATCCACATTTCCGCCCTGCGATTTGATCTGCGTTGAGGCAGTTTATTATGTTGGGGTTGGCCTCTTGCTCATTTTTTTCGTGCGGCGCCATCTCCGTCTAAAAAAATCCGGGTTTTAGCACTTTTTTAGATGAGCCCGCCGGTTCTCGTTCATTTTTTGCCCTGCACACCCTCCTCCGTCTATAGGAATGCCCGGTTTTGGCGTTTTCTATAGACGCTTTGGATGTTGAAACTGGCCTTGAGTGGATAATTATCCGAGTGAAAAGCCACTTTTATCCTACTGAAACTTTAACGATCGCGATAACTGTAGTAATGCTGGCTTCATCAGGCTGATCAAGCCCTGAGAGAAGGAGCCCGTGTCTAACAAATGGGCGATTTTGGCTGTTTTTTTAGACGCGCCCGCTTCGGCTCATTCGCCCCGCCTCGAGAGAAGGCGCCCGCGTCTATAGAAATTGTAGTTTTGGCCGTTTCTATAGATGCGGCCGGTTTCACACTTGATGTGGAGCCCGCTCGCGTGCTATACTCAGCGCAGAGAATTCGGCGCCAGCGTTGACGCGGAAAGGCAGAAGCGAAGCAGCATGGCAGGATCATTTAAACATAAACATATAAAACTGACAAAACTGATAAAACTCATTGCCGCCCTGGCGGCGGTGCTGATGTGCGGGGCTGTATTGACCGCGTGCGGCGATATGTCCGGCGAGGTGTCGGCGAAAGTGATCGACTTCGGCGCGGCCTCGCGGCGTGGCGTCCGGTCGTATTTCAAAAAAGCGCAGTACTGCAAAGTTGACTTCGTGAAAGACGCGCAGGAAGGCCGGGTGCTGCGGCTCCGGACCAAAGGCGTCAAAGATCCGGCTTCCAACTCCCCCGTGATCTACTTCAAATACGCCGGTTTTTGCAAGCACATCGGTGAAACACCGCTCGATCTCGCAGAAACGACCTGTGTACTGCTCAAAGTGAAGGCGAACGGTCTGCACGACCGCCTGTTCAGCATACTGGGCACCGTGTCCACTGAGGAAGACGGTTCCGCGGGCACCTCCGTCACCGCGCGCGTGCACGGGGGCAACGACTGGCACTACATCTGCTTCGACTTTTCCGACATACGGTACGCGGAGCAGGCAACGGTGCTGCGGCTCTGTTTCGAACAGACGGCAGGCGGCAACAGCGAAAGCATCCTCATCAGTGAACTCCGCGTGTGCAGCCGGGAGGAGGCGGACAAATTGCTCACTCCAGACACTTTCCCGGTAGAAACGCAAAGCAACGGCGATCAGACGCTGCGCGTGCTGCAGTTCAACGTTCAGACCGAAAACGGCAACGGGGCGCCGTTTATTGCCCGCTCTGAAATGTACCGGAAGCTGATCGATGACCTGCGCCCAGACATTGTCGGCATGCAGGAAGTGACCGTGACCTGGCGGCAATGGCTGGACAATTACGTATTCAACGACTCCTACGCCAGCGTGGGCGAAACTCGCGCGCCCGGGGATGAGGCTACGCCGATCTATTACCGCGCGGACAAATTCGATATGCTGGAGTCCGGCACATTCTGGTTATCCGATACGCCCGACGAACCGGGCAGCAAATTTGCCGACGCCAACCTCCCCCGCATCTGCACCTGGGCCCGCTTCCGCGACAAGGCCACCGGCCGGGAATTTGTGCACATCAATACCCACCTGGATCACAACGGCGCCAACGACTCCACCGCCGCCAACGCCGTCCGCAAAGCCCAGGCCAGCGTGATCATCCGGTTCGCGCAGCGCTTCGGCGACCTGCCGGTGTTCCTGACGGGCGACATGAATACGCGCCGCACTACGAGCAAAGGCAATATATACGCGGTGTACAAGCTGTTCACCGGGGCGGAACAGGTCGTTGACGACGACGGCAATACGTACACTATCGCCCTCGCCGATACACGCTTTGACGCGCCGGTCACGGTGGACGAGAACCACACCGCCACCATGACCAAATACTATGATAAATCGTCGGAAAAATATGAACCCACGCGCGAGCCCATCGACTACGTGTTCTACGACCCGCGCGCGTTTACGCCCCTGTCGTACGAGACGTTCCTGATCTCGCGCGAGGGGTATGAGATCTCAGACCACCTGCCGGTGTTTACAGTCTTTAAATTCAATTAGGGAATTGATCAGCGGACCTCCACCGCGCCGAGCCGGTAGAAGCCGTCGGCGGTCTTGACGCCGGCCTTCAGCGCCAGTTCTATGGGGCGATCCCCTTCGAACAGGCCGAGTTCCACATCGTACGATCCGGGGCTGACCAGCGGGCGCAGCGCAACATCTTCCACATTGAGTACGCCCGGCTGCCAGCGGCGGCAGTCCACGTCCAGCGTCTGCGTGTAGTTGCCGCCCGCCCCCGCGAGCCGCAGTTTCAGCTCGAATTTGCGGTACGACGCCGCAAAACCGCGGTTGGCAAAGTGCAGGCGGATCCGGTTGTTGACCCCTGAGAGCAGCGGCGGCAGATCGATGCCGTCAACGAAATACCAGTAGCCCAGCCGGTTGGCCGCGTATTCGGTCAGCCAGGGTTCCCGCGCAAGCCACGGCCGCGGATAGCCGTGGAAGCCCGCAAACGTGGCGTGGGTCCGCTGCATCGCGTCCAGGAACGGATAGCCGCTTCTGAATACCTCCGGCGGCACCGCCTGATAATGTTCAAATTCCAGCACGATCGGCGCGTTCGGCGAGAGCCGGTCAAACAGCCAGGGCGTCCGGAGCGTGTTGTACCCGCAGTTGTCCGCGTAACAGCGCACGCACACGGAGTCGTCGTCCAGACCCAGTCCCAGCGCCGCCGCGTAATCGATCAGCTCGAGATTTTCCTCCGCGCCGCGGCTCCAACGGTGGTTGATGTGGTCATCGTTGAGGATCACGAATTTGTCCGGGAAGTTTTTCACGTGAAGGTCAATATGCTTCTTGATCACCTCGGCGGGATGGACAATATCGCTGCCGTTGCCCGTATGCCCCTCGCCCCAGGTGCCGAACGTGCCCACGTCCACCAGTTCGACGCGCGGATCGCCGTTGAATTTGCGCCCGGCTTCCTCCATGAAGCGTGAGAGCTTCTCCAGAAACACCGGATCGCCGTAGTCCGGCTCTAGCCGCCCGCCGGGCAGCGCGTAGCATTTTGCCCCCGCTTTGAACACGTATTCCGGCGTGGCGAACGGGATCGCCCCCGAGCCCTCGTAAGTCACCAGCCGCATCCCGAAACGGTAGTCGTACCGGCTCCACTCCTCCATGATGCTGTCGATGTACGACCAGTCGTACACGCCCTCTTCCTTCTCGATGTCGCCCCAGTCAAAGCGCAGATACAGGTGGTTCAGCCCCGGGAAGTCCTCAAGGTGGTCGGAGGGATCGTGGTCGCGCCGGTAGTTCGGGCGCGGGTAGCCGTTGCCAATATAATGCCAGTACCAGCCCTTATGCGGGTTGCGCAGGATCCGGCGGTCATCGGCGAGCGGCCGCAGATCCCGGTAATGCGGCATCCGGCCAGGGGCGTCCCAGTTGCCCACTTCGATGGCGTGGGCGGTCGTAGGATCGGGGCAGTCAATACAATTCGGATAGTCAAACATTTCTTTACCTCCCGCGGCAGTCAATACGCATCAGCTCCGGCTCGCGCCGCCTCATCCGGCAATAGTTGCCCACTTTTCGTTGGCCTTCCGCTCCATTTGTCCGAATACAGTCTGCGCGTCTGCCGTGCCGTTTATGATCCGCACGAACGCGTTGGTCATATTCTCGTTAGAGAAAATATCCGCTATTTCGATCGGCGCGAAAAGAACCGTGTTGCACGGGCGAGTCATATCCGGATAAGCCACGAATGCGGAGTAATTCTTGTCGTTCCACTCAGTGTCGACACCCTTCCAGAAGTCTTCATCAGCCAGGGATTTAAGCACCGGAACGTTTCCGCCGGTCTGGCTCTGATACGCCTTCTGGCCCTCCGGCGTCAGGAAAAACAGCGCAAACGCAGCTGCCGTATTCGGGTTTTTCGTCCGGTTATATACGACGTATCCGGTGGCACCCGTGGAAACAGTATGAGTCGGAAACGCCGGGAACGGGCACAGATCCCAGTCGAGCTGCAGCGTATCGTACATCCGGCCGTAACTGAACAGCCAGGACATGCCGTTGAACGTTTTGAAGCAAACCTGTGCCATGTTGGCAGAGCCGTCACCGAATCCGTATTTCCAGGTATTGATCTGCCCGGCCATATCTTCAGGGAACAGCCAGCCTTCCTGGACGCCGGCCACGATCTCATTTATGCCCTGCATAACTTCGACGCTTTCGGTGATAGTTACTTTATGCTGTTTGTTGTCGATCCATTTGCCGCCAAAACCCTGGAAAAACATCGGCCATACGGGCTCCCACCAGATCTTCAGCGAGGCGCCCGCCTGCTTGACCGTGCCGTTTTCTATAACGGTCATCCGTCTGCAGAGATCTTTAAAATCTTCCCAGGAATACGCGCGGGTATTGTCAAAATCGATACCTGCGCTCTCCATGATCGTTTCATTGTAGATCAGCAGCTGCTCCGCGATAGCCCGGGGCGCCATGTACAATCTGCCGGCTACTTTGCCGCATTCCAGCGCACCGGTGTAAATATCGCCCAGGTCAATATTCAACGGTTTAAGATACGAATCCAGCGGCATCAGCGCGTTGTGGTTCTGCTGATAATCGTTGCAGTCGATCGGATCTACCCAGAAAACGTCGCCGATATCGCCGGAAGAAATGCGGGTGGCGAACGATGAGCGCTTGCCTTTTTCAAGTATTACTTGCGTATTCGGATACTTTTTAGTAAACGCACTGATGATGGATCGCGGCGCGGCTTCGTCCTCTTCGGATATATCGTCAGTGATAGTCAGCGTGATCTTGCCCCGTATATCCAGTTCCTCCGCGGTGAGGTTCTGATCGACTTCGCCGGTCTGAACTTCCCTTTTGTCGCAGCCGATGAGCGCCGCAGTAATAATTAATACCAGGAACAATACCGCCGCTTTCAACGCAGTGTTATTTATTGAAAACCGTTTCATAATTAATTATCCTCCGCTCCGCTTTTCAGTTGTCCGATCCGGCCCGGCCGTTTTTTACTGATATCATTTTACTGTATCCGGCTGTTTATTGCAAGTTCATCTCGCTATTGCGCGGTCTGCGCGGTGCTCGTAAAGCAGAAAAATTGTGCAGAATAAACGGCAGGTGGAACAGGGATATCAGCACCAATCCCAGCAGCAGCATACGCCCGAGGTACGCGTACCAGCCGTGATTCAGATTCAGATACGGCAAGTTATCCATAGGCGGCCGGGTCAAATAAAAGAAGTTCGTTTCGTACGCGGACAACGCCCCGTTCACATACAGCATGATAAACGACAGCGCCAGCAATATCCCCATATTTTCAAGCATGTTCCGCAGACCCAGTTTCGCCTCTCCCGAAAAGATCATATACAGCGCGAACCACATGAGCCCTGCGTGATATACGAAGCACTGGTATGCAGGGAGCGTCGTGAAATCCGTGCCGTTCGTGGGGATCATTATTGCGCAGAAGCTGCCCAGCGTTCCCATGACCGCCACGAAGTTGATGACGAGCCGCTTTGCTTTACTTTCTTTTCCGAAGGTAATAAACAGCACTGCAAAGATCATCAGGCTGCACAAATGGAACGGCAGGCTGTGCGGATCCAGATGCATCCCGCCTTTTGCGCTTTCGGTCATATCGCTCATGACTTTGCTTACTTCGCTGAACAGGCAGATCACGGACATGATCACGCCGGCAGTCTTAAGCCGCCATTTTTTCTTGACCGCGATCACGCTCATGGCGGCAACAAACACCGCGCACAGCCCTATCCAGATGAAATGCTCTGTTGTAAACATACGATTTATGCCTTTCTTTATTTTTAATTTGCCTTTGCCCGCCAGCCTGTGATTCGACGCGGTCAATTCACTACCTGTACATATTATAGCCGCAAAAGCGGGCGCGGTCAATTATGACGGGTCTTGAGCGGCTATGCGCGGACTCTGATCTCGATTTCGGGTGCGACCGACAGCGCTCGCGCATTTTCAAGCCATAGGCGCCTTCTCTGTTTCTAAGAACGGGGCGTGTTGCCGATCGCGTCTATCAAAAACCACTTTTTCGGGCGATTGCTAGACGAAGGCTCCTTCTCTGTGCAAGCATGGGGTCAGCAACTTTCTATGTTTCTTAAAAATAACGTAAAACGGCTGATTTTTAAGAGTCGGGCGCCATCTCAAACGGTTATGTCCGTATAATGGTGTAAATTTAAAATGCGAGCCACTGCTCGATCCTGTATAATGAACTTGCACAACCAAAAGACAGGAGGTAATGAACAATGGCTCAAATCAATTTTACACTATCTGAGGAAGAAATTCT
>JAFZSK010000074.1 GCA_017620915.1 Clostridia bacterium | reverse complement strand
TTCTGCGGGCCGATCCGCCTGTGCCCGAGGTTTTCACGCGCGTGGCGCGGCGGCGCGGAAACGCATACGTACTCGTATCTGAAACTCAGCCGCAAGCCGCAAAAACACAGTTGTTTCCGGCAAAAGTGTGGCCGTTTCTGGCGCTTATGGGCGTGCTGAGCGGCGCGTGCTTCTTCACGGAGGCACTGCTGGCGGGGCGGATCAACGCGGCGGCGCTGTTTACGGTGTTGACCTCCGCCTCGATCATATTGTCCGTGACCGTGGGGCTGCTGTTCCAGAAAGAGCGTTTCACCTGGAAAGTCGCGGTCTCGCTGGTGTTCTGCGCAGTGGCAATACTCTGCCAGACCGGCGCGATAATTGCCGCGGGCGGCTGACAATGTGACCGGCGGAGGACAAACGGGTACTGTATGTACGGATCGATTCGAGATCGAAAGGGGTCATGATTATGAAACGTATTATATTGGCACTGACCGCGCTTTTACTGACAGGGGCGATCGCACTTTCGCTGGCGGGCTGCGCTGTTAATAAAGGCGGCGAACCGGGCAGCAGCGCGGGCAATACCGCGGCGGCGGGCACCGGCGAACCGGTGATCGCTGTACCTACCGCAGTTCCGGCGGATCCGACCGCTGTGCCCACGGACGTGCCGGCTACCGGTGCTCCTGCTGATCCGACCGACGCGCCGCCGTTCGTTGCCCGCTCGCTCAACGTGAGCAGCTTCAGTTTTGACGCCGAAATGATGCGCTACGTAGAGTTGACGCAGACGGGCAACTACATGATCTCGCCGTTGTCCTTCAAATACGCGCTGGGGATGCTGATCGCCGGAGCGGAAGGCACGACGCGGCAGGAACTGCTTACTGCCCTGGGGCTCGAAAACGAGACGGAACTGGAAAACTGCATAAAAAGCTTCAACGCGTTTGCGGAAGGGTTCAACGCCAAGATCGCCAAAGATACGGAACGCTACAACAGCCTGCCCGAAAACGAGCGCGATTATTATATGACCAAGCCCTCCGGCGCGCTGCGGCTGGCAAATTCGGTATGGAAACGCACGGATATCGAGCCGTTCCGGGACGAATTCAAACTCAAGCTGGAGATGTACGACGCCGAGTTGTACGATTTCGACCGGAATACTGTGGTGCGCAAGGTCAACGAATGGGCCAACGACAAGACCGAAGGCCTGATCCCGCAGCTGCTGCCGGACAATTACGATACCGCCGATCTGGCCGTTGTCCTTATGAACGCGCTCTATTTCAAAAACAGCTGGGACGAAGAATTTGACAACGCCGGCACGCTGCCGTTCTACGCCGCGGATGGCAATACAACAAACAAAGATTTCATCATGTCCACGCTGTCCTGCCGTTATTATAAGGACGGCGACACCGAACTGGTGGAGATCTCCATGGAGAACAACGTCACCGCGCTCTTCGTCATCGGCAGCACGGAGAACCTTGAATCGAAGCTGGAGAACGCGAAATACCGCCGCGTGAAAGTTTACCTGCCGAAGTTTGAGATCGAGACTTCACTCAGTTCAGGCGAGCTCTGCGATTTCCTGAAGGCGCTCGGCGTGACCACGGCGTTTACGGATACGGCGGATTTCAGCGGAATGCTGGCGAACCATCCGGTCGCGGTCAGCGACATCGTGCAGAAGACGAAGATAAAGCTGGACGAGACCGGCATCGAAGCCGCGGCGGTGACGGCAATAATGATGCCCGATTCAGCCGCTTATGATCCCGAACAACCTGTGGAGTTCCGCGCGGACAAGCCGTTCCATTTCTTCATCCGCACCGGCGCCTCCGACTGGACCGGCGACAGCGGCGTGGTGATGTTTGCGGGCAGAGTGGCGGCTTAAAACTTAAAAATTTTATTGCTTTTTTTTCGCAATTGTGGTACACTTTCCACGTATTCTTTTTCATGCGATCCGCAGGAGGGAGGTTGGCCGCGTTGCAGCTTTTGGAAGAGAGGATACGCAAAGACGGGAAGGTGTTTCCCGGCGATGTTCTCAAAGTAGATTCCTTCCTTAACCACCAGCTCGATACCGAGTTGCTGGAGGCTGTAGGCGCCGAAATTGCCGCCCGCTTCAGCGGCCTGGGAGTAACGAAAGTGCTTACCACGGAAGCCAGCGGGATCGCAATTGCCTGCTTCGTCGCGAAGTATCTGCATTGTCCCGCGCTGTTCGCCAAAAAAGCCAAGACCGCGAATATTGCCGACGGCGTGTGGAGCGCGAACGCCCACTCCTACACCCACAACAACGACTACACGATGGTGGTGTCGAAAGAGTATCTCGGCGGGCACGACACGGTACTTCTGACGGACGACTTCCTGGCCAACGGCTGCGCGCTCCGGGCGCTCCTGGAGATCTGTAAAAAGGCGGGGGCAAAAGTAGTCGGAGCCGGGATTGCGATAGAAAAAGAATATCAGGGCGGCGGGAACGAACTGCGCGCGGAAGGACTGCGCATCGAGTCCATGGCCCGGATAGCATCGATGGATGCGGAGGACGGAATCAGCTTCTGTTAAAGCAGGAGGGAGACCGCCCTCAAATTATTTTATTCAGGATCTCGCGGCACACGGAAAGCGGCCGGTGATCATAGAAATTCTTTTTTTGGAGGAATGAAACGATGTTTAAGAAACTTCTTGCTCTCTGCCTGGCGGTCATGATGGTGGCCGGTCTTTGCGTCGGACTTGCGGGCTGCAAAAAAGCCGATGATTTCAAAATCGGTGTTATTCTGCTTCACGATGAACTGTCAACGTACGACAACAACTTCATCAACGCCGTAAAAGAAGCGCAGAAAGCTCTGAAACTTTCCGATGATCAGGTCATCATCAGGAAGAACATCCCCGAATCAAATAAGTGCTACGAAACCGCTAAAGAGCTGGTTGCGGAAGGCTGCAAAGTCATCTTCGCCGACAGCTTCGGTCATGAGACTTACATGATCAAGGCCGCAAAGGAATTCAAGGATGTGCAGTTCTGCCATGCTACCGGTACCAAGGCACATACTGAGAAACTTGATAACTATCACAACGCGTTTGCTTCTATTTATGAAGGCAGATTCCTTGCCGGTATTGCCGCCGGTCTCAAGCTTAAAGAGATGATGACTGCCGATCCTTCTGTCGTTGCTCACATCGGTTACGTCGGTGCGTACCCCTATGCGGAAGTGGTTTCCGGCTACACGTCCTTCTATCTTGGCGTTAAAGAGATCGTTCCCGAAGTCACGATGGATGTTCAGTTCACCGGTTCCTGGTACGATGAGATTGAAGAAAAGAACGCCGCTAAAGCGCTGATCGCCAAAGGCTGCGTACTGATCAGCCAGCACGCCGACTCTATGGGCGCTCCTTCCGCCTGCGAAGAAGCGAAGGTTCCCAACGTGTCCTACAACGGTGCCACCCTTCCCGCCTGCGAAAACACCTTCATCGTTGCTTCCAGAATCGACTGGGCGCCGTACGTTGAATATATCTGCAGGCAGACTATGGACGGCAAACCCATCGATACCGACTGGACCGGCACGCTTGGAACCGGATCCGTTAAACTGACCGACGTCAACACCAAAGCCGCTGCCGCCGATACCCAGAAGATCATCGACGAGTACAAAGCTAAACTTGACAACGGCACCATCCATGTGTTCGACACCAAGAAGTTCACTGTTGAAGGCAAAGAGCTGACCACTTACCTTGCTGATGTTGACGACATGGGCGATTATAAAGGTGAGACCGAAGTAATCAAAGACGGTTACTTCCACGAGTCTGAGTACCGCTCCGCTCCGTACTTCGATATCAACATCGACGGTATTACCAAACTGAACTAGTAGTTAGTTAACATTTAAAGGTAAGGCAGGCATCATGCCTGCCTTCCTTATTTCTTTTTGAATCGCGGAACGGCTGCGTGGTCCTTCCGCCGCATCCACTGTTTTTTCAGGAGGACGCCTTATGGATCAATTCACGGCTCCGGCACTGATGCTGCGGGGCATTTCTAAATCATTCGGCTCAATAAAAGCCAATTCAAACGTTGACCTCGAACTCCGGCACGGCGAGATACTGGCGCTGCTGGGAGAAAACGGCTCGGGCAAGACCACCCTTATGAACATGGTGGCCGGCATTTATTATCCCGATGATGGTCAGATTTTTATAGACGGAGAAGAAGTCGTCATCAGCTCTCCGAAAGACGCGTTCAAGTACAAGATCGGCATGATCCACCAGCATTTTAAGCTGATCGATCTGTTTTCCGCTGCGGAGAACATCGTACTGGGCGTCAAAGACGGCACCAGATATAACATCAGGGAAGTCAATGAACGCGTGCGGCAGATCGCTGACCGCTACGGTTTTATTATAGATCCGACGCAGAAAATTCACGAAATGTCCGTGTCACAGAAGCAGACAGTAGAGATACTGAAAGTGCTGTACCGCGGCGCGGATATTCTTATTCTTGACGAGCCTACCGCGGTACTGACGCCGCAGGAGACCTCCAAGCTGTTCGAAGTTCTGCGCAAAATGAAGGCGGACGGCAAGTCTATTATTATAATCACCCACAAGCTGCATGAAGTGCTGGCCATTTCGGACCGGGTAGCGGTGCTGAGAAAGGGTGAACATATTGCCACCGTCAACACGGCGGAAAGCACCGAAAGTTCGCTCACCGAAATGATGGTGGGCAAAAAAGTTACGCTGAATATAGACCGCGCGATTCCTGAAAACATAAGACGGCGCCTTGTAGTGTCGTCGCTGTCCGGTAAAAACGAAGACGGCATGCAGATCCTGGACAATGTATCATTCACCGCGTTCGGCGGCGAGATACTGGGAATAGCAGGCATCGCAGGCAGCGGTCAACGCGAGCTCCTGGAAGCCATTGCGGGCATTTACGTTCCGGAGGCCGGCGAGATATTGTACGCCGATCCGGGCAGGGACGGGGATAACGACGGAAACGGCAGCAGCGACTCCGACCTCATCGATCTGCGCAAAAAGACACCGATGCAGATCCGCGAACTGGGCGTGCGATTGTCGTTCGTTCCGGAAGACCGGCTGGGCATGGGTCTGGTGGGCAGCATGGACATAACGGACAACGTAATGCTCCGCAGTTACCGAAACGGCCCCTTCAGCCTGCTGGACCGCAATCAGCCCCGGCAGCTGGCGCAGGATATAGTCAACGATCTCGGCGTGGTAACACCGAACCTGCAGACACCGGTGAGACGGTTGTCCGGCGGCAACGTTCAGAAAGTTCTGGTTGGCCGCGAGATTGCCTCCGCGCCGTCGCTGCTCATGGCGGCGTACCCTGTGCGCGGCCTCGATATCAATTCTTCCTACGCGATCTACAACCTTCTCAATGAACAGAAGGCGAACGGCGTAGCGGTGATATTTGTAGGCGAGGATCTAGATGTGCTGCTGGCATTGTCCGACCGCCTGCTGGTGCTGAATTCCGGCCGGGTCTCCGGCATATTGGACGCAAGGCAAACCACAAAAGAGGAAGTCGGTTTCCTGATGACCAAATCCCATGACGCGCCGGACGATGGGTCTGACAAAAAGGATGGAGGTGAACGGCAATGAGCAGAGCTTCAACCAAAGAGCCGCTTATCCACATAACTCGCAGATCGACGATCGCGCCGTGGAAAGGGATAGTGATACGAATTGCCGCCATCGTGGTTGCTTTTTTACTATGCTCGATGCTGGCTTATTTCCTTATCGGAGCAAAACCCGCGGATTTTCTGATTAATTTTTTCCAAGGTCTTTTCGGAATTAACCGTATGTCTGCCAATATTCGCCTCTGGATGCTGGCAAAGGATACCGCGATCCTGCTGCTGATCGCGCTGGCGCTGACCCCGGCGTTCCGGATGAAATTCTGGAACATCGGCGCCGAAGGGCAGGTACTGATCAGCGCGCTGGCCGCGGCGGCAGTCACATATTACTTTGGAGATAAACTGGCAAAGTCGGAATGGCTGCTTCTGCTGCTGATGCTGGCTGCGTCGATAACTGCCGGCATCATATGGGCGGTCATTCCTGCCATATTTAAAGCGTTGTGGAATTCGAACGAGACGTTGTTCACACTCATGATGAACTACGTGGCTACATACTTTGTGGCATTCTGTCTGGTGAAATGGACGCCGGACAGTTCCAGCGTGCTGGGCATCCTGGATCACGGTCATTTGCCAACGCTGGGCAATGACTACATCTTGATTCTTATATTTACATTGATCACAACGGTATTCATGTTTGTATACCTGAATTACAGCAAACCGGGTTATGAGATCTCCGTGGTTGGCGAAAGTACGCGCACGGCGCGGTATATCGGTATCAATGTGAAAAAGGTCATAATCCGGACAATGATCCTTACAGGTACGATCTGCGGTCTTACCGGTTTCCTTCTTGTGGCGGCGCTGGATCACTCCGTGACGGCAACCAGCGTCGGCGGACTCGGATTTACCGCCATAATCGTGGCATGGCTGGCCAAGTTCAATCCGTTCGTCATGATATTGACCTCGCTTCTGCTGGCGGCATTGAATCAGGGCGCGGGACAGATCACCAGCAGCTTCAGCGTAAGCACAGCGTTGCCTGACGTTATGATCGGTATTATACTGTTCTTTGTAATCGGCTGTGAGTTCTTTATCAGATACAGCATTCATTTCCGCAAAAAAGCACACACCTCCGTTGTGCAGGAGAAAGGGGATGAGTCGTAATGTTATTTCTGGACTTCCTGATCAATGCGTTTGCCTTCGGCATCACATTCCTGTACGGTTCTACCGGCGAGATCATCACTGAAAAAGCCGGGCATCTGAATCTGGGTATTCCGGGCATCATGGGCGTAGGCGGCGCGTGCGGCTGCGCGGCGTTGAACATTATGTGTGCCGCGGGAAATCTGCCGCCGTGGCTGATCGTGATCATAGGCTTGCTGGCGGCGTTCGCGGGCGGTGCGCTGATGGGTCTGCTTTACAGCTTTTTGACAGTCACGCTGCGTTCTAATCAAAATGTTACCGGACTTGCCATGACGATTTTTGGCATCGGATTGACGAAATATTTGTTTTACACGCTGGCAAAGAAGCCGGCCAACAGCGAGACCCCTGTGATCCATTATCTGAAAGCACTGGATTATTATCGGTTCCCGTTCGCCGGACAAAAATCATCGCTGGTGTATTGCGGCATAATGGTATTTTTAGGTATTGCGATCGCGATCGTGGCGTCGATCATTCTTACCCGCACCCGCGTTGGTCTGCATCTGCGGGCAGTGGGCGAAAGTCCGGCTACGGCAGACGCGGCAGGCATCAACGTTACTCGATATAAATATGTTGCTACGATCATCGGTTCGGGCATCGCGGCGCTGGGCGGTTTGTTTTACATTATGGACTATCAGGGGTCGCAGGAGGCGTACCTGTCGATCGAAGCAATGGGCTGGCTCAGCGTGGCGCTGGTTATATTCTCGCTCTGGCGGCCGTACCTGAGTATAATCGGCTCGTTCGTATTCGGCGCGCTGTTTATATTGGCCTCGTACCTGCCCGTGTTTGGTGTCAGCGTGAATATGGCTACATCCAACCTGATCAAGACACTGCCGTATGTGGTGACGATCCTCGTCCTCATAGTTACCAGTATAATCAACCGGCGCGAGAATCAGCCGCCGGCCTCGCTGGGCGTGTCATATTTCAGAGAGGACCGTTGACGGCCGGAGCGCGGAGGGACAACTGACGATACCATGGAATACAAGCGCGTGGCGGATTCGTATACCGAGCAGATACAGATATTGACCCAGAGCAACCTGAATGGCTACAACCGCCTGTTCGGGGGACAACTGCTGGCGTGGATCGATATCGTTGCCGCCGCCACCGCGCGCCGCCACTCGAACCGCAACGTGACCACCGTCTGCGTGTCGGAACTCGTATTCAAAGCCCCGGCGTACGCCAACGACACGATCCTGCTCTGCGGGCACATCGTGTACGCGGGCCGCACTTCGATGGACATCTGCGTCAAGACCTACGTGGAAAATCTGGACGGCACGCGCCATGAGATCAACACCGCGTACGTGACGATGGTGGCAATTGGCGAAGACGAGCGCCCCGTGCCCGTGCCCGGACTGATCCTGGAGACGGCAGAAGAAAAGCGCGAATGGGACGCGGCGCAGGCGAGGCGGGACGCCCGGAAAGCGCGTTGACCGCGGCTCCGACGGCGGCTTCGACCGAAGCCCCGGCTACCAAGGCTCCGGATCCGACCGAAGCTCCGAAGACCACCGACGCTCCGAAAGATACGCAGGAAAAGGGCAATTCCAACAAGGCCGGTCTGTGGATCGCTATCGGCGTTGTGGCCGCGGCGGCTGTAGCGGGAATCGTTGCTGCGGCAGTCATAGGTGCCAAAAAGAAGAAAAAGTAAGCCTGAGATAGCATAAAGAAAAGAGCTGCCTGTATTCCCGGGGGGAGTGCAGGCAGCTTTTTTTAATACTTAATTGACGGATCGGAGCTCAGTCGAAGAACTCTTCGTACAGCGCCTTGACTGCGGGCTTCGCGTCCTTGCCCTCCACACCGAACATGATGGAGACCTCGCTGGAGCCCTGGTTGATCATGTTGATGTTGATGCCGGCGTGGTTGAACGCCTCCGCCGCGCGCGCCGCGATACCGACCGACCGGGTCATGCCGCGGCCCACCAGCATCACGATGGCCTGGTCGTGGACAACGTGCACGGAATTGACCCCCAACGTCGCGTTGATGCGCTCCACGACGCGGGCCAGCTTATCGTCGGGGCAGTTGACCTCGCGGATGATGATGGAGATGCTGTCGATACCGGAAGGCGTGTGCTCGTACGAGATGCCCTCTTCCTCCAGGATCTGCAGCAGCCGGCGGCCGAAGCCGATCTCGCGGTTCATCATGTATTTGTAAACGTGGATCGTCATGAAGCCTTTGTCCGCCGCGATGCCTACCACCGGGAACGTGGATTTCGGCGCTTTGTCATCAGCCACGATGAACGTGCCGGGTGCGTCGGGGTTGTTGGTGTTGCGGATGTTGACCGGGATGCCCAGACTGTACACCGGCGCCAATGCCTCCTCGTGCAGCACGCTGAACCCGCCGTAAGACAACTCGCGCATCTCCTCGTACGTGAACAGGGGGATCGGGAAGGGGTTGTCAACGATATGCGGATTCGCCGCATACACGAAGTCCACGTCGGTGAAGTTCTCGTACACGTCCGCGCCCAGCGCCGCCGCCAGGATACCGCCCGTGACGTCGGAACCGCCCCGGGAGAACGTCACCACGTCGCCCTCTTCGGAATACCCGAAGAAACCGGGGAACACGATGATGGAATCCCGGTCCTTCAGCTGCTTCAGCAGGTCGTACGACTTGGGCAGCACCTGCGCATTGCCAAACTCCTCCGTGAGGAACAGGCCCGCGTCTTTGGGATTCACGTATTCGGCGTTGCAGCCGCGGCTCTTGAGGTACACGGCCATAAGTTTGGCGGAATTGTCCTCGCCGGCGGCTTTCATGCAGTCGAGAAATTTGGCGTAACTGTCCCCGCGCGACGCTATGCGACTGAACAGGTCTTTGCGGATGGTGTCAACGATCGCGCGATCCAGCTTGAGATTGCGGGCAATGGATTCGTACCGCTCCACCACGCGCGCCACACCCGCGGTCACGTCGCCGCCGTCCCGCACGGTCTCCGCCAGGGAGATGAGCAGGTCGGTGACTTTAGTGTCGTTCTCGCCGCGCTTGCCGGGGGCGGAAACTACCACCACGCGGCGTTCGGGGTCGGACAACACGATATTGGCCACTTTTTTAAACTGCTTGGCGTCCGCCATGGAGCTGCCGCCGAATTTGATCACTTTCATCGTTCGTTACCTCCGGTCAATCCAGCACTTTCATCGTCATCCGGACCCGCGCGCCCAGCGCGTCCAGCCCGCGGACGTGTTCTTCCAGTTCCGCGGCGGTGAAGGGCGGCGTAATGACGGCGCTGACGGTGGAGGGATCGCCCTCTTCCCAGGGATCCCGCTCCAGTTTGGAGAACAGGCACAGCGTATCGTCGCCGAAAATGTCGATCAGCGCGCCCGCCGCGGGCTGTTTCAGCGATTTCATACGGATATAGTAGCGGCACGGCCGGTCGTCCGGCAGCACCGTCGCGTTTTTGACGGCGAAATCCGGCAGCGCAAAGGCTTTCGGCGCGCCGAGCAGTTCGATGATATCGCCCACGACTGCGCTGGCGGTGGCCTCTTTGCCCGCGCCCTGCCCGTAGAACAGCGTGTCGCCGGTATACGAGCCTTTGGTCAGGATGGCGTTGTAGACGGAATTGACGTCGGAGAGCAGGTGGCCGCGCCGCACCAGTTTAGGTTCGACGCTGATGTACACCTTGCCGTCCTCGAAACGGCTGCCCGCGATGAGCTTCACCGCGAAACCGGCTTTGTCCGCCAGCTCGTGGTCAATAAACGCCACCTCCCGTATTCCGCGGCACGGCACGTTGCGGTAATCCACGAACCCGCCGTACGCGATGGAGGACAATATCGCTATTTTCCGCGCGGCGTCGAACCCGTCCACGTCCGCGGTAGGATCCGCCTCGGCGTACCCTTTGCGCTGCGCCCGGGCCAGCATCTCGTCGAAAGACGCGTGCCGCTTGAACATGCCGGTCAGCATGTAGTTGGTGGTGCCGTTCAATATGCCCTGGATCTCGGTGATGTCGTTGGCGAACAGGCAGATGTTCAGCGGCCGGATGATCGGGATGCCGCCGCCCACGCTGGCTTCGTACATAAAACGGCGCTCTTTAGAAAACGCCAGCTTTTCCAGCTCGGGGCCGTACGCCGCCACCACAGCTTTGTTGGAGGTGACAACGTGCTTGCCCGCCCGCAGCGCCCGGAAACAGTAATCCGCGGCCAGATCCAGTCCGCCGATGGTGATCACCACGACTTCGGTCTCGCGGTCGTTCAGGATCGTGTCCAGATCGCTCACCTTATACGGCGCGTACCGGGTACCGGTCAGGTCCTTGATGTCCAGTACGTACGCGAGCGCTACTTTCCGGTTAAAGCGGCGGCTGAGCTTTTCGTGCTGATCGAGCAGGGCGTCACATACGCCGGAACCTACGACACCGCAGCCGCAAACTGCTATTTTATACATAAAAGCCAGATCCTTTCTGCTTGAGGTATCAGAATGCCGCGGGCTCGCTGCCGTGCCCGTCCGTTTCAGAATGCCGCGGGCTCGCTGCCGAGGCTGCCGGTGAGGAAGTTCTGCACTTCCTCCTTCATGCGCGCGGTGGCGCAGACGCGGTTGTGCAATACGGGCCGGGATTCGAGGGTGGCGAGGGAAGCCGGTACGCGGCAGCCCGTGGAGTCGGACAACAGGCGCAGCAGCTCGAATTCGTTGACCGCCGCGAGTTTGTCGCGCAGCGCCGGATCGTTCGCGTCGGCAATTGACTCCGCCACGCTCCGGTTGAACTTGAACGGGCTGGCGGTGGCAACGGCCACCGTCGGCGTCATATCGCCGGTGGAGATCACGTATTTGTCGTATACGTCGATGCCTACGGCGGTATGCGGATCGATCAGGTAGCGGCTCTCTTTCCAGACGCCCGCGATGGCGGCGCGGGTCTCGTCCTCGGAGGACCAGTCCGACCAGAACAGGCTCGTGATGCCCGCGAGCGTGCTGCGGGAAACGTTGTAGCAGCCCTGTTTGCCCAGTTCCATCATCAGCCGCGCCGTGGCCTTCTCATCTTCGCCGGACATGTCGTAGATCAGCCGCTCCAGGTTGGAAGAGATCAGGATGTCCATGGCGGGGGAGATGGTGAGTTTGAATTCGCGGTTGGCGTCGTAGAAGCCGGTGCGCAGGAAGTCGGAGACCACGTTGTTGGAATTGGCCGCGCAGATGAGCTTGCCCACGGGGAGCCCGGCTTTGAACGCGTAGTACGCAGCCAGAATATCGCCGAAGTTGCCGGTGGGGACAACGAAATTGACCTTCGTACCCATGCTGATCCGCTCGGACCGCACCAGCGCGAAATACGCGTGGAAATAATACACGATCTGGGGCAGCAGCCGCCCGAAATTGATGGAATTCGCGGAGGACAGCTGCCAGCCGTGCTCGGACAGCAGTTCATTGAACTCGCGGTCGCCGAAAATATGCTTCACGCCGGTCTGGGCATCGTCGAAGTTGCCGCTGACGGCCACGACGCGCACGTTTTTGCCCTCCTGCGTGATCATCTGACGCTTCTGGATCTCGCTGACGCCTTTTTCGGGGAAGAACACCATTATGTCGATGCCGTCCGCGTCCCGGAACCCCTCCAGCGCCGCTTTGCCCGTATCGCCGCTCGTGGCGGTCAATATCGCGATCTTCCGGCTCTGCTCGCTGCGCTTCCGGAGCGCCACCGACATGAACGCCGGCAATACCTGCAGCGCCAGGTCCTTGAACGCCGCCGTGGGTCCGTGCCACAGTTCCAGCACGCTGAGCGTCCCGTTGAGATGCGTTACCGGTGCCGGATCCGGACCGTCGAATCTGCTGCCGCTGCCGTACGCGCGGTCAACGCAGTACTCGATCTCGCCGTCCGTAAAGTCCGTGGCGTATTTCCGGAAAATGTGCGCAGCGAGAGTCTTGTAATCCATCTCGCACATTTCCGCCAGCGCCAGCGAATCGAACCGGACGTTCTGCTCCGGCACAAAGAGGCCGCCGTCGGGGGCAATACCCTTCAGCACCGCCTCCGAAAAGCTCACGCCGCTTACCGCGCCTCTTGTACTTTTATATGTCATCCCATCAGACCCTTTCGCGTCAATACTCTCCGTTTCCGGACATTTCCGGCCCGGTTTTGAGTATTAACCTTATAATAATAGCGCAAACCGGCGGAATTTGCAACTTTGAATATACAGATGGCGCTGCTCCGGATTATGTAGTGACAATACAACGTCCAAGCTTCACACAGATATCGTTTGCGGGAACGGGCAACGTCGGTCGTTTTCGTTTTTTGGCGTTTTTTCCGCCGAAAATAAACAAAAACTCATGTCATTGACGGTTTTTGTTTATTTATCCGGGCGTTCATGCTCGTTTTTTCAGACAAAACCCTCTTCTGCATGTGTTTTTATAAACAAAATCGGAAGATTATCTCGTTTTTGTTTATTTCTGCTTTCTGAATAAGCCCGAGAAGGCGCCAAAGATAAACAAAAACGGTTATGTCCGTATAATGGTGTAAATTTAAAATGCGAGCCACTGCTCGATCCTGTATAATGAACTTGCACAACCAAAAGACAGGAGGTAATGAACAATGGCTCAAATCAATTTTACACTATCTGAGGAAGAAATTCT
>JAFZSK010000073.1 GCA_017620915.1 Clostridia bacterium | reverse complement strand
CGCGGAATCCGCCCGGGGCGAACGTACGGCCAAACTTGTGATATGTGCACTGGAGGCGGTGCGGCGTCCGATCCGGCGCGCGCTTGCCCGCAGCGCCCGTTTTGAACCGCCGAAAACCATCTATCAGCTCGCGGACATGGCCAAAGAAATACTTTCTTTAGGAAATTGTACCGGAGAGGGTTGGTTTTTGACGGCGGAAATGGTAGAATTAATACATGCCGGTGCGCCGAACATCATCTGCATGCAGCCTTTTGCGTGTCTGCCCAACCATGTGACCGGCAAAGGCATGATAAAAGAACTGCGCAGGCAGTATCCCGGCTCGAATATCGTGGCCGTTGACTATGACCCCGGCGCGTCCGAGGTCAATCAGCTCAACCGCATCCGGCTGATGCTCGCCACGGCGTTCCGGAACCTGGAATCCCGTACTGCCGGCGGCAGCGCCCCGGCTGATGATAATAACGGCGCGGACAACGCGCGAGGTTGCTGAACATGAAAAAATCCAAGGATGTAAGACTTATATTTGCGCTTCTGGCGTTTGAACTGCTGACGGTCGCGATATTGTCCGTCATAGCAGTTGGCAGGTACGGCGGCAAAGCTGATGCCGGCACCAGGGGCAGTTCGATCGGTTCCCGCAGCGCCGCCGACGCGATATTTCCAGATTCCGCGGTGCTCAAGGTGGGCGGCGAAATTGCCCCTGTAACGCCCGCGCCGGCTAAGCCTGTAAATACGCCTGCCGGCAACGCTACGCCCGGACCTACCGCCACGCCCGAGCCCGAGTTGTTCAATTATTACTCATTTAATTTCAGTGAAAACGGTTATATTATAACCAAGCAGGTAGTTCCGGAAGACGGCTTCACCGGTGACGCGCTGGTCGTGGACGGCATACCGGACGATAAATTTACGATTCCTACTAAAAGCTCTTTTATCAACATCAGCGGCGTCGGCATCGAAAATGAGTACGTGAACAAGCCGCTGCCGCTTCGCGAGATCTTCGCCGAACCGCTCAAACTGCGCCGCTTCACGCCGGAAGGCAGTGCTCAGTTCGTAGTCTTTTATACGCATACTTACGAGGGCTATTGTCTGACCGAAGAAGAGCAGCTGCACGAGAAGCGCTGGTATACGTCGGAGGACAACGCTTCCAACGTCGTGGCTGCCGGCACCGCGCTGTACGACCGGCTTGACTTGCTGGGCATCCGCGGCGTCAATAACACCACGGTCCACAACGACGGTAAAGACGCGCTTAAATCCTACGAACTCAGCATCGTCACGCTGGCCGGGGAACTCGAGGCGAATCCCGATACGAAGTTCGTGGTGGATGTGCACCGCAACGGCTACGGCAAACTGTACAAAGGCAAATTGTACGGACCTACGGCGGAACTGAATGACGAAAAGTATGCGAAGCTGATGTTCGTTATCGGCCTGGATTACGACAGCAGCAAAGGCGAATACGTATATGAGAATAACCCGTACTGGAAGGAAAACTTCAAGCTCGTATTCCTGCTGATACAGAAGCTGGAGGAAAAGGTGCCCGGCATATCCAGCGGCATCGCGCTTCGCAAGACGCCGTACAATCAGGGGCTGGCGCCGAACTCGCTGCTGGTGGAGGTGGGATTCGAGGGCAATCTCGTTTCCGAAGCCCAGCGCTCGGCGGAGGTGCTGGCGGAGGTGCTGGCGGAAGTATACAGTTGAGCGCCGCCGCGGCAATTAATTACTGACAGGTTGAGACAGATGGCAGACAGAGATAAAATACGAAATTTTTGCATAATTGCCCACATCGATCACGGCAAATCCACGCTGGCGGACCGCATTCTGGAAATGACGGGCGTATTGACCGCGCGCGAGATGGAAGATCAGGTTTTGGACAACATGGACCTGGAACGCGAACGGGGCATCACGATCAAGGCGCAGGCGGTGCGGCTCAATTATAAAGCCTCCGACGGCAACGAATACGTGTACAACCTGATCGACACTCCCGGCCACGTCGACTTCAACTACGAGGTGTCCCGTACATTGTCCGCGTGCGAAGGCGCGGTACTGGTGGTGGATGCTTCCCAGGGCATCGAGGCGCAGACGCTGGCCAACGTGTATCTGGCAATTGACCACAATCTGGAAGTCGTGCCGGTAATCAACAAGATCGATCTGCCCGCGGCGCAGCCGGAAGTGGTGCGCAAAGAGATCGAAGACGTGATCGGTCTGCCGGCGGACGATGCGCCGCTGATCTCCGCCAAAGTCGGTATCGGAATCGAAGAAGTGCTGGAACAGATCGCGCAGAAGATCCCCGCGCCGCAGGGTGACGAGACCGCGCCGCTCAAAGCGCTGGTATTTGACTCGTATTATGACGCTTACCGCGGCGTTATCGTGTATGTTCGTATCGTGGACGGCAGCGTCAAACGCGGCGACACGATACGCTTTATGTCCACGGGCAACGAATACACTGTCACCGAAGTCGGGTTCTTCAAGCCCGGCACACTGCTGCCGGCGGCGGAGATCTCCGCGGGCGAGGTGGGATATATTGCCGCCGCGATCAAGGATATCACGGATGCAACTGTTGGCGATACGGTGACGCTGAAAGACCGTCCGGCGGCGGAACCGCTTCCGGGCTACAAAGCCGTGCAGCCGATGGTATTCTGCGGTATCTATCCTGTGGATGGCGCGGACTACGACGCGCTGCGGGACGCGCTGTTTAAGCTGAAGCTTAATGATGCTTCACTCACATTTGAACCGGAAACGTCCCAGGCGCTGGGCTTCGGCTTCCGCTGCGGTTTCCTGGGGCTGCTGCATCTGGAGATCATTCAGGAACGGTTGTCGCGGGAATTCGACCTGGATCTGCTCACCACGACGCCCAGCGTTATTTACTACGTGTACCTGACTTCCGGCGAAGTGATCACACTGGACAACCCGTCCAATTTCCCGGATGTTTCGACTATCGAACATATCGAGGAGCCGATGGTGCGGGGGACAATAATGACGCCCAAGGAGTACGTGGGCAATATCATGGAACTCTGCACCGACCGCCGCGGCGAGTTCGTCAATATGGACTACCTGGAGGAAACGCGCGTCGTATTGACGTTCAACCTGCCGCTGAATGAGGTAATTTACGACTTTTTTGACGCGCTGAAGTC
Organism: Clostridia bacterium; assembly: GCA_017620915.1. Classification (GTDB taxonomy): domain Bacteria; phylum Bacillota; class Clostridia; order UBA1212; family UBA1255; genus UBA1255. The sequence goes on along the minus strand of JAFZSK010000073.1, from coordinate 10,321 downwards.
GCGCACGCGGGGCTACGCGTCGCTGGATTACGAGCTGATCGGCTACCAGCCTTCCAAACTGGTCAAACTGGATATAATGCTGAACGGGCAGATCGTGGATGCGCTGTCCTTCATCGTGCATGAGGAGAAGGCGTACGGCCGCGCACGGAAGATCGCAGAGAAGCTGAAAGACGTTATTCCGCGGCATCAGTTCGAGATCCCGATCCAGGCGTGCATCGGGGGCAAGATCATTGCCCGCGAGACGGTCAAGGCGTACCGGAAGGACGTGCTGGCGAAGTGCTACGGCGGCGATATTACGCGCAAGAAGAAGCTGCTGGAAAAGCAGAAGGAAGGCAAGAAGCGCATGCGTCAGTTCGGCAACGTAGAGGTGCCGCAGGAGGCGTTCCTGACGGTGCTGAAGCTGGACAGCGATAACTGATCGGCTGCAGGTTTCGAGTTTCAAGTTTTAAGTTTTAAGTGTTAAGTTTTAAGTGTTAAGTTTGAAGTGATAAGTGATAAGCTGCTGATCCCGGGTCTGTATGTACATGTGCCGTTCTGCGTGAAAAGGTGCAGATACTGTGATTTTTTATCTTTTGGTGCAGACGAATGCCGTAAAAAATACGGAAATGATATGATCGCACGATATTTCAGTTCACTGGATCCACAGCTGGACGCGATCTCGGTCCGTTCGAATGCGGCTGGCGAATTTCTGCCGCGGGAAGTGAAATTGCCATTTAGATATGATACAATTTATATTGGCGGCGGCACGCCGGGACTGGTGGATGCGGAATTGATCGCCCGGTTACTGGACAGGCTGACAACGGTCTTTACGATCGAGCCTGACGCCGAGATCACAATTGAAGTCAATCCGTGCACCGTCACCGCCGACAAACTGCGCGCGTACCGTGGGGCAGGCGTCAACCGCCTCAGCATGGGTGTTCAAAGCCTTTCCGACCGGCTGCTCGGCATCCTGGGCCGTGCGCATTCAGCTGAGACCGCGAAACGGGCAGCAGAGCTCGCGGTCAATTATTTTGATAACATCAATCTGGATTTTATATTCGGGATCCCGGGAGTGCGGGAGTTGTCAACGGCTGCGCCGCAGTCGATGCGGGAAGTGAGCGATTGCCTGCGTTTTGCGGTGGACAATGATATTGCCCACGTGAGTTTCTATAGTCTAATTATCGAACCTGGAACAGAGTTGTACCGGATGCGGGAAAGGCAAGAACTGATCGAGCTGCCGGATACGGAAGAACGGGCAATGTATAATGAAATTCGCGGTTTTTTGTCGGATAACGGCTATATTCAATACGAAATATCCAATTTTGCCAAACCCGGTCTCGAAAGCCGGCATAATCTGAAATACTGGAGCGGCGCGCCGTATACCGGCCTGGGTCTCGGGGCAGTGTCATTTCTGCCGGTCAACGATGGCTCCGGCAGTTTTCTGCGCTTCCGGCAGAGCGACGATTTGAACAGGGGGACAGACCCGTGTTCAATAGGAACTGGGTATGAGATCCAGGAGCGGCTCGATGTTCAAGCGCGAAAACGGGAATACATGATGCTGGGATTTCGGAAGCTTACCGGGCCGGACCCGGAGGGGTACAGACGGTTATTCAGCGGTGCGTCGTTTGAGTCGGATTTCAGTACCGAACTGGATTCTTTGCGAAATCAGGGATTAATTGATGCGGGTAATCATTTAACTGCGCAGGGGCTTGATTTTGCCAACGAGATCTTCATGATGTTTATTTGACCGGTTTGGCAGGTGCGGAAATGCGGTACGACTTGATCGGAATCAGAGAATTTGCGGAGGTGCTGACGCGCGAATGCGGGTTGACCGCAGGGGGTATTCTCTCAAATCGCAAAGCATTGGAAGGCGCACGCTTTCACCGTCATGTGCAGAAACGGTTGACTGCGGAACATGACTGTTTTATGGCAGAAAAAGCGGTTTTGTATACTGTAAAGCCGGAGTGGTTGACGGAATATAAAAGTAATGAACTGTCAAGCAATTTTGCCGACAGCGGTATTGACCCGGCGGAATTTATGCTCGAAGGGCGTATTGACGGCGTTTATAAAGATGGCGACACGACGGTGATCTGCGAGATCAAAAGTGCGGACGAACATCCGGCTTCAGCCGCGAAGGCCCATTATCTTCAGGCAGCCGTGTACGCGTTCATCGAATCCCGTGAACTGCCTGCGGATGCCAAACTGCGGATCGATATTATTTATGGTCTGTATTCGGATCATGACGATCTGAAAATATACTCGTTTGCTGAAACTCCGGAGAGTGTTTCACGGTTTTTGCGACCGTATGCGGTCCGTTACGGCTGTTTTGTCCGGCTGATGAACGTTCACAACGACCGGATCCGTCAACAATTGCGTGAATTGCCGTTTATATTCGATCGCTTCCGGGAAGGCCAGCGGCGGCTGTCGGTCAATGTTTACAACACGTTAGCGCCTTTTGACGGCAGTGTACTGTTGTGCCAGGCGCCCACCGGTATCGGCAAGACTGCGGGCACACTTTATCCCGCGCTGAAAGCGATGCGTTTCTCAGACGGCGAAAAATCTGCGATCTTTTATTTTACCGCTCGCGGTGAAGGCGCGCGGCCTCCGTTTGACGCGCTTAAACTCGCGGGTCAAAACGCCGGGGAACTGCGTTATTGTGTCCTAACGGCTAAAGATAAGATATGCTCTTTCGAAGCCGCGGCCGGCGGTTCGGGCAATAACCGCAATTTTAAATGCGATCCGGAAAATTGTGACGCGGGCCGGGAGCATTACGACCGTGTTGACGCCGCGATTCAGGAGGCAATACTTGGACCCGAACGCTGTTTTGACCGCCGGTTTATTTCAGTACTTGCCCGCAAACACTGTGTCTGTCCCTTCGAACTGATGCTGGACCTGTCCGAATTCTGCGACGTAATAATCTGCGACTACAACTATCTGTTCGATCCCGAAAGCTTTCTGCGCCGCTATTTCGAGGGTAAAGGCGGTCAATTCTTTTTCCTCATTGACGAAGCCCACCAGCTCCCGGACCGGGTGAGGTCGATGTACTCCGCCTATCTCAACGCCTCCGATTTTGCAAAACTTGCCAAAGGCAAAAAACGCCTGCGCATCGGCAAAAACTGCCTCAAGACTGCCGAGTTTATTGAACAGGGGTCAGACCTGCTTTTTGAACAGGGGACAGACCCGTGTTCAAAAGAGCCGGTGCCGGGCGGGCTGCTTTCGAAAGAGTTTCTACAGCAGCTTGACCAGTTCACCAATGCCGCGGCGGAGTATCTGGAATCGCACGAAAACGATGCTTTGCGGTTGCAATATTTTGATGTTTTGCACTTTATGAAAATGCATGAGGTCGCCAAAGACGGCGGATTTACGCTGCGAACGACCGGCGAAGAAGGCGATCGTACTGTTTCGCTCGTGTGTATTGACCCTGCGCGAATAATTCATGATAAATGCGCTCTTGGCCGCGGGACCGTTTTGTTTTCGGGGTCATTGCTGCCCGCAAACTATTATTCAGGGCAACTGGGTTATCCCGACGCGCCGTTCGTACAGTTCGAATCGCCGTTTCCGCGGGAAAATCTGCTCGTGCTCGCGGCGACCGGCTTCGACACCCGTTATAAATACCGCGCCGATTCATACGGCCGGTTGGCCGCTTTTATCGTAGCCCTCGGCACCGCGTTAAAAAAAGGCAATTACATCGTTTACTTCAATTCGTATTCCTATCTGGAATCCGTGCTCGAACTGATCCCGGAAGACTTCCGTGATGGCTGCGTTTTTGTGCAGCCGCGCAGTTCGGACGCTGCGCTGCGGAAAGAATTTCTCGACGGCTTCAGGCAGGAACCGGACGGGCTGAGGTTGGGATTCTGCGTGCTCGGCGGCAATTTCTCCGAAGGCGTCGATCTGCCCGGCACCCGGCTCTCCGGCACGATCATCGTGGGCACCGGGCTGCCGCAGGTGGGGGACAATACCGAACTTATGCGCTCGTACTACGAATCGCAGCAGGAAGGATACGGCTATAATAATGCCTATTTTTATCCCGGCATCAACAAAGTCATCCAGGCTGCCGGCCGCGTCATCCGCACCGAGACCGACCGCGGGTTCGTGCTGCTTATCGACCGGCGTTACCGATTTTACGATCACCGGGCCGCGCTGCCCGCGTCCTGGCAGCTCGAAGCGTATTCGAATGAGCAAAAAATCATCGACAGAATAGTTGCTTTTATCTCTCAAATTTGATAAAATAAAGATGATTGGTGCTTATCCGATCTTACGTACAGAAAGGTGGGTCATGAATTGCCTCAAATCAAGTATGACGAACTTTTTGACGAAGATTCATTTGTAAAAACGCTGGTACTGGCACGGGGCGACGGACTCGGCGATACCTCCGGCGACAGCCTCGTTACCGGCTACGGTACGCTGGGTGAGCGGCTCGTTTTTGCGGCCGTTGACGAATCATCCGGTACGGGAGCGCTGCACGGCAGGAACTTTTCCGACAGAGTGATCCGAACTCTGGAGGCTGCGGTCGTGCACGGCGCTCCTTTTATTATGTGCCTGGGCGGTTCATCCATCGATATTTCCCGCGGCGCACGGGCGCTGGTAGCATACACCGGTCTGATCAACGCCTTAAAACGCGCTAAAGGCAAGATCCCGCTGATCTGCGTTGCCGGTTCGGACTGCATCGGCATACATTCCGCTTTAGCGTCAATGTGCGACTTCGTTTACTTGTGCGGTGAAGACACATATTTCGGCGCCGTTTCCGCCGCGGGCGTCAAGGCATTCGCTTACGGCGAACCGGATGCAGCGGCAGGCAAAGATCCGGTGCCGCAGGGGCTGCGCGCCTCGGGCAACGCGGAAAAACTGGCCGGTGTTTATCCGGATACCGCGGCGCTCCGGTCCGGATTGACCGAACTGATATCGTTCTTGCCCGAATCCCACCGTTCCGGCATGCCTAAATTTGATTTTGATTTCACTTTAGAGCCCTCCGGGGATATCGCCGGTCTTAGAGGCCGCGAGCTGATCAAAGCGATCTCCGACGATGCTGACTTTTTAGAACTGGGCTGCAACTACGGCCGCGAAGTGATCACCGGCTTTGCGGCGTTCGGCGGCCGTGCGGCCGGCGTGATCGGTTTCGATACTTCCGAGACCGACGGAAAAGTCGGGGCCAAAGGGATCCGTAAGCTTGCGTCATTTACCGAATTCTGCCGGGCGTTCCGCATCCCCGGGGTCAATCTGCTGGATTTTTCCGGCATTTTTGCCCGCAGCAGCGCGGAAGCAGAAGAACTGCCGGCATGTATCGCGCGGCTGTGTGACGCAATGAGCAGCATGAACGCTTCCGGGCACAACCTCTCCCGCCGCGGCTCTGTAAGCTTTATCACCGGTACCGCGTGCGGCGAGCTGGCGGCAGTTATTATGGCTGCATCCGTTGACAACGCCGGCAGCATTGCCTACGCCTGGCGCGGTGCTTCGGTGGACGCCATTGACCCCGCCGCCGCGGCGCTGATGAAATACAAAGATCAGATCAAAGCAGATCCGGATCCGGCAGCGGCGAGGACAAAGTATATTGACCTTTATAAACGGCAGTATTCCACCGCGGAAGCCGCGGGATACGAGAGCCTGCTGGACGACGTCATCGACCCGGCCGAGACCCGGAACCGGGTAATAGACTATTTAAGAATCATATAAAACGGAGGCGGCAACATGATCAAAAAATACTGCGTTACCGTAAACGGCACCAGATACGAAGTAGAAGTTGAAGAACTCGCGGCGGAAGGCGCGGTCAATGTGCCGGCCGTAAATCCCGACCCCGTTACCGCAGTCTTGCCTGCGGAAAAGCCAGCGGCGAGCGGCGGAAGATCCGTCAAAGCCCCGATGCCCGGCGCGATCCTGCGTGTCTATGTAAAACCGGGGGACAAGATCAAAGCCGGCGACAAGCTCCTCGTACTTGAAGCGATGAAGATGGAGAATGAGATCACCGCGCCGGAAGACGGTACGGTGGCCACGGTCCCGGTATCCGCGGGCAGTTCCGTGAGTGCCGGCGCCGAGCTCGTTACTTATAATCCATAACTTAAAACTTAAAACTTAAAACTTGAAACTATAAACTTATCACTTATCACTTTTTGGGGTTTATTTATGAGTAGAGTCCGTATAACCGAAACGATCCTTCGTGACGCGCACCAGTCGCTGATCGCCACCCGAATGACCCTGGCGGAAATGCTGCCCGCTATCGAGATGCTTGATGATATCGGGTACAACGCGCTGGAGTGCTGGGGCGGCGCCACCTTTGACGCCTGCCTGCGTTTTCTGAATGAAGATCCCTGGGAGCGGCTCCGCGCCATCCGGCAGCGTGCAAAAAAAACCAAACTGCAGATGCTGCTGCGCGGTCAAAACCTTTTAGGTTACAAGCACTATCCTGATGACGTCGTGGAAGCGTTCGTACAGCGTTCGGTGGCCAACGGCATTGATATTATCCGTATTTTCGACGCGCTCAACGATCCGCGCAATCTCAGCAAAGCGATGGAAGTCTGCATCAAAGAAGGCGGACATCCGCAGGGCTGTATCAGCTACACTACCAGCCCGTTCCACAGTGCCGAGATATTTGTCCGAGACGCGAAAAAATTCGAAGAAATGGGCGCCCAGTCCGTCTGCATCAAAGACATGGCCGGTCTGCTTAAACCGGAGGACGCGTACACACTTATCAAGTCTCTTAAAGCCAGCCTTTCCGTGCCGGTCGAACTGCATACGCACTACACCAGCGGCCTGGGATCCATGACATATATGCGGGCGATACAGGCCGGCGTAGACATCGTTGACACCGCATTGTCGCCGTTCTCGATGGGCACGTCGCAGCCGCCCACGGAACCGATGGTTGCCGCCCTCGCCGGTACCGAATATGATACCGGACTCGACATCTAAAAACTCAGCGAGATCTCCGCTTATTTCCGTCCTATACGGGAAAAGTACGTTAAAGACGGGCGGCTGGACGCGCGCATGATGTGTCCCGATATCAACGCGCTGATCTATCAGATCCCCGGCGGAATGCTGTCCAATCTGGTCTCCCAGCTCAAACAGGCGGGGGCCATGGATAAATTCGACGCGGTACTGGAAGAAGTGCCGCGGGTGAGAGCGGATCTGGGTTATCCGCCGCTGGTTACGCCCACAAGCCAGATCGTGGGTTCCCAGGCGGTGCTGAACGTATTGTCCGGCGAGAGGTACAAGATCGTTACCAATGAAGTTAAGGGCGTTGCCGCCGGTGAATACGGCCGTACGCCCGCGCCGATCGATCCCGGATTTCAAAAGCGGATTCTGGGCGATAAACCGGTCATTGACTGCCGTCCCGCCGATCTGCTCGAAGACCGTCTGCCGCAGCTGCGCGCCGAAGCGGCGTCGTATATCCAGCAGGAAGAAGACGTGCTTACTTACGCGCTGTTCCCGCAGCCCGCGCTCAAATTTTTCAAGCTCCGTCAGTTACGGCTTTACGGCTACGACGAGGACAATTCCGACGCGTCCCGCATGGCGCACTATATCTGAGTTTTGAGCGGGGGACAATATGGCCGGCACCGTAAAAGTATACGATTCAGTGATCATCGGCGGCGGTCCGGCAGGTATGATGGCGGCGATCACGCTGGCTGAGCGGGGTTTTTCCGTAATCTTAGCGGAACAGAATAAACTGCTGGGCCGCAAACTGCGCATCACCGGAAAAGGCCGCTGCAACATTACCAATAACTGTGACTTCCGCGGTCTCACGGACAATCTGGTGTCCGGAGACCGTTTTATGCTGTCGTCGCTGAAACGGTTCTCCAATATCGATCTGATCAGTTACTTAAACGAAGGCGGGCTTGAGACCATTGAAGAACGCGGCGGGCGGGTATTTCCGGCCTCCGGGCGCGCGTACGATGTGGCCGAGTTTTTCGTGCGCCGGCTGAAAGAACTAAAGGTACCGGTGCTCTACGATTATAAAGCGCGTAAACTGCTGACCGGGAACGGCATTGTAAGCGGCGTTGACGGTCTGCTGAACGGCAAACCGTACTCTTTGGGCGGCCGGTGCGTCATTCTGGCCACCGGTGGCATTACTTACCGGCTTACCGGCTCCGACGGCAGCGGTTATATAATGGCCCGGGATACCGGTCATTCGATCGCTTATCCGCTGCCTTCGCTGGTAGGCCTGCAGTGCCGCGAAAAAGCGCTTTGCGCCTCGCTGCAGGGTCTTACCCTCAAAAACACCGCAATACGCCTTTATGAGGCAAATAAAAGCGTTTTTGAAGATTTCGGAGAGCTTATGTTCACCGATGCGGGCGTTACCGGGCCGGTCGTGCTTTCGCTGAGCCGTTTTTATATCGAGCGGGCGGTCAGTATTGCCGCCGGGCGTGATGCTCCGGCCGCATCCCGCCGTGCAGCCGGCCGCCGCGCGGTCACAGCGGACAATTCTGAACTGAAGCGGTATATTGCCTTCGACCCGGCGATCTATGATAAACTTAACGCTGATGACCGCTTCCGGATCGAACTGGACCTCAAACCCGCGCTGGATGAGGTGACGCTGTCCGCCCGGCTTTCCCGTGATCTGGAGAAATATCATGCTAAACAGGCGGCCAACGCGCTGAAGGATCTGCTGCCTGCGGCGTTGACCGCACCGGTCGCGGAGATGAGCGGTATTGACCCGCACGCGCAGGTGGCGCAGTTGAAGACCGCCGATAGGCGGGCGCTGGTGAAAACGCTGAAGCATTTTGTATTGACGCCCCTATGGCCCGAAGACCCGGATCACGGCATCGTTACGCAGGGCGGGATCTCACTCGATGAGATCGAGCCTTCCACGCTGTGTTCAAAACTGTGCCGGGGCCTGTTTTTCGCGGGGGAGGTACTTGATGTGGACGGTCTGACCGGCGGATATAATCTTACGGTGGCATTCTCCACCGGCCGTGCGGCCGGAAACGGCGCCGCTTCGTATCTGACAAAGTGAGCGAACCGGTATCCGGCACTTGAAATCCGGGGCGGTTTTGTGTAAAATCAGCCATGTAACAAATTCCTGATCGGAGGTTGTTTCTTTTGAGCATATTGGTAACAGGCGGCAGCGGCTTTATAGGCAGTCATACATGTGTGGAACTTCTGAACGCGGGGTACGAACTCACCGTGTTCGATAATTTTTATAACAGCAAACCCTCCGTGATCGACCGTGTCGAGCGGATCGCCGGCCGCAAGCTCCGGTTTTACTGTGCGGATATGCTGGATATCTCGGCTCTTGAGCATATATTCAGCGAGAACAGTATTGACAGCGTGATCCACTTCGCGGGATATAAAGCGGTAGGGGAGTCGGTGGAAAAACCGCTCATGTACTATAACAACAATATTGTCGGTACGCTGAATCTGCTGGACGTCATGCGGCGCTACGGCGTGAAAAAACTGGTCTTCAGTTCTTCCGCCACCGTGTACGGCAATCCGCGCAAAGTTCCGATCACTGAAGACGAGCCGTTGTCCGTGACCAATCCGTACGGCCGCACCAAACTGATGATAGAGGACATTCTGCGCGATCTGTACAGATCCGACGATTCCTGGTCGATCTTCCTGCTGCGGTATTTCAATCCGGTGGGCGGCCATCAGTCCGGGCTTTTGTGCGAAGATCCCAACGGGATCCCGAATAATATCATGCCGCGCATTCTGGATACCGCGTTCGGCAAACTGGAAAAGATGACGGTGTTCGGCGCGGATTATCCGACGCCCGACGGCACCGGCGTGCGCGATTACATACATGTGGTAGACCTGGCGCGGGGCCATGTGAAGGCGGTCGAGCATCTTGACGACGGCTGCTTTATCGAGGCGGTCAATTTAGGAACCGGCCGCGGCTACAGTGTGCTGGAGCTCATCAATACTTTTGAAAAGGTCAATAATGTGCGCATCCCGTATATTGTCACCGAACGCCGTCCGGGCGATATCGCCGAGTGCTATGCGGATCCGTCCAAAGCGGCCCGGCTGCTGGGCTTCCGTGCGGAGTACGGTATAGAGGAAATGTGCCGTGACAGTTATGTTGCCCGGCTGGGAATGATGCGGAGGGAGAGCGATAATGAAAGTATCAGCTAATCTGGGCCGCCGGCTGCTGTATCTGGCCGCGGTCATCCTGGCAGGATCCGCTGTATTTATCCTGGTGCATCCGCTCAGCCACGACCGCGACCATGAGTGGCTCATTGGGGGTGTGTTGATGGCCGCCGCGGCGATCTGCTTCGTTTCTTTCGGTACTAACCGCCGCATGTATTTCCGGCCCGGCTGGATACTGCCTGCCGCGTTTTTTATGGCGATCTACGGACTGATCGTCATGTTCCTGCCACTCATTGACTTCGATGTAAATGAGACTGTCTACGCGTTTCTG
>JAFZSK010000072.1 GCA_017620915.1 Clostridia bacterium | reverse complement strand
GACCTACACCTGTTCCCGCGGCCTGCTGAGCGCGCTCCTGATGTTCGCGGCGTATCTCGTGATCAATCGCCGGCTGCCGGAGATCCGCCCGTATTCGCTGATCATGGCGGCGCTGCTGGCAACGTGCGTGTGCGCATACATGATGCTGGGCTTCAAGATCATGGCGCTGGGCAGCCTGTCGGTGTTCACCGTGTTCCTGATGCTGGGCGGCATGATCGTGCCGTATCTGTACGGGGTGATCTTTCTGGACGAGGCGATCAACGCACCGCGCATCATCGGCATCGTGCTGATGGTGGTGTCAATGTTCTTCCCCCTCATCGGCGACCTCCGCTCCGCCCGTGCGGCTGCGCCCGATACCGCGGAAGTCAACGCCCCCGACCCGTCTAAAACCCGCCGCCGCGTACTATTCTGCGTGTTTTGCCTGCTGGTGTTCCTGCTGAACGGTTTTGTCAGCGTGATCTCCAAGACCCACGCCGCGGGGGTGCTGGATTATCCGGCGTCGGATTCGTTGACCTTCGTGGTGCTAACGTCGCTGGGCTGCGGGGTGATATCCGGAGTGGCGCTGTTGATTGTCCGCCTGGCAAAGCGGGGCAAGTCCCGCGCGGCGGGGAACAATGAGGGCAACGTTGACAGCGCGGCCAACGCCGACAACGCGGACAAGTCCTTCTTCGCCACCTTGCGCCCGGTGATCCTGTTTGTGGTCCTGGCGGCAATTTTCGACGGCTGCTCGTTCTTCTTCCAGCAGCTGGGCGCCGCGGCGCTGCCTGCGTCCGTGATGTATCCGCTGATGACCGGCGGGTCAATTGTCCTCACCGCTCTGGCCGGCTTTCTGATCTTCAAGGAGAAGCCCACCCGGATCGCCCTGATCGGCCTTGCGATCACATTTGCGGCCACGTTCCTGTTTCTGTTTTAATTTGACAGAGCGACCGACGGTGCTTGCTCATTTACAGGTCGCGGGCGCCTTCTCGAACTTTCCGTCCCACTCATATTTATGAGAAAATAAACAAAAACACCTGTTGTTGGTGGTTTTTGTTTATCTTGGGCGCCTTCTCTGAACGAATCAGAAGGCAGAGGTAAACAAAACGGGCTCGATTTACTGGTTTTTGCTTAAAAAGACGCTTGCCGGAAGTGCGCCGGGCTGAAAAACGAGCATGAAAACCCGTAAAAATAAACAAAAACTGCCATTGATGTGCGGTTTTGTTTATTTTGGCCGGAAAACCGCGTAAAAAATGAAAATGAACGGCAGGAGAGCCTCCGTGTGCATCCTGCTTTGCACAATATTAATAACTGTGGTATAATGCAATGTACGGTGGCGCGCACAGCGCGGCAGACACAGGGCATGGTTGCAGGTGAAAATGGAGCAGAGCGGAGCGGACGGGCTGAAGGTCAGGTATATTGCCGATATTTACACAGATTTCGAGGAAAAATTCGGGATACCGCGGCAGAGCGGGCTGGTGGAAGGATTGACCGGACGGATCGTGTTCCGGCCGGAATACCGAGTGCCGGAAGCGCTCAGGGGGCTCGAAGGGTTTTCGCATCTGTGGGTGTTGTTCGACTTCTCGCAGGCGCACCGGGACGACTGGCAGCCCACGGTCCGACCGCCCCGACTGGGCGGCAACCGCCGCGTCGGCGTATTTGCCAGCCGTTCGCCGTTCCGGCCGAATCCGATCGGATTGTCCTGCGTCAAACTGGAGCGCATCGAGCGCGGCACGCCCGACGGGGACGTGCTGGTGGTGAGCGGAGTGGATATGTTGTCCGGCACGCCGGTGCTGGATATTAAGCCGTATCTGCCGTATGCCGATTGCCGTCCGGACGCGGCGGGAGGGTACGCCGAAGAAGTGTTCGGCGCAAAGCGCGAGGTCAATATTGACCCCGAACTTCTGCGTGAGATCCCGGCAGACAAACGCGGCGCGCTTGTAGAATGCCTGGCGCAGGACCCGCGGCCGTCGTATCAGGCGGACAACGCGCGCGTATACGGATTGAAATTTGCCGGCCTGGAGGTCAAATTCCGGGCGGATGATAAATACATCACCGTGATCTCGGTAGGGCCGGGCGCGGAAGCGGCGCAGGATGAAGCGGCGCACGAATAAGACAGGGGAGAGGGACATGTTCTGGGATAAAATACGCAGACTTTTCAGAAAGAAAGCGGAGCCGAAATGCGTGTACGCCGGGCCGGAGTACTTTGAACGCCTGAACCGCGGAAACGATGGACCGGACCAGCCGGCGGAGCCGGAGCCGACCGAGCCGCAGCAAGTCGAGCTTGATGCAGCAACGACCCGGCCGGCGGAACCCAAATGTGTCTATGCGGGGCCGGAATACTTCAGACGCCGGAACCGGAAGCGCATGAAAACCAAAACTACCGAAGAACCCGTCATAGCTGAGTGCGTCTACGCGGGTCCGGAACCGCCGGAACCGGAGATTCCGGAGCTCGAGATTGCCGCTCCTGTGTATGCTGGTCCGCCGCTGCCGGAAGAGCCGGAAGAACCCGAAATTCCCGAAGCCGAAGAGCTCCCGGAGCGCGATGAGATCCGCAAACCTACGTTCGGCAGGGTGTACGCGGGACCGGCGTTTTACGGTAAACGCAAGATCTACCCTAAAAGATCCGGGGACCCGGGCCGCATTGCCCAGCCGGTGTATGCCGCGCCCGTGCCGCGCGCACAGCAGCAGAGCACCAGCGGCGAGCGCAAAAAGTACCCCGATCCCGACAAAGATGTCAACGACATCGAAGAAGTATACGCCGGCCCCGGCATGATGGGCGAGATCTGAACTTAAAACTTGTAACTTAAAACCATAACTTAAAACTTAAAACTTGCAACTTAAAACTAAACTATGGTAGCCCGTCACACCAAACTAAATAAATCCGTTCCTTATAGGCTGCGCAGCTGCGTGTGGGAGATCACGCTGGCGTGCAGCTTTTCCTGCAAATACTGCGGCTCCCGCGCCGGCAAAGCGCACGAGAACGAGTTAAGTACCGCGGAGTGTCTGAACGTTGTCCGCCAGCTGCGCGAACTCGGGCTCCGACGCGTCAACCTCATCGGCGGCGAAGTGTTCATGCGCAAAGACTGGAAATTGATCGTTGCCGCCTTCTGCGGTGCGGGCATCAGAGTGTGCATCATCACCAACGGCTACCGGCTTGCCGACGAAGACCTCGCGTTCCTGCGCGACGCGCAGATCGAATCCGTGGCGGTCTCGCTGGACGGCCCCGAAGCGGTGCACGACGCCTGGCGCATGAAGGGCAGTTACGCTCACGCGCTGGAGTCCATACGGCGGGTGCACGAATACGGCATACCGGTCTCGGTAATCACCGCGCTGCGCAAGGACAATGCGCCGCTCCTGCAGGAGTTCTATGACGGCACGATGAAGCAGCTCCCGATATTCGCGTGGCAGCTGCAGTCCTGCGCGCCGATGGGCAACGCCGCGGGCAGCGACGAGCTCGTGCGGTACAGCTTTATTGACGTCATTCGGTGGGTGGCGAAGACGGCGCCCGTTGCCCCCTTTGGCATCGGCATCGCGGACAACGCCGGCTACTTCACTCCCGAAGAACCATATATTCGCGGCGGGGGCGTGTTCGCGGGCTGCAGTGCGGGCATCACCGTGCTGGGGATCGACTGCGAAGGCAATGTCACCGGCTGCGAATCCATGCGCGACCCGTCGTTCATCGAAGGCAACGTGCGCGAACGATCTCTGGCGGATATCTGGTACTCGCCGGACACGTTCCGCTACAACCGCGGTTTCGACGCGTCGATGCTTAAAGGCAAATGTGCCGGCTGCCCCGAAGGTCCGTACTGCGCGGGCGGCTGCCGTTCATATAACTTTTTCACATCGGGCGACCTGTATGAATCGAAATACTGCGCCCGGGAAAGCGATAAGGAGGCAGACAAATGACTGATCAGATCAAAGAAGGTAATATACCGGAGAAGGAAAAATACCCGCCGAAAGAGATCGATCCGCGAATGGCCATGGCCGCGTACGCGGGGCCGGCAATGATGGTATACGGCGGCCCGGATTATTTCAATAATCGGGGCGGCATCGGCATGTTCGGAATCCAGGTGCCACAGCAGCCGGAAGAACCGAAAGACCCGGATGCAAGGTTCTGTCCGGAATGCGGCGCCAAGCTGTATAAAGACGCGAAATTCTGCCACGAATGCGGCGTGAAATTAAAGAAAGACGAGGAGACCGTCATATGAGATCCAGACGAATCACGGCGCTGGTATTGCTGCTTGCCGTGTTGACCGCCGCCAGCGCGTGCGGCGTCAAACAAACGCCGGGGGAAACGCAGGGGAGCGCGGTGTTGTCCGAGATAACGCCGGAAGCCACCGCGGAGGCAACGGTATTGCCCACGGAACCCCCCACCGAAGCACCCACACCGACACCTACCGAAGAGCCGACGCCCACGGCGGAGCCTACACCGGAACCGACGCCGGAGCCTACCGCGACCCCTACGCCGGAACCCACTGAGGAACCGACGCCGGAACCCACCGCGACGCCGGAGCCTACGCAGAAGCCCGCGACGCCTACGCCGGGACCCACCGAGATCCCGCCGGTAACGCCCGAGCCCACGCCGTACGCGACGCCGGAGGATGGCAG
>JAFZSK010000071.1 GCA_017620915.1 Clostridia bacterium | reverse complement strand
GATCCGCTGGAGATCATGGCGGATTATAAATATACTATAGCGCTGCCGGCGCCCACGCTGTACCTGCAGTACGACGTCGCCAAATTCGGCCGCGACCGCATCATGACCGCGCTGAAAAAGATCGGCTTCGACTATGTATACGAAGTTGCCCGCGGCGCGGAGATCGTTACCGAAGCCAGCAACCGGTATCTGCAGAAGCATACCGAAACGCGGCCGATGATCTCATCCGCGTGCCCGGCGATCGTCCGGCTTATCCAGGTGCGTTTTCCCAGCCTGATCGATCAGATCATGCCGGTCAAATCTCCCATGGAAGTATCCGCCGCCAACGCGCGCCGTGAGTTCTGCGAAAAGAACGCCGGCATCGATCCGGAAGACGTGGGCGTGTTCTTCATTTCTCCCTGCGCCGCCAAGCTTACCAGCGTCCGCAATCCCATCGAGGTGGAGAAGTCAGGCGTCAACGGCGTTTTCTCCATCAAAAGCGTATTTTTCAAGCTGCTCAAACAGATGGGCAAGATCCAGGAGCCCGAAGACATCCTGCAGGCCGGCTACAGCGGCGTGCGCTGGTCCGCCATCGGCGGGGAAGCCAAGGGCATTAATTCCGACTACATTCTCTATGTCGACGGAGTTCAGAACGTGATCAAGATCTTCGAACAGCTCGAAGACGACAAACTGAAAGATGTTGACTTCATCGAAGCCGCGGCGTGCCCCGGCGGCTGCCTGGGCGGCCCGCTGACCGTGGAGAATATGTATGTTGCCCGGGCGCGCAGTTTCAAACTCAAATCCACGCTGCCGAAACTGCTTTCCGACGTGGAAGAAGTTGAACTGCATAACTCCGATTTCGAACGGATGCCCGAACATCTCGACGTCACCACGCTGGACAGCGATATGACCGTCGCCATGCAGAAACTCAGGCGTATGGAAGAGATCTATTCGGAACTCCCCGCGCTGGACTGCGGGGCGTGCGGCGCGCCTACGTGCCGGGCGCTTTCCGAAGATATCGTCCGCGGCAACGCCAAGATCACTGACTGCGTGTTCGTGCTTAAGGAACGCGTGCGCAATCTCGCAAAAGAAATGATGGAACTGGAGGAACTGCTGCCTCCTACTTTAGAGAACAGAAAGGGATAATAATTATGACAGTTAAAGAAGTTGCCGACAAACTCGGTCTTAAGATCCTTACCGGAAGCGGTGAAAAAGAGATCAAAGGTTTTTATTCCTGCGACCTGCTCAGCTGGGTGATCTCCCACGCGGGCCCCGGAGACATGTGGGTCACCGTGATGAACAATATCAATATCCTTGCGGTAGCGTCGCTGGTGGACGTGGCGTGCATCGTGATTCCCGAAGGCGTCGAAATATACGAGAACCTGGCACAGCGCGCCAACGAGAAGGGCATCACCATTCTGGCTACAGACCTTTCCGCCGCTGATATCATTATCAAAGCATCCGACACGGTGCGCGGTATCGCGTGACCGCCGTTCTATCGATCAAGGACGCGACCGGTCAATATGAGCAAACAGCGCATTCACGTAGATCTGCATATGCATTCCTGCCTCTCACCGTGCGGCGACAATGAGATGACGCCGGTGAACCTGGTGGGATTGTCCGCGCTTAACGGTCTCGATGCCATTGCCCTTACCGACCACAACATCTCGCTGAACGTTCCGGCGGCCATCGAAGCCGGCAGAGCGTACGGCGTTACCGTTGTGCCCGGCATGGAACTGGAAACATCCGAAGAGATCCACGTTGTATGCCTGTTCCCGACATTAGAACTGCTGGAGGAATTCCGGCAGTTTGTCGTTTCCTCTTATATTCAGATCCCGAACCGGCCGGAGATATTCGGCGAGCAGCGGATCATGAACGCGGAAGATGAGCAGACCGGAGAATATCCGTGGCTGCTGCTGGCGCCCACGGGAATCAGTATTGACGACGCGATCCCGAAAGTGCTGGAAATGGGCGGAGTGGCGTATCCCGCGCACGTTGACCGCGATTCATACAGCACGCTGTCGGTGCTGGGCGCGATGCCGTACGGTTACCCGCTGCAATTTGCCGAGATCTCGTATGAGTGCGATATCGACGCGCTGTATGCGCAGTATCCGTTCATGCGGGAATATACGCTGATCCATGCTTCGGACGCACATTATCCGCAGTTTATAGCAGATCCCGGCGCCGAACTGGAAGTGGACGAAGTGTCGCCGGAGGGGATAATAAAGGCGCTGCGGGAATTGCCGCCGGGGCTGATATTGTGAGCGTCAGCACTATGCTGATACAGATCGGAGGAATGATCAATGCAGAAACCGATTTCCACTAAATATATAAAATTGCTGTGCACGGCGGCAGCACTACTACTGTGCATATCGTGCTTATTTACCGGCTGTAACGTAGGCACGGAACCGGATCCGACTTTCAACAATGCTACGCTACCGGCGTCGACTGATACTCCCACCGGAGCGGTCAATACCGATCCCGCAGCCGATACCGCGGCGCCCGCAACCGAAGCGACCGATGCACAGGCCCCCACCGCCGAACCGACGTCAACGCCTACGCCCGAACCTACCGCGACGCCCGAACCCACTGCGGAGCCTACGGAACGTCCCGATACTGAGACACTTAAATTCAAGGATTATATAGACCAGGATAAAGGCAATATCCGTACGCTCTGCAGCATTTCCGCGGATTCGCCGGAAGGATACCGGGATCATGTGCTCGCCAATCTGTTCGACAACGATGAGCGCTCCTACTGGTCGTATCAGAACACTACGCTCGATGTACAGTTGACGCTGGAGTTTTCCACGCCGGTGTATATCGCGATGTTCGACAACTGGTGGTACACGCTCAACAAAATTTATTATTACGAACTGGCGGTCAAATACGCGGGCAGCGATGAATTCGTAACGGTGCTCGATCGCAGTAATAATACGTCTTCCGATGAGACGCAGGACAATCTGAACACCGGTCCTGTAGTCGCCGTGCGGTACACGTTTTTTGACAACAGCATGCTGAACAAATGGGTACAGCTGGCGGAGGTATATATGAAAGGTTTTGCTTTTGATTCCGATCTGTACGAGATCGATCACTCAAATAAGATCGTTTATATTCCGGAGGCCACAGATGCCGGCGATTTTATCAGTGCGCTCAATTTTACCGGAAAGTGCAAGGCCAGTATCGGCTTTATGCCGGACAGCGTCGGAACCGTTACTGACGCATCGGTACTTAAATTGACGTACAACAAGTATCTCAGCACCGAATATGAGATCAGATATAAGGCGCTCGAGCCGAAACCTACCGAAGTTCCCGCGACTGAAGTACCTGCTACCGATGCTCCATCGACCGAAGCAACGACCCCCGAAGCGCAAACTACGGCAGAACCCGAAACGACGAACGGCGAACCGGAGGCAACGGATCAGACCGGCCCGATCGAACTGCCGGATGATTATTTTTAAATAAACGAGGTAAGGTCAACATGAAGATCATATATAAAATGGCGCAGAAAGCCCGCAACAACATGGACTGCCCCGGCGTCACGATCGCGTTTCTGGGCGACAGCGTTACGCAGGGCTGCTTCGAGATCTGCGAGATCCGACCGGGGGAGATAGAGGCGATCTACGACAAAAACGCGGCGTACCATACATATATCGCGCGTATTTTTGCGGTGCTGTTTCCCACGGTACCGGTCAATATCATAAACGCCGGAATCAGCGGCGACAATGCCACTCACGCCCTCACGCGTCTGGAACGCGATGTAATAAGCCGTTCGCCGGACCTCACCGTTGTGTGTTTCGGTTTGAACGACTGCGGCGGCGGGGAAGCCGGGCTGCCGGGTTATATTGCCTCTTTGACGGAAATATTCCGGAAATTGACCGCGGCGGGCAGCGAAGTGATCTTTATGACGCCGAATATGATGTGCACGAAAGTAAGTCATACCGTTGACCGTGATCTGTTCCGGAACGTGGCAGCGGAGATCGCCGGTCTGCAAAACGCGGGTATTCTGGACAGGTACATTGCGGCAGCGATCGAGACCGCGCACAATTGCGGCGTACGCATCTGCGATTGCTACGCCAAATGGAAACGCATGAACGAATGCGGTGTGGACACCACGGAACTGCTGGCCAACAAGATCAATCATCCGGACCGGGATATGAACTGGCTGTTCGCGTTCGCTTTGACGGAGACAATGTTTGAATGAATGAGCTGTTTCTGCAGTATTCCGGCGACGTCCTTGAAAAATATGCGGTCAAAGCCGACGGCAAACTGATCGAATACAGTTCCGCGGCAAAGCTTGAGACTGCGCCGGGGGCAATTTATTGCGGCCGGGCCGGCGACTGTGTCAGGGCCCAGGAAGCTGCATTTATTATTCTTAAAATTACCGCCAAAGAGACGATTCGCGGCTATTTAAAAACATCGACTGTTAAACCGGGGGACAGACTCCCTGTGCAGATAATAGCTCCGGCAGAAGGGGACAAACCGGCCCGGCTGACCGATAAGATCAGACTCAGCGGCAAATACTGTGTACTGCTCCTGGGCGAGCAGACGAAAGGGCAGCAGGTAAAACTGTCCAATCGTATAGTAGATCCGGACAAACGCGCAGAACTGGCCGAATTAGGTGACAAACTGTTGAGCAGCTTGTTTGCCTGGTACCGGACAGAGGATATCGAACCCGGCTTTTTTGCCGGCGGTCTTA
The DNA here is from genome assembly GCA_017620915.1 of Clostridia bacterium. Taxonomy (GTDB): domain Bacteria; phylum Bacillota; class Clostridia; order UBA1212; family UBA1255; genus UBA1255. Next base: position 29,896 of record JAFZSK010000071.1, on the reverse strand, counting down.
TAATGCGAACGGCATGCGAGAACGCGGACAACGATGCGATCCTGACAGATGCCTGCGCACTCAAAAGCGTACTTGACACTATCAACCGGTATTATTCTGAATTGGCGCAAAACGGCGGTGAAGGACTGATCTACGTTCAACCGGCGGAAGAACGCCTGACAAATGAGTATCCGGACGCAGTGGTCAAGCGCGGGAACGATGGACTGTTCGAGCGGGAAGGAATCGACCGTGAGTATGCCAAATTGTCCGGCCGGAAAGTATATTTGCCTTCAGGGGGCAATATAATTATTGACCGCACGGCGGCCATGACCGTGATCGACGTCAACACCGACGCCGCCTCCGCGCATTCCCGCCGGGAACTGATCCTGAACACAAATCTGGAGGCCGTAGAAGAGATCGCGCGTCAGCTGCGGCTCCGAAAAATCACCGGAATCACGGTCTGCGACCTGATCAACATGGACGATGATACTGACAAAAATACAGTTTTGCAAAAAATCCGTACGCTTTTTGAGCAAGATCCTGCAAAACCGGAAGTTTTCGGGTTCACAAAGCTCGGGCTGCTGGAAATTTCACGAAAAAGAAGTGTAATATCTTGACATTTTAAGTCATAAGATATATGATTCAACTACAATTCTTACATCGGAGGTTAGTTCGATATGTCACTTTCAACAATTGTTTCCATCTCACATGAATACGGAGCTGATCCGGCGTTCGTACTGGCGGGCGGCGGCAACACTTCCTTCAAGACGAACGAGTTCCTGTACGTTAAAGGTTCCGGAACCACCCTGGCCACCATCACTGCCGAGGGCTTCGTCAAGATGAACCGCGCCAAACTCGCGGCCATGTTTGATAAACGTTATCCGAAAGACCAGACCCGCCGCGAAGCGCTGGTGCTGGAAGACATGATGGACGCACGCGAAAGATCCGAATCCGCCAAACGCCCCAGTGTCGAGACACTGCTTCATAATCTGATCAATTACACTTACGTTGTCCACACCCATCCCGCCGAATTTAACGGTCTTACCTGCGGCAAAGCGGGCAAGCGCGCCGCCAAACGCCTGTTCGGTGATGAATTCGTATGGGTGGATCTGTGCGAGCCCGGATATGTGCTGGCCACAGAACTTAAAAAGAAAATGGACCGCTATAAGGCGGAGAAGGGCAAAGACGCCGACTTCATAATACTGCAGAATCACGGCATCTTCATTGCCGCCAATACCAAAAAGGAAATCGAGCTCAAGACCAAACAGATCTTCGAAACGCTGCGCGCCAAACTGCGCAAGACGCCGGACTTCAGTGCTGTCGAATTCGATAAAGAGCGCGCGGCGCTTATTGCCCCCGCCATCCGCATGCTGCTGTCCGCGGGCGAAAATAAATCGATAGTTACGTTCCGCACCAATAAGCAGGTACTTGACTTCGTAAAAGACGAGGAGAGCTTCTATCCTGTATCCTCCGCGTTCTCGCCGGATCACATCGTATACTGCAAACCGTATCCGCTGTTCGTGAAAGCCGCAGCGGAACTGGATGACCAGTACGCGCTGATCAAAGCCGGTATCGAAGACTATAAAGCAAAATACGGCTTCCTGCCGCGCATAATCGCGATCCAGGGTCTCGGCTTCTACGCCGCGGGTTCCAGCAAAAAGAACGCGGACATCTGCGCCGACGTTTTCACAGACGCCTGCAAGATCGGCGTGTACAGCCAGAACTTCGGCGGCCCGCTGTTCATGACGCAGTACATGATCGATTTCATCTGCAACTGGGAAGTTGAATCCTACCGCTCCAAAGTATCGCTGGGCGGCGGCAGCGCCAAACGGCTCGCGGAGAAGATCTCCATTGTAACCGGCAGTGCGCAGGGCTTCGGCCAGGGCATCGCGGAATACATGCTGGAGGAAGGGGCCAACGTGGTCATTGCCGACCTCAACTACGACCTGGCCAAGACCAACAGCGACAACATGAACGCCAAGTTCGGCAAGAACCGTACGATCGCATGCAAAGCGGACGTAGGCAACGAAGAATTCGTTACCGATATGGTATATACCACGGTGCTCGAATACGGCGGTCTGGACATCTTCGTTAACAACGCCGGCATCGCCATTGCGGGCTCCCTGGAGGAAATGACCCAGCAGCGCTTTGAACTGGTGACCAAGATCAATTACACCGCGTACTATCTGTGCGCCAAACTCGCTTCCCGCATCATGAAGATCCAGCACAGATTTGATCCGGAGTACTACATGGATATCATCCAGATCAACTCCAAATCCGGTCTGTCCGGTTCCAACAAGAACTTCGCGTACGCAGGCAGTAAGTTCGGCGGCATCGGCCTTACCCAGAGCTTCGCGCTGGAACTGGTACCGTTCAACATCAAGGTCAACTCCATCTGCCCCGGCAACCTGCTCAACGGTCCGCTGTGGTCCGATCCGGTCAAAGGCCTGTTCGTGCAGTATTTCAAAGCGGGCAAAGTGCCCGGCGCCAAGAGCGTCGAAGACGTACGCCGCTACTACGAAGAAAAAGTGCCGATGCACCGCGGCTGCGAGATCATCGATGTCGCCCGCGCGATATTCTACATCGTAGAACAGAAGTACGAGACCGGCCAGGCGATCCCCGTTACCGGCGGTCAGGAGATGCTCAACTGATAATAACCGATCCTGCTTCGGACGATCGCGCAGGGTAATCGCCCGGCTGTATTTGTACAAAAGAAATCACAGCGGTAAGATGCCCGAACAAAATACGGCATTTTACCGCTTTTTACTAAAGGAGAAAATATGGCAAAAAAGTCATACGATAACGAAAGCATCACCCAGTTAAAAGGTCCCGACCGCGTGCGTCTGAGACCCGCGTCGATACTGGGCTCTGACAGTCTGGAAGGCTGTCAGCACACGTTTGTAGAGATACTGGCGAACTCCATCGACGAAGCCCGCGAAGGCTACGGCAAAGTGATCGAAGTTACGCGCTTTAAGGATCATTCGATCCAGGTGCGCGACTACGGCCGCGGCTGTCCGCTGGATTACAATGAAAAAGAAGGCCGGTACAACTGGGAACTCGTGTATTGCGAGCTGTACGCCGGCGGCAAATACAACAACAATGAAGGGGAGAACTACGAGTACAGTCTGGGGCTCAACGGGCTGGGCAGCTGCGCCACGCAGTATTCTTCGGAGTACATGGATGTAACTGTTTTCAAAGACGGTTTCCGCTACGACCTGCATTTTGAAAAAGGCTACAATATCGGCGGACTCAAAAAGGAACCTGCCACACAGAAAGGCACCGGCACGATCCAGCGCTGGAAGCCGGATCTGGAAGTGTTTACGGATATTGACATCCCGCTGGAGTTCTTTACTGATATGCTGAACAAGCAGGCCGTGGTCAACGCCGGCCTCACGTTCAAACTATACGACGAACCCTCCGGCCAGCGTTTCGAGTACATGTATAAAAACGGCATCGTGGACTACATGAAGGAACAGGCGCAGGAGAAAGAATTCACGCCGGTGCAGTTCTACGAGACCGAGACCCGCGGCCGCGACCGGGAAGACCTGCCCGAGTACAAGCTTAAGATGCAGCTGGCGTTCTGCTTCAACAACTACGTCAATATGCTGGATTACTACCACAACTCCAGCTACCTGGTCAACGGCGGTTCTCCTGACAAAGCCGTGCGCTCAGCGTTCGTGAGCGAGATCGACAAATACATCCGCGCTCAGGGCAAATACACTAAAGACGAGAGCAAGATCACGTTCACCGACGTGCAGGATTCACTGATGGTCATCACCAACTCGTTCTCCACAATGACGAGTTACGAGAACCAGACCAAGAAAGCCATCACCAATAAGTTCATTCAGGAAGCGATGACGGATTTCATCCGCAAGCGCCTGGAGATATATTTCATTGAAAACAAGATGGATGCGGACAAGATCCTCGAGCAGGTGCTGATCAACAAGCGCAGCCGCGAATCTGCCGAAAAACAGCGCACGTCCATGAAGAAAAAGCTGTCCGGCAACATTGACATCAACAACCGCGTAAAGAAGTTCGTTGACTGCCGCACCAAAGATGTGGAAAAACGCGAACTGTACATCGTGGAAGGTGATTCCGCGCTGGGCTCGGTCAAACTGGGCCGCGACAGTGAATTCCAGGCGATAATGCCGGTGCGGGGCAAGATCCTGAACTGCATGAAAGCCGACTACAACCGCATCTTTGAGAGCGAGATCATCACCAACCTGATCCGAGTACTGGGCTGCGGCGTAGAGATCCAGAACAAGCACGCCAAAGACCTGTCGCTGTTCGATCTGGGCAACCTGCGCTGGAACAAGATCATAATCTGCACCGATGCGGATGTTGACGGCTTCCAGATCCGTACGCTGATCCTGGCGATGCTGTACCGGTTGACCCCCACGCTGATCACGGAAGGGAAAGTGTATATTGCCGAATCGCCGCTGTTCGAGATCACGCACAAGGGCAAAACATACTTTGCCTACGACGAAAAAGAAAAGGCAAAGATATTGTCCGGTCTGGACGGCAAAGCTTCGATCCAGCGCTCCAAAGGTCTCGGCGAGAACGAGCCCGAAATGATGTGGCAGACCACGATGAATCCCGCCACGCGCCGCCTGATCCGCATAACCACCGATGAAGCTCAGAAGACTGCCGAATATTTTGAGACGCTGCTGGGCGACGATCTGGAAGCCCGCAAGGCGATCATTGCGGAGAAGGGGCACCTGTATCTGGACGAACTGGATCTGGAATGAGAGGTTCTGAATAATGGCCGAAAAGAAATCATCTACAAAGAATACAGATAAAAAGCACGGCGCCGGGACAACGGAAAATACTGTAATGGTGACGGATAAGCCGCTTTTCCGGGAATCTACCATCACCGCCACGCTGGAAGAGAACTACATGCCGTACGCCATGAGCGTGATCGTTTCCCGCGCGATCCCCGAGATCGACGGCTTCAAGCCCTCCCACCGCAAACTGCTGTACACGATGTACAAAAAAGGCCTGCTCAAAGGGCCGCGCACCAAATCCGCCAACGTAGTGGGCGAGACGATGAAACTGAACCCCCACGGCGATCAGGCGATTTACGACACCATGGTGCGAATGACCCGGGGCAATCAGGCGCTGCTGCATCCGTTCGTTGACTCCAAGGGCAACTTCGGCAAGCAGTACTCACGGGATATGCAGTGCGCCGCGCCGCGTTACACCGAAGTCAAACTGGACAGGATCTGCGAGGAACTGTTTGCGGATATGGACCGGGACGCGGTGGATTTTGTGGACAACTACGACGGCACTATGAAGGAACCCACGCTGTTCCCGGTGACGTTCCCGACGATCCTGGTCAACTCCACGCAGGGCCTGGCGGTAGGCATGGCCACCAATATCTGCAGCTTCAATTTAAGAGAAGTCTGCGAAGCCGCGTGCGCGTATATCGACAATAAAGACTGCGACCTGTCCCAGTACATCCAGGCCCCGGATTTCTCCACCGGCGGCACGGTGATCTATTCCCAGAACGTGATGCGGCAGATCCTGGAAGAGGGCAGGGGCAGCGTTAAGATCCGCGCCAAATACCGCTTCGACAAAAAGAACAACTGTATAGAGATATACGAGATCCCGTACACCACCGTCTGTGAAGCGATCATGGACGACGTGGTGAAGCTGGTGAAAGACGGCAAGATCAAAGAGATCGTGGACGTCCGCGACGAAACGGACCTGGGCGGTCTGAAGATCACGCTGGACGTGCGGAAGAATATTGACCCCGACGCGCTGATGAACAAGCTGTACAAGATGACCTCGCTGCAGGAAAACTTCGCATGCAACTTCAACGTGCTGATCGACGGCCGGCCGCAGGTGCTGGGCGTGCGCGGGCTGCTGGCGGAATGGCTGCGCTTCCGCATCGAGTGCGTCAAACGCGAGATCCGCTTCGATATCAAGACCAAGAGCGACAAGCTGCATCTGTTAAAAGGACTTGAAAAGATCCTGCTGGATATTGACAAAGCCATCAAGATAGTTCGCGAGACCGAGAAAGACGACCTGGTCATCCCGAATCTGATGTGGGGCTTCGGCATCGATGAGATACAGGCAAATTTCGTTGCCGACATCAAACTGCGCAACCTGAACAAAGAATACATTCTGGAAAAGACCGGAGATATTGAGCGACTGATCGAAGAGATCAACGATCTAAATGATATGCTGGACAAAGAAAACCGTATCCGTACGCTGATCAAACGCCAGCTGCGGGACGTGGAAAAGAAGTACGGCAAGGACCGCCTCACGGATATCATTCACGAGGACGACGTGGTCACCATCACCAATGAAGAACTGATCGAGGACTACAATTTGAAACTGTTCCTGACCCGCGACGGCTACTTCAAGAAGATCCCGATGATCGCGCTGCGCAACAATCCCGAGCAGAAACTCAAAGAAGGGGACGTGTTCGCGCAGGAGATCGAGTGGCACAACAAATCTGAAGTGCTGTTCTTCTCGGATGAACAGTCGGTCTACAAGCTTAAGATCCACGAACTGCCGGACTGCAAAGCGGGGGCGCTGGGGGACTACCTGTCCAATACGCTTGAACTTTCGGCGGATGAGCGTATAATCTACATGTGCGCTACGGACAACTACTCCGGCGACGTGCTGTTCGCGTTCGAGAACGGCAAAATTGCCCGCGTGCCCCTGGACAGCTACGCTACGAAAAACAACCGGCGCAAGCTGATCAACGCGTACAGCGGCGTTGTCCCCGTGGCCGGCATACTGCACATATCGGTGCCCACAGACATCGTCTGCGCCACTACCAACAACCGGCTGATCACGCTGAGTTCGGAGCTGGTTCCGCTCAAGACCACCAAGACCACCCAGGGCGTGCAGGTACTGAAACCGAAAAAGGATTATAAACTGAAATATATGAGACGCGCGGATATGTGTACTGAACTCACCGATCCCAACGCGTACCGGATCCGGGCAATACCCTCGCCGGGCAGCTTTTTGAAGAAAGACGATCAAAAGAATCAGCAGCTGAGCCTGCTGGAATAAAACGGAGGACAATATCATGACTGTATCTGAGAAAAAAGAGTATCTGATCGAACGGCTCAACAATAAAGACGTGCTGGTGCGTCTGGACGCGCTGCGCGGCCTTAAGCAAATGATCGACGCGGGGGAGATACCGGCGCCGGTCTCCGGTGAGGACGTGAACAACCACATCCACACCACATATTCTTTCTCGCCGTATTCACCCACGAAAGCCGTCTGGATGGCGTACACTGCCGGACTGAAGACCGCGGGCATAATGGACCACGATTCGCTGTCCGGCGCGCGGGAGTTCATCGAAGCCGCGAAGATCGTCGGAATATTGTCCACTATCGGGGTCGAATGCCGCGCTTCCATGAAGGATACGCCGCTGTTTGACCGCCGCATCAACAATCCCGACCAGAACGGTGTGGCGTACATGGCGCTGCACGGCGTGCCGCATCAGAATATTGACCTCGTGATCGATTTCTTCAAGCCCTACAGCGCCGCGCGCAACGAACGCAACCGCAAGATGATCGACAACATCAACGCGCTCACCGAACATGTGGGCATCGTGCTGGATTTTGACCGCGACGTTGTGCCGCTGTCCAACTCTTTCCTGGGCGGCAGCGTGACCGAGCGCCATCTGCTGTTCGCTTTGGCCAAGAAGATCACCGCCCGCTTTGGTAAAGGCGCTGCGGTAGTGGACTTCCTTGAGAACGATCTGAAGATCAGTATTTCGAACAAGGTCAAAGGCTTTTTGCTGGACGAGGACAACGCCGTTTACGAATACGACCTGCTCGGCGCGCTCAAGAGCAATATGGTGGAGAAGTTCTATATTGACGCCGATGCCGAATGTCCGCCGGTGCGCGAAGTACTGGCGCTGGGCCGCAGGATCGGCGCGATCTCCGCTTACGCATATCTGGGTGATGTCGGCGACTCGGTAACCGGAGATAAAAAAGCGCAGAAATTCGAAGATTCGTATATCGGGCTGCTGTTCGATACCATTAAAGGCCTCGGCTTCAACGCAGTAACGTACATGCCGTCCCGCAACACGATGGAGCAGCTGCGCCGCGTGCGTTCCATGTGCGACCTGTACGGTCTGTTCCAGATCAGCGGCGAAGATATCAACTCTCCGCGCCAGAAGTTCATCTGCGAGGCGCAGCGCAATCCTGAGTTTTCCAATCTGCATGATGCTACGCTCCGGCTGATCCGGCACGAGGCTGAAGCCACCGAAGATATCACCAAAGCCATGTTCTACGTACCCGGTGAGACCGTGAGCGCAGGACTGTAAAAGCTCAACAACATTTATTATTTTCTGGTTACTGTTTCCGGAGCTGATCTAATGAAAGACTATGACGTTGTAATAATCGGCGGAGGCACCGCGGGCATATTTGCCGCGTATGAACTTCACCGCACCGCGCCGAAACTCCGTATCGCGCTCATTGAACAGGGCAATCCGCTCGCAAAGCGCGTCTGTCCGATTATTGCCGGCAAGACCGATCACTGCATCAACTGCCGTCCGTGTTCCATCATGAACGGATTCGGCGGCGCAGGCGCGTTTTCCGACGGCAAATTCAATTTTACCACTGAGTTCGGCGGCTGGCTCCGGGACTATATTCCGGACAGCAAAGTGATGGATCTGATCGAGTATGTGGACAGCGTGAACGTCGCGTTCGGCGCCACGACCGAGCGGTTTTCCACGGCCTCTCCCGCCGCGCTGGAACTGGAGAAAGAAGCGCTGAAATACGACCTGCATCTGCTTAAGGCGCAGGTAAAACATCTCGGCACGGAGCGCAATCTGGAGATCCTGGGCAATATATTCACCGATCTGTCAACTTACACCGATATATTCTGCGGCACTACCGTGACCGATATCACAGTCAACGAAAGGCAGGGCGGTTTTGAAGTCAGCACCGATAAACGCGGCGCATTGACCTGCGATTATCTGATCTGCGCACCCGGCCGCTCCGGTGCAGAATGGTTCGCGTCGCAGTGCAAAAATCTAGGCATAAAACTGATCAACAATCAGGTGGATCTGGGCGTGCGCGTCGAATTGCCCGCGCAGGTGTTCGAGCGCATCACCGACACAGTGTACGAAGCCAAACTGGTGTACCGCACCAAGCAGTACGGCGACAACGTGCGCACCTTCTGCATGAACCCGTACGGCCATGTGGTCACAGAGAATGTTGACGGCTGCATCACGGTCAACGGCCACAGCTATTCCGCCAAAGAACTCCGCAGCACCAACACAAATTTCGCGCTGCTGGTCAGCAACCGCTTTACCGAGCCCTTCAACGAACCGTATCAGTACGGCAAACGCATTGCCTCCCTCTCCAATATGCTGGGCGGCGGCGTACTGGTACAGCGTTTCGGCGATCTGGTCAAAGGCGTGCGCACCAACGACCACCGGCTCTCCAAGAGCTTTACGAAACCTACGCTGCACGCCACACCGGGTGACCTTTCGCTGGTGCTGCCCAAGCGTCATCTGGACAATATAATCGAAATGATATACGCGTTGGATAAACTCGCCCCGGGCACGGCCAACTACGACACTTTACTGTACGGCGTCGAGGTCAAATTCTACAGTGCGCGCCTGACGCTTTCCGGCGAACTGGAGACTGAAATACCGAATATGTTTGCCTGCGGCGACGGCGCGGGAATAACCCGCGGATTGTCCCAGGCCGGAGCATCCGGCGTACACGTGGCGCGCTGCATAGCGCAGAGGAGGAATACATTATGAGCGCAGAACAGAACGAAAACGTTGTAAACAGACCCAAACGCATCGGCGTGCTTACATCCGGCGGCGACGCCCCGGGCATGAATGCGGCGCTTCGCGCGGTGGTCCGCTCCGGTATATACAGAGGCTTTGAAGTATACGGAATCCGTAAAGGATACGAGGGCCTGCTGTCCGGCGATATGTACGAAATGAATCTCCGCTCGGTGTCTGACATCATGAGCCGCGGCGGTACGATCCTGCAGACGGCGCGCAGCGCGGAATTCGTGACGCCCGAAGGCGTAATGAGGGGTTACCGCATGGCGCAGGTGTTCAAACTGGACGCCATTGTCATCATCGGCGGCGATGGCTCGTTCCGCGGCGCGCGGGATCTGGCCCGCATAGGCATGAACGTGATCGGTATTCCTGCGACCATCGACAATGATATTGCCTCCACCGATTACACGATCGGTTTTGACACCGCACTCAACACGGTCAAAGACGCGATCGATAAGATCAAGGACACCGCGTATTCCCATGAGCGCTGCAGCGTAGTGGAAGTCATGGGCCGGGGCGCCGGGTACATTGCGCTCAGCTGCGCTATTGCCGACGGTGCCGAAGCGTGCATTTTGCCCGAACAGCATTTCGACATCAACACCGATATCATCAAGCCTATTATCGGCTGCCGGAACCGCGGCAAACATCACTACATTGTGATCATCGCCGAAGGCGTAGGCGGCACCATCGAGATCGCCAAGCAGATCGAAGAGATCACCGGCATCTCCACCAACGCCACTATTCTGGGCTATCAGCAGCGCGGCGGCAGTCCCACGGTAAAAGACCGGGTCGCGGCCAGCCTGATGGCAATGAAAGCCACCGAAGTCCTGGCTAACGGCGAGCGCAACAAGATCATAGCGGAAAAGAACGAGAAGTACATCGCGATCGATATCGAGGAAGCGCTCAATATGACCAAAACGCTGGATCCGGATATGATCGAAGCCAGCAAGATGCTGTCACTGTAAGAAGGGGATACATATTTTCGGTTACACGCGGGCGTTCGTCCCGAACCTGAGAATCAGGGAATATGATAAATACAAGGCATATTATTGCGGCGTATGCAAAGCGATGGGGAAACTGCTCGGGCAGTTCTCGCGGCTGTCGCTCACATATGAGGCGGCGGTGCTGGCAATGCTCATCGACTACTGCGCGCCGGACAGCGAACTCAGCGTGGTCAAAGGCCGATGCGCGCTGCATCCCGGCCATCCGCATCCGTATTTTAAGGACACTCCCGGTATCTCGTACGCCGCGCGGGTCAATATCATTCTGGCTGCCTGCGCCGCGGAGGACAATATTGCCGACGGCCGCGGCCTGAAGCTTAAAGGCCGCGCCGCCAAAGCCGCCTGGCGCAAAGGTGTCAAACGCGCCAGAAAAGCGTATCCCGAACTGTATGACTTTATCCGGGCAAAACTGGATGAACTCGCCGGACTGGAAAAAGCGCGGACGCAGGATATTGACGATTTCACCGCGCCGTTCGCGGAGATCCTCGGCAGAGTGTTTACAGTTGACGGAATGATCGCCAGCAGATACAGCGACGCGCTGTACACGCTGGGCGCCTCGCTGGGCCGCTGGATCATGCTGGCGGACGCCGCAGACGACCGGGAAAAAGACCGCAAACGCAACAACTTCAATATTTACAACGAGCGCCTCGGCGACGCGCCGGAAACGGAGGCAGACGCGCTGGTGCGCACCCATTGCATCATGGACGCGGAAAGGTGCTGGCAGGCGCTCAAACAGCTGCACGAAGGCAAACCGGATCCGGATACGGACGGATTCATGGACAATCTGTTCGGCGAAGGGCTTTCTTTTATTGACCGTAGCGTGACCGCGCACTGCCGGGAGGGCAATACGCATGGATCCGTATAAAGTTCTGGGCGTGTCGCCGTCAGCCTCCGACGAGGAAATTAAAAAAGCGTACCGCGAACTGGTCAAGAAATATCATCCCGACCGCTATCGCGACGACCCGATGGCGCCCGTCGCGGAAGAAAAGATCCGCGAGATCAACGCCGCGTACGATAAGATACAGGCGATCCGTTCGGGCAAAGAGAGCGAGGCTTCTTACAGTTCCGGTGCGTCGGCCGGCCGCGGCTACGGCAGCTATTACGGGCCGTACGGTCAATACAGTTCCGGACAGTCCGGCAGTTCGACCGCCGGCGAGGACGGCTTCGCCAACGATCAGCGCTACGCCGAGATCGTGCGCATGATCCGCAGCGGCTACATTTTCCAGGCGTATATCGCTCTTAACAACATACCGGAAGCGCAGCGGGACGCGGTCTGGTACTATCTTATGGGCGTGGTCAACGAGAGCCTCGGCCGCTACTCCGGTGCGTACAACTGCTACACTACCGCGGCGGCAATGGATCCCTCCAACGAGACCTTCCGTTCCAAAGCCGAATACTACCGCCGCGCCGCGGAGGAATACGACCGCAGAGCGCGCGAAAGCACTTCCGAACAGGATTACTGTGTCTCGCTGCGCGACTGCTGCTTCTGCTCCTCGTTCTGCATGGGACCGTTCGGACCGGTGATCTGCTGCTGACGCAGCGTGCGCGATATTTGACACTCAGTAGAGGTATTGATCATGAACGATAAAGTTTTAAAAATACTGGAATTTGATAAGATCACTCAGGCGGTGGAAGCCCACTGCAGCTGCGAACTGTCCAAACGGCTGGCGCGGGAACTGGCGCCCACCGATGACGTGGATGAGATCCAGCGGCTGCTTACCGAAACGGAAGACGCGGTCAACTGCGTACTGAAACGCGGCAGCGCCCCCGGCTCCGGCGTGCGGGATCTGGGCGGAGTTATCCGCCGGGCCGAGACCGAAGCGGTATTGAACAACGCGGATCTGTTGGGCGTTTCTTCGCTGCTCACGTCAGTGCGGCGCATGATCTCTTACGGCGCGCTGGGCGAGCGTGAGGAAGGGGAGGTATTGACCACCACCGAGGACATGATAAGCCGGCTCGTGCCGCTTCAGAATCTGGAGCAGGAGATAATCCGGTGCATATTGTCCGAAGAAGAGATCGCAGATGATGCCAGTCCCGCGCTTGCGGATACCCGGCGCAAAATATTCCAGCTGCAGAATTCGATCAAGGACAAACTCAATGAACTGACGCACTCCTCTAAATATTCGAAAGTGCTGCAGGACAATATCGTCACCGTGCGCGGCGACCGCTACTGCGTCCCGGTAAAGATCGAGAACCGGGCGGATATACCCGGTATCGTCCACGATACCTCCGCGTCCGGCCAGACGCTGTTCGTTGAGCCCGCGTTCGTGGTGGAATCCAACAACAAGATCCGTGAGCTCAAAGTGCAGGAGCAGGAAGAGATCCAGCGTATCCTCAAGGCGCTGAGCGAACAGGTGGCAGAACATTCCGCGGTGCTGAGGGAAGACCTGCGCCTTATCTCTTACCTGGATTTTACGTTTGCCAAAGCCGCGTACGCGCTTGGACTTAACGCGGTAAGACCCGCCGTCAACACCGACGGCCGCATCGATCTCAAGAAGGCGCGCCATCCGCTGCTGGACCGCCGCAAGGCTGTTCCCATCACCGTAACGCTGGGCATTCCCGCCGCTCCGGGAGCAATACCGGCTACGGCGATGCTGATCACCGGCCCCAACACCGGCGGCAAGACTGTAACGCTCAAAACGGTGGGTCTTTTGCATCTTATGGCGCAGAGCGGTCTCCTTATCCCCGCGGCGGAAAACAGCCTTATTTGCGCGTTTAGCGCGGTTTTTGCGGACATTGGCGACGAGCAGAGCATTTCTCAGAACCTGAGTACGTTTTCAGCGCACATGCGCAACATAATCGGCATTCTGAACGCCGCAGACGCGCAGTCCCTGGTGCTGTTCGACGAACTCGGCGCCGGTACCGATCCCACCGAAGGCGCGGCACTGGCGATGTCTATTCTCGAGACCGTATACGAACGCGGCGCTTCGGTGCTGGCCACGACGCACTACAGCGAACTTAAAGTATTTGCGTCCACGACGCCGGGGTTCGTCAACGCCTGCTGCGAGTTCGACGTTGACACCCTCGCGCCCACGTACCGGCTGCTGATCGGCGTACCGGGCAAGAGCAACGCGTTTGCCATCTCCGAAAAGCTGGGCCTCGCGCCGGAGATCGTCGCCCAGGCGAAAGAATTCATCACCGCGGAAGATCTGCGGTTTGAGGATATGCTCAAAGGCATCGAACAAAGCCGCGCCGAGACGGAGGCGGCAATGGAAGAGACCGCCCGCCTTAAACGGGAAGCGCAGGAACTGGCCGAAGAGGCGCGGCGTCAACGCGACGCGCTCCTGCAGGAATCCGCGGAACTCAAGTACCGGGCATCGGTGCGGGCGCGGGAAGCGGACAACAAAGCCCGCATTGCCGCTGAAAAGATGCTGACCGATATCCGTCGCGCCGCGCTGCTGGGCGGTAACGACGCAGTCAAAGCTGCGGAAGCCGCCAAACGCGAATTCGAAAAGACCGCCGCGGAGCTGGAAGCGGATATCGCCGCGTACGGTCCGGCGCCGGAGACAGTTGACGCCGGCAAACTGGATATCAAGTCTCTGAAACCCGGAGACAGCGTGCGGCTGATCAGCCTAAACTGCGACGCGACTGTACTGGCGCCGGCAAAACCGGACGGCACCGTGTACGTGCAGGCGGGCGTGGTGAAGCTGTATGCGCAGGCATCGGATATTGCCCCCGGCCGGAGCGAATCCGAACAGCGCGCGGACAATGCGCAAAAGAACCGCGGCATCCGCCGCTCCGGCGACAAACTGGTCACTTCCGCGGCCAACGTCAAACCCGAACTCGACGTGCGCGGCATGACGGTGGACGAAGCGACCGAACTGATCGAGCGTCAGATCAATGACGCGCTGCTGTCCGGGCAGGAATCGTTCCGGATCATTCACGGCAAAGGCACCGGTGCGCTGCGGCGCGGCGTGCAGTCGTTCCTGCGCGGCCACAAGCATATAAAAGAATTCCGCGACGGTTCGTTCGGTGAAGGGGACCTGGGCGTGACGGTGGCGAAAGTAAAACATTAGTCAAATGGCAAATTGCAAATGGCAAATGGCAAATTATAACTTAAAACTTAAAACTTAAAACTTGTAACTTATCACTTCAAAAGGTATAATAGTCGGGTACCTGTTCCAAGGAGGTATGTCTAATGTACGATTCAGAAATCATCCGTAAAGTTGACCCCGAACTGGCTGCCGCCGTTGACCTGGAAGTAAACCGTCAGCGCACCAAGATCGAACTCATTGCCTCGGAAAACTTTGTGTCCGAAGCAGTGCTGCAGGCTGTTGGCAGCCCGCTCACCAACAAATACGCCGAAGGGTATCCCGGCAAGCGATATTACGGAGGATGCGAGTACGTTGACATAGTAGAACAGCTGGCCATCGACCGCGCGAAAGAACTGTTCGGCGCCGAGCACGCGAACGTGCAGCCGCACGCCGGCGCGCAGGCCAATATGGCGGTGTTTTTCGCGGCGCTGGAACCGGGGGATACCGTTATGGGCATGAGCCTGGCGCACGGCGGTCATCTGACGCACGGCAGTCCGGTCAACATGTCCGGCAAATGGTTCAACATCGTCCCGTACGAGGTGGATGAGTTCACTCAGCGCATCGACTACGACAAACTTGCGGCAATGGCGCTGGAATACCGGCCCAAACTGATCATTGCCGGCGCCAGCGCGTATCCGCGCATCATTGACTTCAAACGCTTCCGCGAGATCGCCGACAGCGTGGGAGCAATGCTGATGGTAGATATGGCACACATTGCCGGCCTCGTTGCCGCCGGCCTGCATCCCAGCCCGGTGCCGTATGCCGATTTTGTCACCACCACGACCCACAAAACGCTGCGCGGCCCCCGCGGCGGTCTGATCCTGTGCAAAGAGCAATACGCCAAAGCCATCGATAAAGCTGTATTTCCGGGCACTCAAGGCGGTCCGCTCATGCACGTGATCGCGGGCAAAGCTGTATGCTTCAAAGAGGCGCTCTCCCCGGAGTTCAAAGAATATCAGCTCAGGATCATCAAGAACTGTAAAGCGCTGGCCGACGGTCTGCTGAGGCGCGGCGTGGATCTGGTCAGCGGCGGCACGGACAACCACCTGATGCTGGTAGATCTGCGCAGCCTTAACATTACCGGCAAACTGGCGCAGAACCTGCTGGACGACGTCAATATCACCTGCAATAAAAACGGCATTCCGTTCGATCCCGAAAAGCCTTCGATCACCAGCGGAATCCGGCTGGGCACCGCGGCGGTCACCACGCGCGGCATGGGCACCGCGGAAATGGACGAGATCGCCGGTTTCATCTACAGAACACTTACAGATTACGACAACAGCAAAGCGCAGGTCAGAGCAGAAGTCAAAGCACTGCTGGACCGCTTCCCGCTGTACGAATGATCTGCCTGATTATCCATGTACAAAGCACCGCCGAAAAGGAACCGCCCGGAAGATGAACAGCGCGGCGAACCGCTGGCATACCGCATGTGCCCGCGGACGCTGGAGGAGTTTGCCGGCCAGAAACATATACTGGCCGAAGGCAAACTGCTGTACCGCATGATCAAAGCCGACCGGCTGTCTTCCGTAATATTCTGGGGCCCGCCGGGCACAGGCAAAACATCGCTGGCCCGGTTGATCGCCGCCAGCACGAAGATCGAATTCAAACGCATCAACGCGGTCGCGTCCGGCATCGCCGAGATCAAGCAGATCGTGGCCGAAACGCAGGATCTGCTGCTGAATCCCTCGGGCCGCACTGTGCTGTTTATCGACGAAATACACCGGTTCAACAAAGCGCAGCAGGACGCGTTGCTGCCGTATGTGGAAGACGGCACGATCATACTGATCGGCGCCACCACCGAGAATCCGTTTTTCGAGGTCAACAAAGCGCTTATCTCCCGTTCTACCGTGTTCCAGCTGCTGCCGCTCACCCGCGATGATATCCTCGATATACTGCATATGGCATTGACGGACAAAGAACGCGGACTGGGCAGTTTTGACATTGTTTGTGATGATGACGCACTGGAATTTCTGGCGGACGTGTCCTCAGGCGACGCGCGCACCGCGCTGAACGCGCTGGAACTGGCTTTCCTGACCACTTCCGACGATCTGGGCAGCCGTATCCACATCACGCGGGAGATCGCCGCGGAATGCGTACAGCAAAAATCGATACGCTTCGACAAAAAAGGCGATTCCCATTACGACAATATCAGCGCGTTCATAAAGTCCATGCGCGGCAGCGATCCGGACGCCACGGCGTTCTACCTGGCGCGGGCAATAGCCGGGGGAGAAGATATCAACTTTATTGCCCGCCGCATCGTGATCTGCGCCAGCGAAGACGTAGGCACCGCGAACCCTACTGCGCTGCTGGTCGCCCAGGCCGCGGCGGAGGCAATACGCATGATCGGCATGCCCGAAGCGCGCATACTGCTGGCGCACGCGGCGATCACCGTTGCCACCTCTCCCAAATCCAACGCGGCGTATATGGCCATTGACACCGCACTGGCGGACGTGCAGTCCCGGGATACCGGCGAAGTGCCGCCCTGGCTGCGCAATCCGGTCACCGACGGCCTGAAAGAATTCGAATACGGCCAGGGCTACAAATACGCTCATGATTTTCCGGGCCACGTGGCGGATCTGGAGTTTCTGCCGCCGGAAATGAAAGGCACGAAATACTACGTGCCCTGCGGCAACGGCGCCGAACAGAAGATCATCGAGTATCTTAAGTGGGCGGAAAAACTGAAGCAGGAGCAGCGAGGGGAGTAATTACCGCTTGAAGCTTTAAGCGCGGTGTGGTATATTGCATCGCATACAATTACACATTGTATCTTAAATGAAATGAGGTTAGACTGATGATCAAAAAAGGTGTGTACGACGAACTGGTAGAGCGCGGGATAATTGCCCAGTGCACCAACGCGGATAAAGTGAAAGAACTGCTGGACAGCGAGCCGGTGACATTTTACGTAGGCTTCGATCCCACGGCGGATTCGCTGCACATCGGCCATTTCGTGCAGATCATGGTCATGGCGCACATGCAGCGCGCGGGGCACCGTCCCATAGCGCTGGTAGGCGGCGGCACCGGTAAAGTCGGCGATCCCTCCGGCAAGACCGATATGCGCAAAATGCTTACCGACGAGGATCTGGCGCACAACGTAGCCGGTCTTAAGGCACAGCTTAGCCGCTTCCTGGATTTCGATACCACCGCCATCATGGTCAACAACGGCGACTGGCTGCTGAACCTCAATTACGTTGACTTTCTGCGGGATATAGGCGTGCATTTCTCGGTCAACCGCATGCTGGCCGCAGAATGCTTCAAACAGCGTCTGGAGCGCGGGCTCAACTTCATCGAGTTCAACTACATGCTGATGCAGAGCTACGACTTTTACCGCCTGTACAAAGACTACAACTGCAAGATCGAATTCGGCGGCGACGACCAGTGGTCCAATATCATCGGCGGAGTCGAGCTGGTGCGGCGCAAAGAAGGGGAGGAAGTTTTCGGCCTCACGTTCTCGCTGCTCACCACTTCCGAAGGTATCAAAATGGGTAAGACCGTTAAAGGCGCCGTATGGCTGGACGAAAATAAAACGCCGCCGTACGAGCTGTATCAGTACCTGCGCAACGTTGCCGACGCCGACGTCATCAAATGCCTCAAACTGCTCACGTTCGTACCCATCGAGGAGATCCGCGAGATGGAAAAATGGGAAGGCAGCAAACTGAACGACGCCAAAGTGCGGCTCGCGTACGAAGTTACTAAAATGATTCACGGGGTCGAGGCGGCGGACAAAGCGAAAGCTACCGCGGAAGCGCTGTTCAGCGGCGCCGCGGATTCGGAGCACATGAACACCACGCAGATCCCGGCGGAACTTATTACAGCGGACGGCGTCAATCTGCTGGAAGCCATGCTGCTGGCCAAGATCATCCCGTCAAAAGGCGAAGGCCGCAGACTTATTCAGCAGGGCGGCGTGTTCCTGGACAACGAAAAGATCACAGACTTCAACGCGAATATCCCGCTTGCGGCGCTGGAGAACGGCGCGGTAGTGCGCAAGGGTAAAAAGACATTCCACAAATTCACTAAATAGATCTGCGTCCCGCCGCGGCCGCCGGAGGAGTGTGTAGTATGAACGAGGATAAGCGCGAGTATATTGACCTCGGCAGTTCTTCATGGGTGTGTACCGACGGGCTGGGCCGGATCATTGACCCTACAAAATACCCCGGAACGCGCGACCGTAAGGTCGGTATTTTCTATTTCATATGGCACGACCACCGGCCGGAGCAGCCGGTGATCGACCATACGCGCTCATACTATGAAGGCGGCATCGAAAAAGTAAAGGCGGATTCGCTCACGGTGCCCATGGGGTATCTGCAGTACTGGGCGGAACCGTACTTCGGCTATTACCGCTCAGACGATCCGTGGGTATTGCGGAAGCACGCCGCGATGCTGACTGAAGCCGGCATCGACTTTATTTTTCTGGATGTCACCAACACGCTCACGTACCCCGAGACCTACAACATGATCTTCCGCGTCTGGAGCGAGATGCGCGCCGAAGGCAGTCCCACGCCGGACGTGATGTTCATCACCAACACTCAGGCCGCGGAGACCGTTATGAAACTGTACGACGATCTGTACGGGCCCGGGCGTTATTCGGATATGTGGGTATATCACGACGGCAAGCCGCTCATTCTGATGCCCGAAGCAGATGTGCCGAAACTGCCGGACCACGTGCGCGATTTCTTCACGATCCGCTACAGCTGGGCATATACCAAAGGTCCGGCGGGGGAGTGGTACACTCACGCCGGCGGCAAAAACTGCTGGCCCTGGGCGGATATGTATCCGCAGGAGCCGGGGCGCGACGGCGCGGGCAATATCGAGCAGATGATCGTGATGTGCGGTTTCTGGGTCAACGGCAGCTACGGCACCAACGCCGGACGCAGTTATTCCGGCGGCCGGCAGCCGGACAACGAAACGCCCGGCGACCTGGGCTTCGGCATTTCTGAAACGAGCGCCGGAGACGGCCGCGCGTTTAAAGAACAGGCCGAGCGCGCGCTGGAATGCGATCCGCCGCTCATGCTGATCACCGGCTGGAACGAATGGACCGCGGGGCGCTGGGGCAGCTGGAAGAACGGATCAAATCCCGCAAATGGCCAGACTATTGCCAACAGCTACAAAGTAGTGCCCGGGGACGGGTATAACGACTGTTATTTTGTTGACAACTTCAACGGCGAATTCAGCCGCGATCTGGAACCGGTCAAAGGACTGTTCAACGACAATTATTACTGCCAGCTGGTGGACGTTGTCCGCCGCTACAAAGGCGCGGAACGCGGAACGCCGGTGTACGGCTGTGTGAAGATGCAGATTGACGACGGCGATCCCTCGGAATGGGACTGCGTAGGTCCGGAATACCGCGACGCGCCGTTCGATACATACAAACGCGACTGGCCCGGTTCCGGCGGGAATCTGCGCTACGTAAACAGTTCCGGCCGCAACGACCTGGTCGCCATGAAAGTCTGCGCGGACCGTCAGTATCTGTATTTTTACTGCCGCTGCCGCGATACGATCACCGCACCATCCGGCGACAACTGGATGAACCTCTTCATCAACTCCGACTGCAATCTGCGCAACGGCTGGTACGGGTTCGACTACATAATCAACCGTCATCAGAGCGGCGGCAACGCGTCCATCGAAGTGCCGGTGGACAACGAATGGCGCTTCGAACAGATCGGCGAGGCCGTGCTCCGGGTGACGGACAATATTCTGGAACTTAAAGTGCCCCGCGCGCTCGTGCGTGTGAAGAACACGTTCGATTTCAAGTGGGCAGACAATTCCGTTGACGACGGCGACATCATGAAATTCTACGACCGGGGCGACACCGCGCCCGACGGCCGCTTCTGCTACCGCTGCATTCTTAGCGAGGACAACAAATGATCCTGTACGACATGCATACCCATTCGCGCTTTTCCTTCGACAGTTCGATGGAGATGGAAGGCGCCGCGGACCGCGCGCTCGCGCTCGGCCTTTCCGGCATCGCGTTCACCGATCACCTGGACGTGAACTACAATTCCGACGGCAGCGACGTGTATTACGATTTCGGCGATTATCTTTACCGGTTCGAAGAAGTGCGGGATAAATACGCCGGCAGGCTGGATATCGTCAGCGCCGTGGAAGTGGGATTGCAGCCCCATGTAGTAGAGGAGAACATCCGGCGTCTTTCCGGATACAAGTTCGATTACAAGATCGGTTCCACCCATCTGGTCAGCCGCTACGACCCGTACGACCGCACATATTTCCGGATCGAGCCCGAAAAGCACAGCGCGTACCGCCGCTATCTCCGGGAGATGATACGCAACATCGAACTCTACCACGACTATAACTCGGTAGGGCATTTCGACTATCTGATCCGGTACGCGGATTACGAAGACAACGCCATGTACTACCGGGAGTTTCAGGATGAATTCGATACGCTGCTGGAACTGATGATAACGTACGGACTGGCGTTCGAAGTCAATACGCGCTCCTACGACAAGACGACCATGGACGCGGAGGTGCTGCGTCAATACAAAGCCCGCGGCGGCGAGACCGTTGTCCTGGGCTCGGACGCACACCGCTACGAACGGATCGGCAAACGGTTCGATTTCTTTAAAAATGTCATAAAAGACTGCGGTTTCGACTATATCGCGCACTACCGCAATATGCAGCCTATTTACGAGAAGATCGTCTGAATCATTTTTATTCTCAGATCGAGTGGTCCGCCGGAAGATCCTCTCCCGCCCAGACGCGCACCGAAGTGTGGGGCGCGGGGGGACAGGTCCAGAAGTCGTTGTCCGCGGGGAGGCCCAGCGGCAGAAATCCGGCCGTGCAAAGATACAGACTGCCTGTGCAGATATACAGCTCGCCTAAGGACGGCTGATCGCCGCACAGTCCGATCTTGAGCCAGCCGTCGGTATCGAAATTGGCCGCAGAATCAAAACAGCGATGTATTACTTTTGTAAGTGCGGTGCGGATACCGCCTTTATTTATGCTGTCCGGTACGAATCCTTGCAGCACTGACTGCGCAAGCAGCTGGAAAGCGCCTGTACGGTAGGTTATTGACCGTCCGATCACCGGGAACGAGCCGTCCGGGGCGATCAGCCGCTCCTGCTGTACAGCGTAGCGAGCCGCGCGGGCAAGAGCAGTATTTAAGCGCTTTTGTCCGTAACCGCCCTCCGGAAACTCATCTGCGAACACGCGGCAGATGTCCACAAACATCGGCTGGATCACGTAGCTGTTGTAATAATCCCAGTGAAATGCCGCTCCGTCGCCATAGACGCCGTCGCCCTTATACCACTGCTCATGCTGGAACAGACACGCGTCCACGCGCAGCAGATCCGGCGTTTCGCCCAGCAGATACAGCGCCGCTTCCACCATGCCGGAGAACAGCATCCAGTTGTTGTGCGCGGGCCGGATGCCGCGGGTTTCCTTAAGGCAGGTTATCAGATTGCGTTTGACGCGGGGCTCCAGTTTATCAAACAGCTCGGTCTTGGCGCGGACAATGGCATGCGCCAGAAACGCGGCATCCACCAGCGCCTGGCTGTAGGGATTGCCGCCGTTGTCGGCAACGGAAACATAGAACTCGGCTTTATCCGGTGATGCGGGATCGGTGATGGCGTCAATGGTCTTTCGCGCCATTTCCGCATAAATCCGGCGCTTGGCCTCTTCTTCAGGGTCAAGCTGCGGCGTTTCCAGCCACGGCGAAGCACCGCACAGCGTGCGTCCTACGGCTTCCAGGTACGCGTATTTATCTTTCAGCGCCCGGTCCCACAGCGCCGCGTTATATTTAGGCATGCGCTGCCTTAATTCGCGCGCCGCGCCGCAGGTGAGCACGGGGGAGATGATCTTTATCAGGGTATCCACCCAGTATTTACGTTCTTCAAGGCCGGTATTCATGCTGATCCCTCCGGGTCTATATTGATTAAATAATAACTCACATCAGTTCAAATTGCAATTGTTCGCGATTGAAAGTATAATTTTGTGCAATACAATTATTTGTTTTGTTGTCCATACTGTTGAAGGGAGGGTGACAGTTGTCCGATGATGAGATCCTGTCGAAGATACGGGCACACGATGAAAACGCACTGAACGAACTGGCAGTCAAATATGGCACATACTGTCGAACTGTTGCCTTCAACGTGCTGGGTGATGCCGAAGAAGCGGAAGAGTGCGTAAACGATGCTCTTTTACGTTTCTGGAACGCTGCGCTGGAATATGAGCCGGAAAAGTTGAGAGAATATCTTTCGACGATCGTACGCAATACAGCGATCAACCGCTACAAGGAACTCCGGCGTCAAAAACGGCTCTCGCCGGATGATTCAGTGCCGCTTGACTCTGAAGAAGTTCTCGTGTCAGCGCAGTGTGATCCGCAGGCAGAAGCCGAAGCGCTCCTGGCAGGGGCGGTGATCAACGAATTTCTTCACGGATTGACGCCGGAACGCCGCAAGATTTTTGTTGCCCGCTACTATTACGGCGCCAGCATCAAAGAGATCTCCGCTAAGCTTGGTACCTCCGCCGGAACTGTCATGTCTGACCTTTTCCGAATGCGCAAAGCACTCAAAGCGCGACTTTTGAAAGAGGGGATAGAGGTATGAAAAACAATAAACTGAAAAAGTATATGTACAACATCTCCGATGATATTATTGCCGAATGCGCAGAGTTTGGTCCAAATACGAAACAGGGAGGTAAAACTTCGTCATATTACGTTGACAATGTAAAAAAAACAGGCGGTTCACGTACAGCGGCAATTGCTGTTTTTTCTGTAATTCTGTTCTGTGCGCTCGGCATACTTGCGGCCCTCATAATAAACCATAACAAAAGATCATTAAATGGTACTCCGCTCAATACTGCTCCTGAATCGATAAACAGTACACCGTCGACAGTAACTGAAGATAATCAGATAATGACTACTGTAAAACTTTTCGTGCCGGAACTGCTGCGGCGCTGGAATGCAAATCAATTCAGTGGGAATATATATGCCGAATACCGTAATGAACTCAGTCCGGTCTTAACGGGTCTCGCAAGCTATTTAAAACATGTACCCGATGAACTTCATATTTACAAAAATAATACCGCGAAAGTGACTATTTCTGTAACAATAGATAGTCCGCTGCCGGAACTTAGGACTATATCAAGAGGCAGCATAATTCAGCTGGATGTCGAGCTCACTTTCAGTATAACTCCTCTGGACAGCGGCGAATTTCTTTTTAGTGTTCACAGTATTAATTGTGAAGATCAGCGGCCATATTATCAGATCGGTGGCACATTATTCTATTCCGTTAATAAGCCCGATGACGTAACATCGACAGTTGTAGATTATTGGGAAGTAGAATACAAACATTACTTACGTATTTGTGAAAATTCCGAATTATATTACCCATCGATTGCAAAAAACATGACATTCGAAGAATTTAAAAACTGGATGCTCACCCGGATAAGTGAAAGAGTAAGGGTTTATAACGATCTGGAGTTGCTTTTTGCTGATTATTCCGGCTCATTTGTGCTTGATCAGAGCAAAAATACTGATGCTGTTCAAGAAACCGCCAACAACATATTGTATTTGACTGAGATCCACAAAAGCGGGATAAGTCTGACCGTTTCATACAACAAAGACAATATAATAACACCGGAAGTGATAAGTTCAACATACGGTTATTTGATGTTGGACCGGGAAGGGATGCTTGCAAAAATCAACGGAACCCGGGGTAAGGGTACCGCAAAGCAGGAATACATCGCATCATATCGTACGGAAATCAATTCCGAAGGAGAAACGGTTTATATTGCCGAAATAGAAACAGATTCCGATACAAAAAACACGAATATCATTCTGGACGCAGAAGGACGTAGAAAATATTATTATTGCCGGACCGAATCAAACGATAAACTTACGATACTTGAGATAACATATGATGATAACTGGATCGACGGTCATACTTACGCCGTTTCGAACAGTTCCGATATTGATCTGATCAACCGAACAGCATATTACACTTCATATTATATTGAAACCAACACGTATTACTCTAACAGTAAAAGCAGACGATCATGTTATTACGTTTTCTATGAAAGTAATCACACCGGTACCGCGTGCTTTTTTGACGAAGAAGGCAGAGAAATAAAAGAAGCTCCTGCGAAATATGATTTTGAGCAGGAGAAATGGCAAATTGAAAGTTGATAATCAGCTCCGGTCAATGTATAATCGTACCGCAAAGTACATTTGAGAGGTAGTATTATGAGACCGATATTCAGAAGATTGCTGCTGGCGGCTCTGGCGATCGTTCCCGGACTGATCATGTTGACCGCGCCGGGCTGTGCCAATAAAAAAAAGAGCGGTAACGTGACCAACAGCCGGGATCTGATGACGTTTACGCCCGCCGCCCCGGATAAGCAAGTGCTCACCAAAGACGGCAAATCGCCGCAGATATTGATCACTAACTACAACGAGACCGCCACGGACGCACTGGGCCGGACGCTGCCGACTTCGGAAGAGACCGGATTGCCCAAAGAAGGGAAGTACGTTGGTCTGTTTTATTCGCTCTGGACCGCCAGTATTTCCGCGCCGACAGACGTAACGAAAGCGCTGGCACAGGATCCGCAAGATCCGAATTTCGGTCCGAAATGGGGCTTTTGCTTCTGGTCAGAGCCGGAGACCGGTTACCACAAAGCGGATGATGTATGGCAGATCAAACGGGATATGTACTACTTTGCGATGGCAGGCGTGGACTTTCTGTATATTGATATGACCAACGGCTATCTGTACGAAGACGCAATGCATGTTTTCCTGGACACCTGCCTGGAGCTGCGCGCCGCCGGTCAGATGACGCCGTATGTGGTGCCCTGGTGCTTCGGCACTGATCTTAAGGCTTCCCATGGCGATACCGGCAAGTTCTACGATATATTTATGACTGATGAAAAGTATTCTGACCTGTGGTTTTACTGGGACGGCAAGCCGCTGGCGCTGATCAAGCCCACGGACGACGGCGAGTTCCCGATCTACGATGATCCGAATTATAAAGATAAACTGACCTTTAAAAAGTCCTGGGTCGGAGACGGGGAGAACTGGTGGGTCGACGGCAGCATGCTGTACGGCCTGAGTTACGGCTGGTCCGAGGATCCCGGTAAAGCGGAGTGTGTAGGCATCGGCGTGGCGGGATTTGCCAATTACGGTTCGGGGCGCAGCGCCAATAAATCCGTCAAGCGCAATCTCGACCAGTTCTGGGAGACCCAGACCATGGGCGAAGGCATAATGCTGGAGCGCACGTTCAATGACGCGATGGAGACCGTGCCGGACGTGGATGTGCTGCTTATCACGCGTTGGAACGAGTGGATCGCACAGAACTTCACGCAAGATGATCCGAAACCCACCAGCACCGGATATGTGGATCAGTTTAACCGCGAATTTTCGCGGGATATCGAACCCATGAAGGGCGGTTTCACGGACAATTATTTCTACCAGATGTGCTCGATAATACGCAAGTTTAAGGGCGTATTGCCGCCCGACGGAAACAGCGGGAAGCAGACGGTGGATATTGACGGCGCGTTCAGTCAGTGGGAGAGTATTACCCCTGTGTTCACAGATTTTGAAGGCGACACTTCGGAGCGTGATTCCACCGATACCACCGGCAAGATCAAATACATTAACAAGACCGGGCGCAACGACATCGTGGAAAGCCGGCTGACCGCGTCGGGCGGAATGATCTACGCTTACGCCCGCACCGCCGCGCCGCTCACATCGCCCGCGGATGGCCGCAACTGGATGCTGCTGTTTATTGACGCGGACAACGATAAATCCACCGGCTGGGAAGGGTACGATTACGTGGTCAACTATCAGGTCATCGACAATGCGCTCACCACGCTGTGCGCATACAAAGATGATATCTGGCAGGAGATCGGGGCCGTGCGCTACCGTGCGGAAAGCAACGAACTGATGCTTTCGATCCCGCGCTCGCTGCTGGGACTGACCGGCGACAAGTTCACACTGAACTTCCACTGGCTGGACAACGTAACGGACATTTACTCGCTGGAATCCTGGTTCACCACCGGCGACAGCGCGCCGGAACGCCGCAACAATTACACGCTGACCCTGTCGATACCGTACCGCGCCGCCGATGAGACAATCTGCGAAACGCCGCAGGGGAGAACGGCAATTGCTTATATGCCAGCGCTGGAATTGACCGCGGATGAGCTTGACGCGCTGAACGAAGGCCTCTTCGGCAAAGCGTACAAACTCACCGAGAACTACGGCAAACTGCCGGAATTCGGTCTGATAGAGGGCATAAAGTCCGCACGCAAAGGAATCGCCAAAACAGTTTGCCCGGATTTCATAAACGGAGTATCGAAGAACTTCGCCGTGGCGCTCGAGGGTTTTGTGAAGTTGGACGCGGACGGCAGATACACTTTCAAGCTCACTTGCGACGATTGCGCGAAACTGTATATTGACGGCCGTACGATCGCGGAATGTCCGCTTGACTCCAATCGCGACGCGGAGGCGACCGTTACCGCCGAAGCCTCGCTGCGCCTGGCTGCGGGATATCACCAGATACGAGTCGAATATGCCGAAGTGCGCGAAGGCAATCCAAAACTGGAGTTGGAGATAGGCGGAGGGGAATACTCGTACTTTTATAAATGACAAATTGCAAATGGCAAATGGCAATTTTAAAGGAGCGTTAATATGAAACATATTCGGATTCTATTCATTGGCAACAGCCACACATATTTCAACAATATGCCGTATATCGTAAAACAGAACGCCGAAAGGGAAGGGGTCTCTACGGATGTGACTGCGCTCTTCCGCGGCGGCTGGTATCTCTGTCAGCATGAAAAAGAGATCGAAACAAAGTTCAATATCAAATTCGGCGGCTACGATTATGTGGTGCTGCAGGAGCATTCGCATCCGTTTGACCGAACGGAGGATTATTTCGCGGCGGCCAAAACGCTCTGTACAATGATCCATCAGGCCGGCGGCATTCCGGTCATTTATGCGACCTGGTCGGAAAAAGACAACAGAGCAAATCAGGCCCATATGGATTCGGTCAACCGGCAGATCGCCGGCGAAAATGATGCGCTGCTTGCGAACGTGGGTCAATTGTGGTGGCCTGAACTGGACCGCGATCCGTCGGTCGATCTTTACTGGGATGACGGACGGCACGCGTCAATGGCAGGCAGCGAATTTGCCGCGAAGATCATCTGGAAAACGATTGCAGATCATCTCAATTCTTCAAACAAAACTGACGGGGGAGCCGAAATCTGAAGGGGTTAGTATATACGGCTATTATTTGATATCATTGGACAAAATAAAAATTTTGTTCAATTAGATGGCATATAAAAGCCGGTTTTGGCACTTCCTGAGCCTTCAGCCTGCTTGACCGGCCCTTTTGCTCCAAAACTGTGTTTCTAGATGATCCCGTGATTTTCTTCGTTAGTTTTATATTTATTCGTCAATCTGAATACTTTTTTGTTTTTCTCTTACATATATTTCATCATTTGTTTGAATTCAGATAATTATCATTCTAACCGGCTGATTATTTTTTAATTGCACTTTTCTTGTATCATTCTTTTTCTCTTAACTTTTTTATTTTCTTTCGACATATATTTCATCGTCCATAAGAATTAAAAAATCTGCGTTCGATATCATCTATATTTATTTATCCTGATTAATTGTTCCGTCAGTTCATTTTCCTTATATAGTACTTTTCTATTAACGGATTATTTTCAGTTGGCACCATCTGAGTGTTCGGTAAACTGACGATTATAAGACAATTCTGTTATTATGAGCAGATTTTGTCTTACTTTTTGGTGGCCCAGAGCGTTTTAAATAAGACAGTTTATCCTGTTTGATAAAGTTTGTCTTATTAATTTCTTTATAATCTGTCAAAATGAGCAAGAATGTATGACAAAATAGCCAGTTTGAGCTAACTTGTCTTACATTTTATTAAAAATGGTCTAATTGAACAAAATCAAAAATGATTTCGCAAATATTGTTAATAATTTTAATAAATATTAAACTGCATCACTTTACAAGGCTATTTTTCGTTTTTTTAACTCAGCCGCCGTTGTTGAACGCTGCGATGCGGTCACGGAACAAGTTGTCCGTGCGCTGGAAGGACTCTTTGCTGTCAGCGATTCCGAATGATGACTTTGTAAGGCCGTACGCTTCATATTCGGACTCAGGCACCGGCAGCGGAATGATTTCGTGAGAGTACTTGTCCCCTTCCCTGAGGTATCTGTGGACCCAGGTGGGCACATATTCCAGCCTCGCGACTTCGGTATACCCGTTGTTGTATTTGCGGATGATCAATTTGACCATCAGGCCGTTTTCGGTGTATTCGCGCACGTCGTAACTCTTGAGAGTCTTGCGGTTCTGATTGGAGACATAGTTGCCCAGCGAATAGAAACACACCATTTTGCGCGTGCCGTCCGACGAGGTCAATACGTCCATCGGCTGCACCACGTGCGGATGACCGCCGATAATGCAGTCAACGCCCAGATCGCACAGTTTCTGCGCGCATTTCTTTTGAGAAGAATTCGGCTGCAGCTGGTACTCCAGGCCCCAGTGCATGTAAGCAATAATAATGTCTGCGCCTTGTGCCCGCAGATGACTGATGTCATCTGCCACTCTGTCATACAGGAATTCGCTCTCGCGGCCTGTGACATAAATATTTAACTTGCGCCAGTCTTTATTGCTGACCGGATTGTCGTTCAGCGTGTACTGGGAGCCGATCATATCCGTGACTGAATCCGAATAATTGATCATGCCGATCTTGATGCCGTTGACCTCGACGATCAGCGTCTTGTCCGGATGCCCGTCCGGATCATCTGTGGCGCCGACATACTGAAAACCATATTCACGAAAATGCGCAAGCGTGTTTTTCAGGCCTTCCGCACCGCGGTCAAAGCAGTGGTTGTTGGCGTACAGCAGCACGTCAAAACCGGCGTTCTTTATTGCCTGCAGCGACGAAACCGGCGAGTTGAAGCCGGGATAACCGGAGTAATCGGTGTCGTGCAGCGTGGTCTCGAACTTGACCACGGCCAGATCCGCGGCCTGAATATACGGCGCCACATACTGATATGTCGGCCAAAAATCGTATGTGCCGGTAGAATCGTTATATGCGCCTTTGACCTGGGCCATGTGGAACATAATGTCGCCG
>JAFZSK010000070.1 GCA_017620915.1 Clostridia bacterium | reverse complement strand
TTCCAACTTCCAACTTCCAACTTAAAACTTAGAACCGTTTCAGATGTCTGCCGACAGCAGCCGCAGACTGTCTCTGTCCAGCTTGCGGTAATCGATGATCTCGTAACGGTTGTCGTTGGAATCCCGCACCAGGATACGGCCGTCGTAGAGCTGCTTTATATCGGCATTGCGGTTGCGGATCCGCAGCTGCTGCACGCCCCGGTCCGTCTGCACGGTCCATTTAAGAACGCCGTACTTCTCGGTGCGCTCCAGCAGGCCGGTGATCTTGGGGATAAGGTAGTATTCCCGCAGGCAATCCAGGATCACATCTTTGGAGTCCGGATCCAGCGTCTCCACATCCCGTATTATAGCATGTTCCTTGCCCTCCGCGTCAAGCAGCGAGATGTACTTCATCCGGCCGCTCACTGGGAACAGGCGCCGCGGCTCCAGGTCCTCCACCTTTTCGCCGCCGAACAGTTCCATGTCCACCAGGCAGATATCTTTTTTTGTAAACCGGGCGGTATTGCCGTCAACATACAGTCTTGCCATTTCCGCACCTCACTCGAATTTTTCTTCGGCCTTGCTCTTGGCCAGCTGGTCCGCCATGGTCTGGATCTGCACCAGTTTGTAATACTTGCCCTTCAGTTCCATCAGCGCTTCCGGCGTGTCGTTCTCGATGATCCGGCCCTGATCCACCACGATGATGCGGTTGGCCTTCCGCAGCGTGGACAGCCGGTGCGCGATCATCAGCGTCGTGCGGCCGCTGATCAGGCGTTCGATGGCTTCCTGTATCAAGTGCTCGGTCTCGGAGTCGACCGCCGCGGTGGCCTCATCGAATATCAACAGCGAAGGGTTTTTAAGCACGGCGCGGGCAATGGATACACGCTGGCGTTCGCCGCCGGACAATCCCACGCCCCGCTCACCCAGCACGGTGTCGTACCCGTCGGGCTGGCGGGCAATGAACTCGTGCGCGTTGGCCACCTCCGCAGCGTGGATGACTTCCTCCACGTGCGCGTCCGGCTTGCCGTAGGCAATATTGTTGTACACCGTGTCGCTGAACATCATGGGATCCTGCTGAACGTAACCGATCTGCGAACGGAAATACTGCAGGTCGATGTTTTTGATGTTCTCGCCGTCCACCAGTATCTCGCCTTCGTAGTTATCGTAGAAGCGCATCAGCAGGTTGACCAGCGTGGATTTGCCGGAGCCGGTGGTGCCCACGATGCCCACGATCTCGCCGGGCTCGATGGTGATGTTGACGTCGGTCAGCACCTTCTTCGTACGGTCGAAGGAGAAGTTCA
The DNA here is from genome assembly GCA_017620915.1 of Clostridia bacterium. GTDB lineage: Bacteria > Bacillota > Clostridia > UBA1212 > UBA1255 > UBA1255. Next base: position 16,270 of record JAFZSK010000070.1, on the reverse strand, counting down.
CATTTTTGAACTCGATCTTGCCGCGTATCGGCGGGCAATTGCCCTTCGCCTCGTCCGCCTCATCCTCCGCATCCAGAATATCGAACACTTTTTCCACCGACGACAGTGCGTGCTGGTACGAGTCGTTAAGGTACGCGAAGAAATTGACCGGCCCGTAGAACATACTGGCGTAGCTCAGGAACGATACCAGCAGGCCTGTGGTGAGGCCGCCGGTGCCGCTGATCACCCAGCCGCCGCCCACGCTCCAGATCAGCAGCGAACCGCAGGTAACGAAGAATGAAACGATGTGCGGGAAGACCGTGGATATCTTCGCCGCGGAAGTATCCACGTTCAGCCATTCGTTGTTGTAGCTCTTGAATTTTTCGACGGTGCGCTCTTCGCCCGCGAAGGATTTGGTCACGCGGATGTTCGGGATCGTGTCGGTCAATACCGAGACCACCCCTGCCCAGCGCCGCCAGATCCGGCGGTAGAAGGGCAATATCTTGCGCCCGAATATCTTTGCTCCCACGACCACCAGCGGCACCGGTATCAGCGACAGCAGCGTGAGCCGCCAGTTGAGTATGAGCATTATCACGATGATGCCCACGCCCAGGAAGAACTGCACCACCACTTCCTGCGAGATGCGCAGCATGAACGCCTGAATGGTGTTGGTGTCGCCGGATATGCGGTTGATCACGGAACCGGTGGACGTTTTATCGTAGAATCTGAGCGGCAGGCTCTGGGCCTTTTTGTACACGTCGTTGCGCAGGCTCAGCACGATGCGGTCGCCGCTCACTCTGAGCAGGTAGCCCCGCAGCGCGCCGATCAGGTACTGAAACAGGTACGTACCGAACAGCGCGATAACGATCCACAGCAGCGCTTTGCGGTTTTTATCCGGCAATACCGAATCTACCAGCCGCCCGGTCATGTAAGGCGGCACCAGCGCCACCGCCGTGGTGAGCACCGACAGGAACAGACACAGCACCAGCGTTTTCGTTTCGGGTTTGACGTACTTGACCAGTTTTTTTACGATCTTGCCCTTGGACTGGCAGTTGATGCACTCCGCACCGGGATGGAGCAGCGTGCGGCCGCATTTCGGGCAGACGTTCATCAGCTTCTCGTACGTGGCGCGGACAACTTCATACTCCTCTTCCGGAGTTTTGCCGTCGGCAACGTTCTTGATGAATGTGCCCGCCATGTCCGCCAGCGTCGCCACCGCGTACGTGAAGCGGAACACGTCTTCATGCGTGCCGTCTTTGAAGTCAACGCGCAGCCGGGCGTTGCCGTACATACGCTTTACTTTGGCCTCGGCCACATCCGCATGGGCGTAGGTCTTCACTTTCTCTTCCCGGTCGGGGTCGAATACCATGAATCCGGTTTCGGTAACACCGAGCGCCGTTTCACCGTAATCCGCTTTCAGGGACAGATCACCTACCACTATGAACAACAGCTGTTCGTCCGGTCCGAGCTTCTCCGCGAAAGCGTCCCGTATACTTCCGGGGACGTCTTTATTCGTCAGTACAGATTCCGTATTCATTACGTTTACCTCCGTAAGAAATCAGAAATTCTGACCCGCCTTTTTCGGCCTATATTAAATTCAGATCGTCGCTGCCTGCGGCGCTTACAGGGTCACAGGACGGAACTGGGACAGCAGGATCTTGAAGTTGCCGTTCAGCACCCGGAGATCGTCCAGCATCGCCTTGGTATCCGCGTCTTTCTTGAGCCTTACCTGATACACCAGTTCGGTGATCGTACCGCCGCTGACGATGCCCACGGAGTCCAGATTGTAGCCGTCCGTGTATTTGGCCAGCGTCTCATCCAGCAGGCCGTCGTAGTTGATACTTTCGGGAATATCCACCACGAGCGTCTTGCGCGCCGCGGTCCCCTTCTTGCCGGAGGTGATCACGCCGTGCACGACCATGACCGCGCAGGTGAGCAGCACAAAGATGAGGGCGGGAATGTACAGCCCAACGCCGGCCACGAACCCCGCGCCCATGCCGAAGAAAATAGATACCACGCTGCGGGGGCTCATCATCACACTTCTGTAGCGGACGATGGACAACGCGCCTGCCAGGCTGAACGCCCGGGCAATGCTGGTCCCGATGACCGACAGCAGCAGCGCCACCACCACGGGGACAATGATCAGCACCAGCCCCACTTCCTCGTCGAACATAAATGCCCGGCAGGTGAGTTTATACGTCAGGTATATGATCACACCCAGTATGACGGCAACTATCACCGCCGCCACGGTATTGATGATGTTGTAGCCCGAATTGATATCGAGCATGCCTTCAAAGAACTGTTTCAACGTGTTCATGATCGTTTTTCTCCTGTATTAATTGTGGACCGCCGCCACGTATTCGCCGTACAGGCTCTCCGCGGGCAGCATATTTACGTAGTAGGAACAGTATTTGGAAAAAGTGTTGTTGCGGTAGCCGTATTTGGCCGCCAGTCTGACCAGCCAGAGCGGGATCTCTTTGCCGGTCTTGAGCTCCAGCACCGCGGTATCCGCGGGCGTTGACAGTTTGCCCTGCGTCCCGGCCGCCAGATCGAGTTTGTCCCCGCGCGTGCGGATGTTCAGATCGAACGTGATGCGCAGTTCCGGGTCGTCTTTGGCAAAGAGCGCCAGCCGCTCGTAGCTCACCACATTGCGCGGCGCGAGCTTTTTACTGAGTATGATATACTGGATCTCCCGCAGGATCTGCATGTTGGAGGCGCCGAACTGTTTGAGTGCTTCGGTGTTCTCCGCTGCCATGACCGTGCGCGGCTCCGTACCCTCAGCGAGCTGTTTCTGCGTAAACGCGGTGAATGCCATGGCGTCCGCCAGCCGCATTTTGGCGCGGCGCTTCATGACCAGACCGTTGATTTTTGATTTGATCTCAAAAAATGCGGGCTCGTCGTCGCCCAGCGGTTCGTCTTTGACGGCATCGACGCCCGAGGCCCGGTTCATGTTCCCCGCCGAACGGTACACGCGCAACCGGATCTTCTGCCGGTAGCGCTCGCCGTTCATAGTCTCATGGAAACACTGGTCGATATCGTTGTCAAAGTAGATGCTGGACAGGCAATAGAAGCCGTGCGCGTTGGCGTAGGCGTCCTTCTCAACGAAAGGCTCCAGCTCCTTGAGCATCGCGTCCATGACGCCCGCGGAGACCGGGAATTTGAATTCATATCTGCAGAAATTTTCCGTAAACATAGCGGTACACTCCTTGCAGTGGTTATTCTAAAGAATACCGCCGTTAAAGTCAACCGGAAAATTGGCGTTCAACGCTTTTCGCTCCAGGTAACGAACTGCGAATCCGGCGTCCAGCCTGCGCCCGCCGCCTGGTAATCCAGCCACTCATATCCGTCGTACGCGCAGGAATAAATGGCGCCCCGCCGCGGCGGCAGCGGCACGAGTTCCGGCTGCGGACAATACGTCACCGGTCCTTTGATATCGGTGACGCGGCCATCCCGCGACAGGACAATGGGGCCGTGCTTGAGCAGTACTTTATCGTTGCCTTTGGGGTTCACGGAGGGGCCGGACAACACCATCCGGTCCGCGATGCCGAAGCTGACTTCCAGCAGCATGCCCTCGCAGAAGGGTCCGGGGACAACGGCGTACCCAGGATACCGGCTGTCGCGCTGCCATTCCACGTTGCCGCCGTTCAGCGTCACCCGGAAGTCCGACGCGTATTCCGGCACGCGCAGCAGGATATTGCCCGTGAAGAACGCGCCGCCTCCCAGTTCCAGCGCCGCTTTGCCTTCCTGCGGAAAGCCTGAGCGCATGTTGATCGTCATCTTGCCGAAGCGGGCAAAACCGTCTACGTAGAAGTTGACGACCGGCCCGATATCCGACTGCATGAACGCCACAAACGGAACGATGCCCAGCCCCATCGGGCCGTTGGCCGTGCAGCAGCTGAGGTCGAAGCCGCCGACATTGTACGAGAAATTGACCTTGGGGTTGCGAGCGCCGTTAAAGCGCGGAAAATACTCGAAAAACAGGCCGTCCGGCCGGAGCGCGGCGCAGAGGGCATTGTACGCGCTGGTCTCGATATTGTCCGCGAACCGCGCGTCGCCGGCGAGCCGCAGCAGCTGCAGATTCAGCTTCATCCAGGTGACGGTGACACAGGTCTCCATCATCAGTTCCAGGTCCGGGTTTGCCTGCTCGAAGCGCGTGCGGTTCCACTGTTCGCCGGTACCGGGGCCGAGATCAAACGGGCCGTCCGCGCCGCCGGAGCCGAGTTCGGTGATCTCCTCTTCCATGAGCTTTGCCCACAATTTCAGCACCGCGTCACGGTCCCGGCTGCGGCCGGTCACGCGGTAGAACTCGGTCAACCCCTCAAAGCACGACATCATTTCGTACGCTTTGGCGATGGACTGTTTCGGATTTCCGTTGTCACCGATAAGGTAAGGCGACTTGCCGGCGCGGATGGCGTCAAATATGTTCTCCCGCGAGCAGCCTCCCGCGCGGACAATATACTCCGCAAACGCCAGATGTTCCGGCTGTTTGGTCAGGTTATATATTTTTACGACCGGCTCAAGTATCGACGAGGATTCTATGCCGCAGAACGCCCAGCCGGTGGCCAGTATCGGGGTCTGTCCCTCCTGCTCGCCCACCTGGGAGATCGTATAGTCCAGCAGCCGCGACAGCGCCTGCTTTACGCGCGCCCGTTCGGGCTCATCCTCCGTCACGCGGTAATACTCTAAAAGCCCCAGCATCACATATTTGCGCTCCCACAGGTCCGCGCCGCCGGAACCGTTCGGCTGCTCCGCTTTCGGCGCGGTACTGATCTCGCCGTCAATGCCCTGCAGCGACAGCAGATCGTCCACCGCGATGCGCATCTTGTCCCGCAGCCAGGCTTCGCCGGTGTACGAATATATCATAGCGGCGGAGCGCATGATCTTGCCCCAGAATTCGCCGGCAGCAAACTGATCGCGCTTCTCCCGGTAAAAGTCCGCCAGCGCGCGGAAATCCAGCGTTTTCAGCAGCCCGTTCTGCACTGTGACCAGCTTGCGGTGGAACAGCTCGTCGGTACCCAGTTTGACCGCGCCGGGCGGCAGCATGAAGAACCGGTCCCGCACCGGATTTTTAAGCATCAGGTCTGACCCCGTGCTTAACGTTTTTTTGAACATGGGGTCTGACCCCGTGCTTAAAACAGTGCCTTCCAGCGACCAGGTCTGGATCGAATCGATGCGCACTTCAACAAATTCGCCTTCGGTGACGTTGACCCCGGCGGGGACAACGAAATTGACCACTTTGTTCCCTTCCGTGCGCCCGGTGAGCCGTTCCGGATTGGTCTTGCTGGGCCCTTCCACGAGTACGGTCAGCGTCTGTCCCAGCAGCGCCTCGTTCTTCTCCCGGCTGATACGGTTCTGGGCCTCCAGCAGCTCGCCGAAACGCCGTTTGACCACGTCTTCCGGCACCTGATCCGGCCGCTCCGCCGCGGGCGTGCCCTGCCGGCGTGAGTATATGAACGTGAACGCGTTGTCGAACCGCACTTCCTCCACCAGTTTGAGCGTATCCGCGAATTCCTCCTCGGTCTCGCCCGGGAAGCCCACCATGATATCCGTCGTCAACGTAATATCCGGGATCGCCTCCCGCACCCGCCGCACCAGGTCAATGTACTGCTCCCGCGTATATTTGCGGTTCATGCGCTTCAGTTCGGACGTGCTGCCCGACTGCACCGGCAGATGCAGCTGCTTGCACACTTTTGGTTCTTCCGCCATGGCGCGGATCAGTTCCGGGGACAGGTCTTTCGGATGGGACGTCATAAACCGCACGCGGGCAATATCCGTTTCCCGGCACACCCGCCGGATCAGAGAGGCAAAATCGGTGCGTTTGCCGCCGTTGTCCGCGTCTTTGCCGTAGGAATTCACGTTCTGGCCCAGCAGCATCACTTCGCGGGTGCCGTTTTCAGCCAGGTGCCGGACCTCGTTGACCACGTCGTCCGCCCGGCGGCTCCGCTCCCTCCCGCGCACATACGGCACGATACAGTAGGAGCAGAAATTGTCACACCCGTACATCACGGTAACGTACGCCCGGTATTTTTCTTCGCGGGCAATTGGTACGCCCTCAGGCACGCTGTCCTCCGCCTCCACACCGATCACGCGGCGGCCGTCAAACAGGCGGGCGGCAATGAATTCAGGGAACCGGTACGAATTGCCCGTGCCGAACACGATGTCTACATGCTTGTACGACTTCCGTATGCGTTCCACCGCCCACTGCTGCTCGGTCATGCACCCGCACACCGCCACGATCAGGTCCTCTTTAAGTTTTTTCGCGCCTTTGACCGCGCCGATCTGACCGAATATCTTGTCCTCGGCGTTCTCCCGCACGCAGCAGGTGTTGAACACGATCACATCCGGCACGCCCCGCGCCCGTGTGAGCGAATACTCCGGCACTATGGTGTAGCCCATCGCCCCGAGCATGCCCTTCAGCTTTTCCGAATCGTGCTCGTTCATCTGACAGCCGAACGTGTGCACGCACGCGGTGCGCGGCTTTCCGCTCCCGGCGGCAATACCGTCGTTATATTCTTTTATTCTCTCCGCGATCCGCGCGATCCGTTCGGTCTCGGCGGGGTCAATACGCTTGATCATTGCCTGCTTCACCTCTGCTGGCACCGCCGTCTATAATACGCCGGCGCCGTTTTGAGCAAGATAATAATACCATATTCATCCCCTCATACACAAATTAAAGTTCATTGGACAATTCCGCCGCCGGAGGGTATAATTGCGGCAGAAAAAACAGCGGGAGGTATTGACCGTGGCAGAACTGAAAAAAGGCATGCAGGCGCCGGGATTCCGGCTGGAAGATAAGGACGGAAACATCCGTGAACTCGAGGAATTCAAGGGGAGGCCGGTCGTGCTGTACTTTTATCCCCGGGACAACACCTCGGGCTGCACGAAACAGGCCCTCGCCTTCGCGGCGCTGTACGGGGAATTCGTCAACGCGGGTGCGGAAGTCATCGGCATCAGCAAAGACAGCGTTTCGTCCCATCAGAAGTTTGCGGAGAAGAACGGACTGCCGTTCGTGCTGTTGTCCGACCCCGAACTTAAAGCCATCAAAGACTACGGTGTCTGGCAGGAGAAGAAGCTGTACGGAAAAGTCAGCGAGGGCGTGGTCCGCTCTGTATTCGTGATCGGCCCCGACGGCACGCTGCGGGACGTGGTGTACAAAGCCAAACCGGACACCAGCGCCGAAGACGCGTTGAAACTGATCAAATCGCTGTAACATCGCTGCAAAAAACAGAAAGGCATTGACCATGTCCGTCACCGTTGAGACCATGACCCTGCCCGGGTCGCTCCCCGAAGGCACGAATCCGCTCCCCCGCTTCCGCCGCCAGACCGGCTTCGGAACATATATCACCAAAGGCGATTTTCCACCAGAAGCCGCCAAAGACCTCGGCGCGTGCACCGTGACGCTTCCGTACCGGATGCAGGACCGCTACACCCGGAAGCGCCGCCCGGTCACCCTCAAAACGATCGTAATGGAGAACCGCTATCTGCGGGCAGTATTCACTCCCGAATTCGGCGGCAGGCTCTGGGCACTCACGGACAAGGAACACGGTCGCGAGCTGCTGCTGAATAACCCGGTGGTGCAGCCGTGCAATCTCGCCATTCGCAACGCCTGGACTTCCGGCGGCATCGAATGGAACTTCGGTTCTCAGGGACACACGTATTTCACCTGCGACAACGTATTCGCCGCCGTTTTAAAAGACGCACAAAACAACGATTTCCTGCGCATATACGAATTCGAACGCGCCAAAGAGTGCGTCTGGCAGGCGGATTTCCATCTGCCGCCGGAATCGCGGCAGCTGTTCTGTCACGTGCGGCTGACCAATCCCGGGGATATTGACCGCACCACCTACTGGTGGTCCAACATCGCGGTGCCCGACGAGGGCGGGCTCAGAGTATTATCCTCGTCGCAGAACGTCATTGCGCTCTCGGGCAACGGCCTCACCTTCGAACGGCTTCCGTACCTGTCGGTGATGCCCGGCGACCAGTCCTACCCGGACAACGCCACGCGCAGTTTTGACTACTTTTTCCAGCCGGACAAGGGTGTGCGCACCGCCTGGGAAGGCACCGTGGACAAAGCGGGAGGCGCGTTCTACGACCGCTCCACCGCGCCGCTTCTGTACCACAAAATGTTCTGCTGGGGCAGCCACCGCGCCGGCAAGCGCTGGCAGGAATTCCTCTCCGAAGGCGGCAAAGGCAATTATATAGAGATCCAGGCGGGCATTGCCCCCAGCCAGATGCATGACAAACTCTTTCCTGCCCGGAGCACGTTCGAATGGACGCAGTGTTACGGCGGCACGCGGCTTGCGCCGGAGCGCATTCACGGCGTCTCACTGGAGACGGCCAACGCCGCGCTGGGAGCGGAAGTTGACGCCCTGATACCCGAAGCGGAACTGCTGGCGGCAGACGGACGTTTCCGGGCCGCGGCGGACATCGCGGTGCGGGAGACGGATATTGTCCATTTTGCGTCCGGCTGGGGCGCGCTGGAACTTTTGCGCGAGCGGCAATACGGCGGCGCGGAACTGCCCGCGAACCTGTGCTTCCCGGCGTCAACGCTGGGCCCCGAGCAGGAGCCCTGGCTGCGCCTGCTGAAGGACGGAATACTGCCCGCGGACGCTCCCGATACGCTCCCCGTTTCCTGGCTGACGTCCTCCCGCTGGCTGCAGCTCCTGGAAGCGTCGCTGTCCCGTCCCGGCGGCCGCAACGTCACTTCGCTGCTGCACTACGGCAACATGCTTTTCGAGCACTGGGACGAATCCCACGTGGCGGCAGAGGCGGAAAAGTGGCCGGAATCTGAGCAGAAACGTTTTGAAGCAATGGCGGAAGCGGCCTGGCGCGAATCGGATGCGTTGTGCCCCAACCCGGTCGCCAAGCGCAATCTGGCGGTGCTGGAGCGGCTCAGAGGCAATAAAGACCGCTCGGAAATGTATTACGACGCGCTGTTTGAATTGCCCGCTGCGCGCACGGATTTCGCGTTTGCCGCCGAATATATGAGCTGGCTGAACGCCCGCGGCAAATACGAAAAGGCGTGGGCGTTGTTCACGTCGCTCCCTGAAGAAATACGCCGCGTGGACCGGATCACGATCTCGGCCGCGGTGTGCGCGCTGAAGCTGAACAAACTCGACGGAATAGGACCTGTATTCGCGCAGGAGCACGCGGACATACGCGAAGGCGAAAACAGCCTCACCGACCTCTGGTTCGAGTACAACGCCCGCAAGCTGGGCCTCTCCCGCGGCCTTTCGCCGGAAGAACTCACCGGCGATACGCTGGCAGCGCTAAAGGAAGAGGCCGAGGACAATTGTCCCCCGCCCCACGAAATAGATTTCCGCATGAGCTACGATAAGGAGCATAAATACCGTGCAACACAGTGATCAGAAAAATGCAGACGCCGTAAAGCGTGTGAAAAAAATGGAAGCGGCAATGGACCGCGTTGCCCGCGCTAATGCCCGGCTCGAGCGGGCGCTTGCGGAGTTCGAAGCGCGAGGAAAAGATATTGCCGCCCTGAACGCGTACCTGGACGGTCAATGGCGGCAAGATTTTGAAGCCGATGAACGGGGCGAGTTCCCGCAGGAACTGCGCCGCGGAGTGCTGTCGGAAGACGCGCTGTACGACACACTGACCAAAGCGGACCGGCTCCGCGGCAAATTAAAATAGGCGTTTATTTAGCCTCCGGATACTCGTTGCACAGCAGGCGGTACGGCGGCTCGTCCTCATCGATCGATGGGAAGCGGCCTGCGGGAGGATCGAAGTGGTTGTCCGTATTGTCGTCGTTGCACTGGCTGACCTCGCCCAGCAGCACGTCGCCCGTGCCCGCCTCCACCGTGAAGTCGTGGTACAGCCGCTGCTGAATGAATATGCTCTCGCCCGGTGTCAATCTGATCTGCGTTCCCGCCGGCACCGTATACGTCCGCCCGTCGGTGTGCACCGTCACGTCGGATACGTAGTCGATGCTCTCATCCGGGAGCGAATTGTACACTCTGATCAGAATATTGCCGCCGCCGCGGTTGATAATGTCTTCGGTCTTGTACCAGTGGAAGTGGTTGAGTGAATATTGTCCGTCCTTGAGGAACAGCAGTTTTTCCGCGTATACTTTCGGGTATTTATCGGTCATTTTGCGGTTGCCGTTGCGGATCGTGATAAGCGAGAAGCCGACTTCGTCGAACTTGCCCATGCCGTAGTCGGTAATGTCCCAGCCCAGCATACAGTCGCGCACTTCATCGTACTCGTGCCCCAGCGTCTGCCACTCTTCGGGCGTGAAATTGCAGAACGGCGGCAGGTAGCAGCAGTGCTTTTTGCACATTGCCTCCAGTTCTTTCAGCGCTTTGTTGATCTCACTGCGTTTCATGTTAAACTTTCGTCCTCCTTATACTTTAAGTGACAGAAAAACTATCAAACCGACCTGGATCACCAGGAACAACGGGAAAAACACTACGAAATACCAGTGTTTGGTCTTATGGCGGAATACGCTCATGCCCAGCACGCCGCCCAGTCCGCCGAACAGCGCGGTGACCAGGAACAGCGTCTTTTCCGGCACGCGCCGGCCGTGTTTTTTCGCCTGATTTTTATCGTAACCCATCAGCGCGAAGGCGGCAATACCCATTATCGCCATTACGACCGCTCCGATGATTATTACTGTTGTATTCATATGTTCCCTCCTCACAGCCTGTGTGCTTCTGAGTTTCTGCGCGGATTATACCACGCGGAGGCCCAAAGGGCAAATGATTAGTTTTAAGTTTTAAGTTTTAAGTTTTAAGTTTTAAGTTTCAAGTGGTCGATTGGGGCAAAGCGGAGGCCGCAATTCCTTCTTTTATAAATTGTGGCCTCCCAATAGAGAAAAAACGGAGGCCGCAATTTCTTCTTTCGCCAATTGCGGCCTCCCAAACGAGAAAAAACGGAGGCCGCAATTCCCTCTTTTGCCGATTGCGGCCTCCGCAATGCGGATCATCAGCCACAATCTCAGATTTCAGCCTTTATGGCTGACGCCTTACAGTCTCCCGCGGATGATCAGGCACGCCGCACCGAGCAGCGCCAGCACGATACCCGTTATCAGGAAAATCGTTGACCGCCGCTGCAGCCTTTGGAACAGCTCCGATGAGCCGTCCAGCACATGGCGGTGCGCATACTGATTAAATGCGGAAAACAATAAAGACAGGACGCAGGCAACGATGCACACGATCCCCATTATAAGCAAAAACACTTTCATAATTCCCTCCTGTTGGCCGCAAGCGGCGCTTTAATGATCCATTCAGCAGTTGCCCGTATACACATATTTCAGCGCCTCGTGCGCCACCTCCGCCAGGTGGTAGACCGTCTGCACGCCGGTTGCCCCCCGGTCCCTCATATTGAACCGCGGGAAAAAGCGGGAGATGTGCAGAGGGACCTCGTCGCCGTCCGGTTCCTTCAGCCCGCTAACCCAGCGGGACAATTCGCGCATTTCGGCGTCGCTGTCGTTCTCGCCCGGAACGATGAGCGTTGTCAATTCAACGTGACAGCGGGATGCCGCCGCCGCGATGAAAGCCAGGACCTGGTGCAGATCGCCGCCGAGCACCTTGCTGTAGTAGCGCTCGGAAAAGCCCTTCAGATCGATGTTCATCGCGTCAATATACGGCGCCAATTCCTCCAGCACCGCAAGCTCCGCGGTGCCGTTCGTGACCATGACATTTTTCAGGCCCGCGGCCTTTGCGAGCCGGGCCGTGTCCCGTACAAATTCATAGCCGATGAGCGGCTCATTGTATGTGAACGCGATGCCGATGTTGCCGCGCTTGCGCGTTTTCAGCGCCAGCTCCACCAGTTCTTCAGGGGCGAGCGTTGACGCGGTACTCGACGCATCCTCCGGGGCAAGCGTCTCGGCGAGGCGCGCCGTTTTCGCGTATTCAAAGGCCTGCTTCGACCAGGAAATATCGTGGTTCTGACAGAACGGGCAGCGCAGGTTGCAGCCGAAGCTGCCTACGGACAATATCAGGCTGCCCGGGCAAAAGCGCGCGAGCGGTTTCTTTTCGACGGGGTCCAGGGCAATTGACGTTATCCGGCCATAGTTCAGCGGTATCACCCGGCCGTCGCGCGCCTCCCGCGCGCCGCAGAAACCGAGCCCGCCTTCCGGAATATTGCAATGTCTGAAACAAACGCCGCATTCCGCCATAATTGTCCCCTCAGTAATGCCGCACGACCTCGAACCGTTCCAGGCGGTACGGCTCATCCGCGCTGATCCCGCCCTTCCGGCGGGCGATCCCGATCTGATCTTCCACGGTGTCAACGCCGTCCAGATCCGGCAGCAGCAGCCCCCGCTTCGGACCGTGGCTGACAATGACGCCATACCGTTTCACGTCCAGCTCCGCGGGTGAATCCACCGGTTCCGGCTCGCTCAATACGTCAACACTGATCTCGAGACTGCAGAGTTCATCCGGCCGGACCGGCGAGAACCGGTTGTCCCGGGAGCACGCGCTGATGGCATTGGAAATGATCTCCTCGGCCAGGCTCTTTCGCGTGGCCAGTATCGTGCCGATGCAGCCGCGCAGTTGCCCGTTTTTATGCAGGGAAACGAACGCGCCCGCGCGCCGCTTCACCATTTCCTCCGGCAGTCCTTCCGGCACGGCGATGCGTTCGCGCCGCCGGACCCAGGCCTCTACGGAAGCCCGCGCCAGCCTGACATACGGATCGCTCTTTTCAGCTTTTTCCCGGCACTCTCGCTCCTGTTTTTCCAGATATTGCGCCAGAAAATGACGTTCCGCATCCGCGTCCCCCGGGTAGAAAGTGCAGATGCCGTAGCCCACGCCGGTGACGTCCTGGTGGGACAGTGCCGTTGCCTTCACGCGAAGTCCGTCAAACGCCCCGGCCATTATCACGAACGACCGGTGGCCGCATTCCGCCGCCTTGTCGCAGAACGATTCGCTGAAGTCGAACAGCTCTCCGAACGCGGCGCGGGTGCAGACGTCCATGATCCGGCGGTCGTACTCCGGACCTTCCTCGGCGAAACCGTACGGGCCGTATTCCTGCAGTTTATGCGACAGGTCGCCGCTGGCAACGAGCACCGCCCGTTTCCCGGTATCCTCCGCCGCGCGGGCAATATACTGCCCCAGCCGGTAATGATCGGTGAGCGGCAATCCGGACAATCCGATCCGCACGATTTTGCCACCGGCGTATTTTTGCCGGATGAACCACAGCGGCACCATTGTCCCGTGATCCAGCGCCGCGTCCCGCTCCCCCAGCGTCCCCGCGGGAAACTCGTCCGCGTCCGCCAGTTCGCAGAGCCGCTGCACAAATTCCGTATCGTACTGCTCCGAGAACTTGACACTCGCCGCGCGAAACTGACGGAACGAACCGCTCGCACCGCTGCCGGGCGAAATATGAAAGTAATCCGCATACATTACGGAATGAGGACTGGTGATGATCAGCGTGTCCGGCGCCAGCGCGGCGATCTCCCGCGCTACCTGCTCGTACGCCCGGGTAGTTTCCAGGACCTGCTGCTCGCTCCCCTTGCCCACCTCCGGAACGATCATGGGCGGATGCGGGACCATAAACGCGGCAATCATTGACATATCGCAGCCTCCTTCCGGTTTATAAAAGCAGCAGCTGCAGCGGGCAGACTACCACGAAAAAGCACAGTGAGTATCCCTCGAACACCAGCAAAAACCGGCCCGCGCGGCCCGAATATTCCTTCGAGTAAAGGCGGAGGGCAATTACCGATGCCAGCGAGCCGATTATCGTGACCAGCCCCGCCGAATCCAGCCCGTAGATCAACGGTTTCAGCGACTGAGAGAAGGGCCAGAGGACGATCGACGCCGGCACGTTGGAGATCAGCTGGCTGAGGCCGATAGACCACCAGTATTCGTTGCCGCCCACCGCGCCGCGGAGGAAGCCGGAAATGGCGGGATTGCCCGCGATCGATGAGGAGAACACGAAGAAACACAGGAACGTGAGCAGCAGCACATAGTCCACGCGCAGAAATACGCGCCGGTCCGCGATCAGCAGCACGAGGGTGACGGCGAGCGTGACCCAGGGCCAGAGTGTTGTGCGCGACACGATGCACGCGATGATCACCGCGAACAATACCAAATATACTATGCGTTTGCCGCGGTTTTCGGGCTTCCACTCGCCTTCTACGTTGTCAGGCTGCGTGCCGGCCTGCTCCGGAGCGTCTGCATCCGGATCGGAATTGACCGCGGGCCGCGCCGGTTCGCGCAGATCCCGCCGGTAAATAAACAGCGCGAACAACACGATCAGCACCGCGCTGCCCAGCCACAGCGGCAGCATCATCAACAGAAAATGCCCGACGTCAATGCCGCTGGACGAAAACAGAAACAGATTCTGCGGGCTTCCGAAAGGCGTGAGCAGCGAACCGCGCACGGCGGCAATGTTCTCCATCACTATCACCGGCAGGATATACTGCTCTTTTTTTCCGGCGCGGAACAGCAGGATCGTGAGCGGGATGAATATGATCAGCGACACGTCGTTGGTCACGAACATCGACGAGAAAAACACGCCGAATATCAGAAACAGGCTGAGTCCGAGCTGCGAGCGCAGGCGGCCCACCAGCCGGATCACCGGCCGGAACAGGTTTTCATGTTTGAAGCCGTCGAGGACGCTGAGCAGCATGAAGAGCGTTGCCAGCGTTTTCCAGTCTATGCCTTCGAGCAGCGCGCGTGAAGGAGGCGTGATGAACAGCGAAATTATCGCGGCCAGCAGCGCCACCAGGAGCATTATTTCTTTTTTGCAAAACGCGAGGATCTTTTTTACCACTTGAGCAATTCTTTCAGGTGCGCGACGATAACGTCTTTGTCCTTAATATGCGCCGCGGCGGACGGATGGCCTGCCGCCGAGCTGTCCATGGGCACTTTGAGCGCGGTGATATTGACGCCGGCGCCGGCGAGTTCGTCAACGACTTCGAGAGTGTATTTATGATGGTCGGCCCGCATGGAATCGTACACCCACACGATGGGCACATCGGCGCCGTATACGGTGCGGATCTGGTCGATGAGCGCCTTGGCGGCCTCTTTGAACTGCGCGGGATCGGAGCTGTGAGTGGCATCGTTGGTACCCAGATTGACCACCACCGCGTCGGGTCTGCGCGCCGCGGAATAGGAGTTCTTCGTCGAACGGTAGTAGTCGATGAGCGGAAATACTTTGCCCATCGTTTCGGTGACGTAGCCTTTGACCAGCCCGATGCCGATGACGGCGACCACGTCCACGTCCGCGTCCAGTTCGCGCGCGGTGAGGAACGGATATGCCATGGTGGCGTCAACGTGGCTCGAGACTCCGTTTGCGGTCTTCTCGTGTATTCCGAAGCCGGAGGAGATGCTGTCGCCGACGAACACGAGGTAGCGGCTCTTCTGTGCCGGCTGCGCTTCGAGCTGTCCGTTCAGCGTGAGGGTCTTGAGCAGGAGCCGTCCTTCGCGCACCTCACTCTGGCGGTACACTTCGATGTGATGGCGCCCGGCGGGCAGGTCTTTGACGACAACTGTGTTAGTATTTTTTACGTAAATGTCTTCTTCGAGGCGCTCGCCGTCAACGAACACCGCCAGGAAATTGGAACCGGTGACGCCGAATTTGACGCTGATGTCGCCGCGGCAATACGCGTTGATCTCAAAACCGCCGGCGGACCAGTCGCAGGTGGTGCCTTTGTCCGTGGTCTCGCTTCTGCCGCAGATTTTAAACAGGGCGGCGTCGTCAATGAATGAATATGTGCGGCTTTCGAAAAACTCTTCGGGCACTTCGGTGGGGGCCTGCGTAGGTTCCGGGAGCGGCGTGTTGTCCGTGAAGTCGTCATCGGGCAGCTCAATGGATCCGGATATGCCGGGCAGGAACGGTGTGGCCTCGGCGTCCGGTTTACCTGCCTTGCCCGCGGAACCTGCGTTGCAGCCCGGGAGCAGCACTGCGATCAGCATGATCGCCGCCAGCATCAGTGCAGGCAATGCCTTCCTGCCTTTGCGGATCGAATTATATGTTTTCATGTAAGCCGTCAGATCCTTTCTTCATGGGATGATCACCGGTCATAATGGTTGTTCACCATTGTCAATTATACTCAAATCCGCGTTTATTCGCAACGCGGGACGCCAGTTCCGGGTCGGCACGGCGCTCAACTCGGGGCAGCGTGGCGCTCAGTTTAGTGGCAGCATAGCCAGCAACCTGCTGCCGTTGTCCACCAGCCACTTCCGGCACTGTTTATATTGCGGAAATACGCCGAGCACGCGGGCGTAGAACCGTTTCGAGTGGTTCATCTCCAGCATATGGCACAGCTCGTGTACTACGACGCTGTCAAGCACTTCGGGCGGAGTCAGCACCAGCAGGCAGTTGAAGTTGA
>JAFZSK010000069.1 GCA_017620915.1 Clostridia bacterium | reverse complement strand
GTACATTATGAAGCATGCAGCGACCTTAGGAAGACTCTTGCGCATATACATTCACTTGGCCTACCGCGGAACCGGATTCCGGCTACAGTCCGGAGTTCTGGCAGGAAGCGGAAGCATTGCTGCCGTATTACAAAGAAGTGGCGCTGGGCGCGGAGCACGGCACAGTAGACGGTAAATTGCACAAATGGGTACGACCGATCCTGCTCTATGTCCGGCCTTCCTCCGATGCCGAGAAATATGAGTATTACATTCAGAATCTTATCGCGCGGATCGAGGTTATACCGGGCTTTCCGGGCGTGACGCGCGTGGTCAATGCCGAAGCCGCGGAACTGACGCTGGAATTTGTTACTGCGGCCGAAATGAATGAGATCACCGGTCAATATAATGACCCCGCGTTAGGCTACGCCCACGTTTCGTGGTACAATTCCACCGGCGCGCTGTTTTCCGGCTCGATCTTTATTGTGCGCGAGGCGGAATCCTCGGAGGCGGATGTGCTGCATGCGTTGACCGAAGAATTTACGCAGGCGCTGGGGCTGCTCAACGATTCGTACAAGTATTCCGACAGTATATTCTATCAGGGGTATTCTGTAATCACGGAGTTTTCGCCGGAGGATCTGATCGTTTTGAAATTGCATTATGCGGTTGAAATTTCCGCCGGAATGGAGTATGATGATATCTCCGCGATCGTGAACCGCAAAGCGCACGGTGCGGAATGATACCGGACATAAAATATACTACGAATTGAAAGGGAACAGGCCATAATATGCTTAAAAGAAATATATTTACTTCCGAATCTGTGACCGAGGGGCATCCGGACAAGATCTGCGACGCCATTGCAGACCGCATCCTGGACGAGCTGATAAAACAGGATCCGCTGTCGCGCGTTGCCTGCGAAGTTATGGCGGCCACGGGCCAGATAGTTATTTTCGGCGAGATCACTACGAAGGCAATAATAGATTATGTCAAAATCGTCCGCGACACCGTCCGGGATATCGGTTATGTGGGTTCGGACATGGGTTTCGACGCCGACACCTGCGCCGTGATCAACTGCCTGAACCGCCAGTCCCCGGACATCGCCATGGGCGTGGATGTGTCTTATGAGAACCGCTCCGGCGAAAGTGCGGAACTGCAGAACGGCGCGGGCGACCAGGGCATGATGTTCGGCTTTGCCTGCAACGAAACGCCCGAACTGATGCCGCTGCCCATAAGCCTGGCGAACAAACTGACGCGCCGCCTTACCGACGTGCGTAAGGGCGGTATTCTGGATTATCTCCGGCCGGACGGCAAAGCGCAGGTATCGGTGGAATATGACGAGAACAACAAGCCCGCTCGCATCGAGGCGGTAGTGGTCTCCAGCCAGCATTCTGAGCAGGTCTGTGTGGAAAAGCTGCGCAAAGATATTGAAAAATACGTCATTCGCGCGGTCATTCCGGAAGAACTGATCGATGAGCATACAAAGTTTTTTATTAACCCCACCGGCCGGTTCGTGATCGGCGGGCCGTGCGGCGATTCGGGGCTGACAGGGCGGAAGATCATCGTTGACACCTACGGCGGCATGGGCCGGCACGGCGGCGGCAGTTTCTCGGGCAAGGATCCGACGAAAGTTGACCGCTCGGCCTGCTATATGGCGCGCCACATCGCAAAGAGTGTAGTGGGCAGCGGTCTGGCGGACCGCGCGGAAGTGCAGATCGCTTATGCCATCGGCGTGGCGCATCCGGTCTCGGTGCGCATCGATACCTTCGGCACCGAAAAAGCTCCGGTAGACAGTATCGAACGCGCGGTGCTGCGCACGTTCGATTTGCGTCCCGGAGCGATCATCCGATTCCTGGATCTAAGAACTCCTATTTATAGCCGTACGACCAATTACGGTCACTTCGGCAAGGAAAATATGGGGCTGAAGTGGGAGGAAATCACGGAACTCAAAGTGTGATCGATCCACCCGTGCTGTCAGCGCAGTATCAGGTGCATGCCCAGAGAGGATCTCGACGGATCTTCCGGCAGGGCAAGTACTTTCGCATCCAGCAGATCGTGTATTGCCATCATCCGGGTGGCGTACATCTCCATTTTGATGTTGTAACCCAGGTTTTTATGTAATACCTCATGGCTGTATTTCTTGAAAATTGCCTCCAGTTTTTCATAAATATCCATGAAATTAGCGGTAAGCGCCGGATAATTCCGGTGTTCGCAGAACATTTTATGGATCGCATCCAGCGCGTCGCCCCGAATCACCAGGATGTCCGGAACAACATATCCGTCTTCGAATGCGTGGGCGTATCTGCCGTTTATCTTTTCCCAGGCGGCTGATTCGATATCAGAAAATGAATCTATACGGCGGTTTTTCCTGATACAGTCGCACAATAGCATCACCGTATCATAATCCGGCTCACCGCACTGTTCCCACATATTCAGGTCGTGGCCGTATTTGTACGCCCAGTACATATTTGTGCCGTTGCCGCGGCCGTTGCAGCCCATCGATGTATTTTCAGGCAACTCGGCAAGCTCATATCCCACGAATCCCCAGGATTCGCCGTTGGCACGCTTCGGCGGCTCATATATCGTTTGCCCTTTTACGCAGTTCTCAATCAGCCAGTCGATCAGATGCGGGACCAGCCACCAGCGGATCGTATTGTCGTCAATATGCTCACCGGCGATGCCCAGCGCCCGGATATCCGCCAGTCTGTCGTCAATGAATTCAGCAATCAGACGGCTGCGTTCTTTGGCATGCGCCCGCATCGCGTTATAGCAGTCGATGCGGCAGTCTTTATCCAGAATAAAGAAATTGGTGATGTATTTGTCGCCCTGCTTTTCCAGCAGGGTAGCATGGTAAAGCGCCTCTACTTCTTCCTCCATGTATGGCAGCGACACGCCCAGTTCCATCGACAGTTCTTCTACCGTGGAGGGGTTGTTGCTGGCCTGAAGCAGTATGTTATTGGGGATCTTGCGGTTGACCGCTCTCCACGGCAGGCCGCTGGGCTGCGAGCCAGACGACGCAAACGTGATATCCTCTGGTCTGTAACTTCTTATTCCGAATTCTCTTGACATATCCATTCCTTCTTTCAGCATTTTTCGCGCGCGGTGCAGTCTTTGCTGGACCGCGCTTACCGAAAGAGAGAGCGAAGCAGCGATGTCGCGAATGTTTTTGTCCTCGATGTAGTAGGCAACAACGATGTTGCGGTGATCGCTTTTGATGAATGCCAGCTCACGCCGGAGCAGAGCCAGCTGCTCTGCATCTATCATTCCGTCAATGATACTGCCGCCCTCGTCCGCCAGCTCATAGTCGCCGATATCGGATCCGCTTATCAGCGCCCGGTGAGCATGCCGGCGTTTTGCCCATACGGAGTAACGGTTGCGCGCGATCTGCCAGACCCAGGCGGCAAAGTTGTCCGGAACAGTGCCTTTGTTAAGTGCGGAAATGATCTGATCTGCGATGTCCTGCGTCAGATCTTCGGCTTCAGCTGTGTTTCCCGTCTTCTTCAGACAGAAGTAAAACAGCTTTTCCATGTACTTTTCCGCAAATTCCGCGGTCAGGCGGTCGCGCGTTTCATTCGTGGCGTGCATCTTTTCGCCTCCTTTCACTCATATAGTGTGAGGCTTCGCGATATGCTGACAGTATAGATCAAAAATTATTTGACTGGTTTTACGGTGGATTTGTGAACGCTGCCGGGGGCAATGTCCACCGTTACCGCCTCGTTTTTCGGCAGTGGCACCCGACCGCGGGCCTTGAGCAGCGGTGTGGAGAGCGGCTTGAATTCGAAATCCGCGAAACCCGGCCGCGTGGGGTAGATGCCCAGTACGTATTTACCGTATATGATCACGGGTATTGCTGACCAGCCGTGGCACAGGCTGCCCGCGTCGTCGAACGCGCAGGCGCCGTCCAGCACTTCCCAGAAGGACGTGGCGCCGTTATACAGCATGTAACCCCATTTTTCCGCAATGTCGTTCAGCACGTACGCTGCGTATTTTTCGCCGCACTTCATCAGCGCTTCGTATTTGAAAATCGAATGGCTCAGCGTAGCGGGCACGAAGCCTTTCGGGCATCCGGGGGCAATGCGTTCTGCTTCTTCCTCGTACCCGGTAAACAGCGGTTTGCCTTCGCCGGAGAGCAGTTCGGCCACGCGGGGGACAAATTTCTCCGGCACCGCGCCGGCATACAGCGCCAGCGCGTGGGTGAGTTCCGCGTAGTGGACGCGTTCGCCGTTGACAATGTACGTCGCGTACGCCGCGCGCTCAGGATTCCAGTACGCGTCGTGGAAGTGGACAATGACGGAATCGTGCAGCATTTCATACCAGGAATAATGGCGGCGGTAGTCGAAATCGTCGTTGTCCGCGTGCCGGCGCACGAGCCAGGCCGCCAGTTTGGCAGCGGCGTTCAGTGCCAGCGCGTAGAACAGAGTGAGGGGCGCGTCGGTATTGACCTCGTCCGCGCGGCGCAGCTGGGGCGGCACCGAATCGATCATCCAGTCAGACCATTCGTAAAAGTTCCAGTCGCCTTTGTTTTTGCACGGCGGCAATTGATCCGCGCTCTTCGAACGGGTCCAGAATTCCCGGATGATCTTGGCGACGATGGGGAATTCCTCCGCCGCGAACGCATAATCGCCGGAATACAGTACATATTCGTACAATTCCACGATCCACATAAGTGAGAAACTGGGAATCATGACCGGGACTTTCGCAGGAGCGCATAATTCCAGCATGCCGTCGGAACGCAGGCTATGGCCCAGCAGCCGCAGACTGGCTTTGGGGAATTCGTATTCGCCGAAGGAATAGTAGCCGGCGAGCATCTGGTTGCGGGAGTCCATGGAATACAGCGCCTGCTCGCGCCACGGGCAATCTTCGTAATGCTCATGCATGCACAGCCGGAGCGTGTCCAGACTGACCTGATAGATCTTGTTGTGCAGCTGGTCGGAAGAGCGGAAGCCGCATACGTCCGTGAGCGGATAGTCCGTGCTGCGCACGCCGGCATAGAACAGCCGGAAGTCGAACGAAGTAACAAAGATCTGCATGTATCTTAGGCCCAGACGTTTGTTGCAGCAGTGCATAAACGATTCGCGGCCGCCGCGGCAGGTGTAAACGCCGGTGAATGAACGTCCGCCAATGAAGGAGCGCACGCGCAGATCGGTCAGGTGTTCGCCGTACCCGATATATACTTTAGTGCCTTTCGACGCTTCGATGTCAATATGGAAATACCCGGCGGTCTCCCGCTCCAGATCGATGACGGCGTAAATGCCGGCGTAGCCCGCAACGGGCTCGTGAACAAAATGTATCGCGTCAGATTCTTCGGGCGTTTCTTTGCCGCCGATCCGCGGCTCTAAGGTGCGGAAGTTGGCAATGATCTCTTTGGCGTAACGCTGAGAGAGTGCGGCGCGCTGCAGCCGCTGGGAGGTCAATTGCTCGGATTCGGCGCGGTTGAAGCCGAACAGTCCCTGCGTAACGATTTTAGCGGGCGCAGGAGGCCCTATAAGGAGTTTTTGGATTGGGCGGGGGTAGAGAGGCACCTCGCCGCTGCGAAGCGTTTTTAGAGGGTATTCTGTAAAGCACAGGGTCATGTCTGATTCGGCAGCAGGGTAGTACGGGTCCAGGACCAGCAGCGCGGAGGCGTCGTATTCGAAGGCGTAGCCTAATTGACCCGATACCATTTCCATCGGGCCGGAACGGTATGCAGGCGACAACCGGCCCAGCGTATGCTCAGAGCTTTCGGCCAGCACCTGTTCGCCGTTTATTACTATATAGCAAAAACCGGGTTCGCCGTGCAGATATGTGGAGGAACTGTTGCCCTGATAATAAACTATAAAGCGCAGCGCGTTTTCACCTTCGCGCAGATATTCGGAAATATCGAGCTCATCGTATACTTTGGCGTCGGGAAAGTCGGCGTACTGGCCGGAGGCAGCGTAGCGGCCGTTGACCCAGACTGCGTACTGGGAGTCGGCGCAGATCCGAAGGAGCATTTTGTCACCGGGGAGGAAGGCGCCCGCCGGAGCGCTGCTTTTGGCGCTGTCAATGCCGTTTTGGGGGCACTCGAATGTGATCCGGAAAGCGTCAATGAACTCTCCGTACGTATTTACGCTGCGGGCGTCGCTGTCTTTGAGCCAGATCCACTTCATTTCTTTTCTCCTTGTATAGAATTAGGCTTTTTCCTCTGTAGAATTAGGGAATTAGGTCTAGTCTTTGAATAGAATTAGGGAATTAGAGAATCCAGGAATTTCTGAATTCCCGCCAGGGCAAGTTTGATATGTTCGATAGAATAGGCGTAGGAGACGCGCACGTGGCCTTCGCCTGAGCGACCGAATGCATTGCCCGGAACCAGCGCGATCTTCTGTTCTTCCAGCAGCCGGCGGCAGAACTCGTCGGAACAGAGGCCGGTAGAGGAGATGTCAGGGAAGCAGTAGAACGCACCGTCCGGCATAACGCAGTTAAGGCCCAGGTCATTGAAGCCTTTGACAATAAAGCGGCGGCGGTAGTTGTACTCGCGTTTCATTTCTTCGATGTCGTTGTCCCCGGCGGAAAGCGCTTCAAGCGCGGCGTACTGGCTCGTGGTGGGGGCGCACATGATGGCGTACTGGTGGAGCTTGGTGAGGGCGGCGTTGACTTCGACGGGTGAGACGGCGTAACCGAGGCGCCAGCCCGTCATAGCGTACGCTTTTGAGAAGCCGCCTACGATGACCGTGCGTTCTTTCATGCCGGGCAGCGAGGCGATGGATACGTGGCGCGCTTCGGTATAAGTGAGCTCGCCGTATATTTCGTCGGACAATACCATTACGTCGGTACCGCGCAGCACTTCCGCGATCGCTTCGAGTTCCGCGGCGGTCATGATGGAACCGGTGGGGTTGTTGGGGAAGGGCAATACCAGCAGTTTCGTGCGGGGCGTCAATGCCGCTTTCAGCGCGTCGGGCGTCAGCTTAAAACCGTCTTCCGGCTTGAGCTCCACATATACAGGCCTGGCGCCGGCCAGGGCGGCCAGCGGTCCGTAGCATACGAAGCTGGGCTGCGGCACGATGACTTCATCGCCGGGCCGAATAAACGCCCGCATAGTAAGGTCAATGGCTTCGGAACCGCCCACGGTTATCAATATATTCTCCGGACCGTACTCCAATCCGAACCGGCGGCGCAGATACCGGGCGGTCTCGGCGCGGAGCTCTTTAAGACCGGCGTTGGCGGTATATTGAGTGCGGCCTTTTTCCAGCGAGTGGATGCCGGCGTTGCGTATGTGCCAGGGCGTGATGAAGTCAGGCTCGCCGATGCCAAGCGAAATGACGCCGTCCATGCCGGCGGCAATATCGAACAATTTCCGGATACCGGAAGGGGGCAGCGAGGTCAATACGTCGTTCAGTTGCGCTTTCGGGTCAAAGGGCTTCAAAACAGCATCACCTGTCTGTCATCTTTTTCGGCTTCTTCGAACATGATGCCGTCTTCTTTGTATTTTTTAAGCACGAAGTGAGTGGCGGTGCTGACTACGGCTTCCATTGGCGCCAGCTTCTCAGCCACAAACAGCGCGACTTCGTTGAGGTTTTTGCCTTCGATCTGAAGCGCCAGGTCGTAGGTGCCGGACATCAGATAAACGCTTTTGACCTGGTCGTACTGATAGAAGCGCTCGGCGATCTGATCGAAGCCGCGGCCGAACTGCGGCGTGACTTTGAGTTCGATCAAAGCGGTCACCAGTTCGCGGTCGGTCTTGCGCCAGTTGATCATGACTTTGTTGCCGACGATGATTCCTTCGGCTTTGCAACGGTCAATGATCGCTTTGACTTCATCTTCGCTCTTGCCGAGCATGACGGCAATGTCCGCCGCGGTGAGTGCGCTGTCTTTGTCTAATAGTTCCAGAATTTCGATATCATTCATAGTTATCACCCAAACATATATTAACATATTAAATGGCAAATGGCAAAGGGAAAATGGCAAATTGAGGGCAAGGGACAAATGGCAAGCTGCGACCCGAGTGATGCCACGCATTTCGGGGAAAACGAAATGCGTGGCATTCACTCAGTTTCGCCGGTCGAATGCTATTCTGGAGTTGTTGATTGTAGGAGTATGAGTATGCTAAAATCTGTATTGAGACTGGGCAGAACACAATTGTCCGGGCGGGAGGATGCAAAATGAATAAGCGGATCATGAATATCGTCAACTTCGTGCGCGGCTGCGAACCGCGGGAGCCTGAGAAGGATCTGGTACTGCCGGTGGCGGAAGAGCTGAAAACAAACCGCAAATACGGCCTTAAAAGCACCGTATTGCTGCAGTATGACGCGCTTTTGCGGGATGATATGGTGTCGCTGTTTGCGGACGACCCGGAAGATGTGGAATTGGGGCTGTGGTTCGAGATGAACCGGCAGTTGACCGAAGCCGTGGGGATCCCGTGGCGCGGACGCCCCGGTTACGACTGGGACTGGTATGTGAATCCCGGTTTTCTGCCCGCCTATACGCCGGAGCAGCGGGAGGCGCTGATCGATGAGGCGTTTCGAAAGTTCCGTGAATTGTTCGGCTATTATCCGAAGTCCGCGGGTTCCTGGCTGTTGGACGCGCATTCGATGCGGTATATGAGCGAGAAATATGCGCTGGATGCGATGTGCATCTGCCGGGAGCAGTATGCAGTCGATGCGTATACGCTTTGGGGCGGGTATTATAACGGTGGGTATTATCCTTCAAAGAACAATGCGCTGTGCCCGGCGTCAACGCCCGAAAATCAAATTGACACCCCGGTGTTCCGGATGCTGGGAATTGACCCGATTTACGGGTATGATGAAGCCAAATATCCAACCGGCGTGTGGGGCTGTAATACGCTGGAACCGGTCTGGACGTCCGGTTCCGATCCGCGTGTGGTGAATTGGTATATGGACGTTTATTATAAATCACCGTTCCTGAACTATTCGCACGCGACTACGGGTCAGGAAAACAGCTTCGGCTGGGGTTCGATCGGACCGGGATATGAGCTGCAAGCGGCTACGATCGCACAGCTGCGCGACAACGGAGAACTCAGCGTAGAGTTTCTGGGAGAGACGGGCAACGCATTTAAAGAAGCGTACCGCATGACGCCGTGTACGGCGCTGGTGGCGGATAAGGACCGCACGGACAACGGCATTCGTTCGCTCTGGTATAATTCGCCTTCATATCGAGCGGGCGTGATTCTGGAACCGGGCGGCAGGCTGTATATCAGATCGCTGGATCTGTATGATGAGCGATATAAGGAGCGTTATCTAACGGAACCGTGTACCAGTTGGGATGCGAGATACGATATTTTGGCGGTAGTTGACAACCGTCTCTGGTCTAAAGGTCCAAATGAATCTGCAATCGAGATCGAACCGGATGTAAAGCATAAAGAGTTTACAGTATCTGTTGAAGATGGTGAAGTGCTCGTTCTGCGCTCGAATGACTTGTATATACGGTTTACGCCAGAAAAGATCGAGTTCGGGAATGTCAATAAACTGGTTATTTCTTTTGGTTCTCCGGACGGAGAGCGGACAATTGCGTATGTTGACGGCAATGACCCGGAACGTTCTGAGTTTGATTTCAACTATCGCGAGTATAAATACGGGTTTGCTATTGTACGCCGAGAGGGAATTACTGAGCTGTGTCCGATGAAATAGACGCCTGTTCGGAAACTGTGTTCTCGGATTCGGCCTTGTTTTTGAGTTTGGCCAGCCGGCGCAGGCTGCCGAACAGTCTTATGCGCGACCAGAAATAAATGATCGCCTGTCCCGGTATTCCCAGTATCATCACATACCAGACCGGGATCCCGGCCAGATACATCGTATAGCAAAATGCCAGCAGCAGTGTCCACATCAGCAGGGAAATGATCAGGAAGTTGCGGCGTTTTGAGAACCAGACGGAATTTAACACCAGCCAGACTATAAATGAAGCGGGAAGAGCGTACGCAAAACACAGTATGTCAAACTTGCTGCGGATCGTGGAATGTAAGATTATGAATACCAGTGTGGCAATTAGCCATACCAGCACGATACAGATCGCCAATATAAACTTCCTGTTCATGATCCGGCGCCGTAACCTGCTGATGCTGCTGCCGGGCTTGGAGAAGAAGCTCTTATGATCTTCCGCAAACAGGTAGTCGATAGAAACGCCGAATATATCCGCGAGCTGTTTTAGTACTACCGCGTCCGGAATGGATTCGCCGCGTTCCCATTTGGAGATGGCTTTATCTGTATAGTTCAGCCGCTCAGCCAGTTCTGTCTGAGTTATGCCTTTTGAACGTCTGAGTTCCGCTATATTACGGGAAATGATCAGCTTCAGATCTTCCATACCGGCAGATAAAACCCCTTCCTTTATGCGTTGCTCGCGTGAATGTATCCAGGCCCGGAGTAGTAGTCAGTATATCATGTTTCAGGGAGGATTGCAAGCGAAAAGTCCAGTATTTTCAATGCTTTCGAAGGCGACTCTACTGTCAGTTTACCTTGGGTAGAATTTCGGTTTACCTGCCAAAATACGGGTAGAGTATGCGGTTTCAAGAGTCGATTGTCATATAAGTCATCAATCTATATAATCAGACGCAGGAGGTGTTCAAATGAACCGATTTGTATTGTTCACAGACCTGGCTTGCGATATTGCCCCCGAGTACCTGAAGCAGTGGGACGTTCAGTATTGTTCGCTGACGTTTCATTTTGAAGATGATCCGGAACACGAATATAGAAATGATGAGTATGCCATAGAGCAGTTTTACCGCGAGATGCGCGGAGGCAAGGTTGCCCGCACCGCCGCCGTAGATAAAGAAACGCTGCGGAACTGTTTTACCGGTATACTGGAAGCAGGCAACGATCTGCTGTATCTGGCGTTTTCCTCCGGTCTCAGCAGCACATATTCCAATGCTGTGACCGTTGCGGAAGAGATCCGTCCGCTGTTTCCCGAACGCAAACTGCTTATTTCCGATACGCGCTCCGCTTCTGCCGGAATGGGTCTGCTGGTCTGGCTGACCGCCCAAAAACGCGACAGCGGCGCTTCCATCGAAGAAGCGTTTGAATATGCCGAGACAATGCGGTTTAAATTATGTCACTGGTTTACCGTCGATGATCTTAAGTATCTGCGGCGCGGGGGCAGAGTCAGCGCGGCCGCGGCGTTTTTCGGCGGTGTTCTCAGTATAAAGCCGGTAATGCACATGGATGATCCCGGTCACCTTATTCCGGTCCAGAAAGTATCCGGCCGCCGGAATTCGCTGGTCCGTATGGCGGATAAATACGGCGAACTGGCGGAGGACAAAGAACATGGTACGGTTTTTATTTCCCACGGCGACTGTCCGGCGGATGCAAAACTGCTGGCTGATATGCTGCGCGACAGATACGGTGCGGAAGTTAAACTGATCACGATGGTTGGTATGGTAATTGGCGCCCATTCCGGGCCCGGTACGCTGGCACTGTTTTTTGTCGGCAAAGAACGCTGAATTAAAGGAGGTCCGTATGAATTACCGAGATGCGAGAGTATTGACCAGCGAAATATATGGTGTGATGCTGGAATGCGCCGCGGGCGAATTGAAGGCGCATATTAAAGATGTAAATGATCTGAACGTTTTTCCGGTGCCTGACGGCGATACCGGGGACAATATGTGGCGCACGATGCACGGCGGCGTCAAAGCGCTGGCGGCCTGCAAGACCGAAGGACTCAGAGACGCGGTCAATACCTCCAGCAAGGGCATGCTGCATGCCGCGCGGGGCAATTCCGGAGTGATACTCTCTCAGTTTTTTAAAGGGATCACTGATGTTATCAGTACATCTGAATACGCCGATGCCGAATGTCTTTTGATCGCGCTGCAGAACGGTGTGCGGCACGCATACGCCGCGGTGCTCAATCCCACCGAAGGCACTATCCTTACCGTCGCGCGCGAATCTGTAGAATACGCCGCGGATACAGTTGAATCAGATGCTACGCTGTTCGAACTGTTTACTCAGCTGTTGATCGGCATGAAAGAGTCTCTGGAGCATACGCCGGAACTGTTGCCGCTGCTCAAACAGGCGGGAGTGATCGACAGCGGCGGTGCAGGTCTGTATTTCATTGCCCACGGGTTTGTGAATGCGCTTTCTGACGAAGTGGATGTGCTGCGATCCAGGTATGGCTATAAAGCGGGCATAATTGACGGTGAAGTAGGTGAAGGTGACCGCGCCGAGGCTGTCAACGTAAATTTCTTTACAGCTGACGACACTATGGAATATGGCTATTGTACCGAACTGCTGGTGAGACTCCAGAACACCAAGACAGATATTTCGTCCTTTGATGACGGAGAAGTCAAACGCTTCCTGGCGGCCAGCGGCGATTCGGTAGTTTACATTCGCGACGGTTCGCTGATCAAACTGCATGTGCACACGTTTACGCCTGAAACCGTTCTCGAATATATGCACCGGTTCGGCGAATTCCTCAAACTTAAGATCGAGAATATGACTTTGGAGCATTCCGGCAACGGTACGCCCCGCACGTCGGAGGCTGTTGAGTCCGTTGAGGCGGCGTCCGAAACCCGGCCTTTTGGTACAATAGAAAAATTACGAAAATTTTTCGGTATAGTGGCGGTGAGCGCAGGTGACGGTTTCGCGGAGACGTTCACTTCAATGGGAGTTGATGTGCTGGTTTCCGGCGGTCAATCGATGAATCCCTCGGCTCAGGACTTTATTGACGCGTTTAAACAGATCGACGCGGACAATATTATCGTTTTCCCGAACAATAAAAACATCATTCTATCTGCCCGCCAGGCTGCCGGTCTGTATACCGATTCCCGCGTTCATGTGATCGAATCCTGCAGTCTCGGACAGGGGTATGTCGGTTTAGCCGCGGTTTATCCCTGCGAGGATAACATCGAAGAACTAGTTAATACTGTGAACGAAGCCATCTTGAACTCCAGTTCCGGTTCGGTCTCCGTCGCGGCCAAGAGCGGTTCATTTGACGGAATCGACGTCAATGAAGGCGATTATATCGGATTCGTAGGCAAAACGATCATTTCTTCCTCCGGGACGCTGATCGACGCGGCGCTGTCATTGGCCGGCCATCTGCTCTCCGATGAAAAATGTGTGCTGACCTGCTTCTGCGGCCGGGAAACGACGGAAGCAACCAATGCCGCGCTTTGGTCGGCGTTGAATGAAAAATATCCCGGCGTCGAAGTTTATTTAACTCCGGGCGGCCAGGATGTTTACTCTTATATTTTCGTTGCGGATTGACGTTTGCGGACGCTGTCCGAACGGGTTACAACGCGTATAAAATGTCCGTGTTTCTTAGTTCATTGTCCGTGATCCGCTCGTTCAGCATAAATGCGGCGGATTGCAGCATGTCGAAACCGGATGAATCGCCCTCCGAAAAACGGGGAAGTTCAAACTTATATTTTTGGCTTGCTGCCGCGGCAAGGCAGCGCGAGATACGATCAACACTTTCAGATCGACCATCCGCCGGGGAAGTCAGCAGATCGTTTAATTCCGGTATCAGTTCGGTATACTGCGGACAATGATACAGACCCCGGAGCAGCCATTTCCGGTACGGCCGGTACATATCATTTAATAAATAAATACACGCCGCCGCACCGGTCACGAAGTCATCCAGAAACAGCCGCGCCTGAATACCGTCAGCGCGTTTGAGCGCGCGGACGTAGTTGTACCCTCCGTCCTGCGATATTTCGAATAAACGGCCCGCCAGGCGCTTTTTTATAACATCCGGAGGCGGGGAGGACAATAATTGCCGCCGCCGCGTGAATTCGCCGCAATTGTCAACAAATATCTCGCCGTTCAGCGCCTCGCACAGCCGCTCTTCGGAGAGGTACAGCCAGTCATCGATACTCGCAGGCTCGATCAGTTCTCCCAGATACCGGCTGAAATATTCGTTGATACCAATAACTCCGCGCCGCGGTACACCGCCGTACGCTCTCACCGGCGCGCGTTTCAGTCCTTCGTATTCCGCCGGCAATCCCGCATACGCCCGCTCCAGTTCAAATACCTGCCGCCGGTTCAGCATATTTTCCGGATAGAATACGCAGAATCCCGGTTCAAAATCATGATCCCGGGATATTTCATCATCAAAACCGTAGCATTCCGATCCCGGTCCGCATAATCCGAAACACAAAAGCCCGTATAAGTCCGCAAACTTATCCGCGAACAGCGGCTGCCCGAATTTGCTGAAGTATTCTTTTGATAGTGTCGATCCGGATCTTTCCATTTTAATTAAATCATTCGCGGGAAGCGTATTGAACGTTTACTTTTTCTGCCTCGGAAGTTATGCACTGCCGATACAGGAAATACCCGTAATACCCGAATACCGGGGCACATTTTTCACATACGAACGCATAATATGCGTTTTTTTCGGTCTGCTGATCCGTCAGCAGCGCGTACGCACTCTCTATGTAAGAATCGATCAGATCCGCCGGCTCGGTAAAACCCGTCTTTTCCGGCATATAGCCTGCGTCGATCAGGTCGCACAGATTAAGATACGTTACTGCCCGGTCCGGAGCGGTGGAAATGCCGAGAGGTTCCTGGATCTGTATTGCCCGCGAGAACGCGTTATAAGCCGCACCGTATTGACCCGCTTCGACCAGCGCCAGGCCCATATTATTGAGCAGGCCCGCAAACCTCAGATCCTCCGGATCCAGCCGGCGCTCATAGATCGCTTCGCAGCGGCGGTACAGTTCCAGAGCGCGGTCGTTTTCGCCAAACGCTTCGCACACTGTCGCGGCATTCAGACAGGTGGTGGCAAAAAACACCGTGCCGTTGAACTCGGGGTCAATTCCGTAGCGGTCGAGCGCGAAATTCGCGTACTTGGTTGCCTGTGCGCGGTCGCCCTGCTTGCGGTAAAACCCCATAAGTTCATTCAGCACGGTGAGTTCAGCCGCGGCATCGCCACAAGCCTCTGCCTCCCGGAGCCAGAACAAAAGATGCGCTTCGGCCCCGGTATAATTTTTCGCGGCCAGCAGCGCATCAAGCCGGTCCAGTACTCGGTCTATCTTCATTCGTCGTACTTGATCTTATCTTTCTGTTTTTTGCGGATGATCAGGAATACTACTGCGGCGATCACAACTATGGCGATCACAATGTAGATCCAGAAGAGGTTCTTCTCTTTCTTATTATCTTCGCCGCTGGAAAGTCTCAGCTGTTCCCAGGCCTTGTTGTACAGGCTTGAAGTCTCGCCCAGATCCACGAACGCTTCCATGTTGACGAGTTCTTCCGCGGAAGGGTTGAACACGTGGCTGTCTTTATAAGATTCATCCAGTTCGTCCAGCGCTTCCTTGTGCGGGGTAGAGTATTCGATATATTCAGCGTTTTTAACGGCAATATCGGTGCGGCACATAAAGTCGATGAACAGGTACGCACCTTCGGTATTTTTGGACGTTTTCGGAATTACCATGCTGTCGATCCAGATGTTGCTGCCTTCCTTCGGAATAACGTATTCCAGATCTTCGTTCTGATCCATCATCCAGAGGGCATCGCCGGAATACTCCACGCAGAGCGCGTAGTTGCCGTTGATCATAGGCTGTTTGATATCGTCAACACCGTACTGCGCCACCAGCGCTTTCTGATCTACCAGTTTTTTGCCCGCTTCTTCGATCTGTTTTTCATCGGTGGTATTCATGCTGTAGCCCAGCATCTTCAGCGTGAGGCCCATCGTATCTCGCACGGAATCCAGCATCAGGATGCAGCCTTCGTATTTTTTATCCCAGAGGCAGGTCCAGCTGTCGATAACGTCATCGCCCACGAGTTTTTTATTGTACACGATGCCCAGCGTGCCCCACATATACGGCACGGAATATTCGTCGGCGGGGTCGAATTCCTGCTGCTTAAGATCGTCCTTGATCATACCGTAGTTGGTCAATTTGGTCTTGTCAAGCTTGATCAGGCGGTCTTCTTTGATCAGCCGGGAGATCATGTAATCGGAAGGTATCACCACGTCGTAAGAAATGTTGGTGCTGACCAGTTTCTGGTACATGGTCTCGTTGGTATCGAACGTATCGTACACTACCTTGTACTGCGGATATTCTTTTTCAAACAGCGATACCACTTCGGGGTCAATATAATCGCCCCAGTTGAACACGTACAGCTTTTCTTTCGAGCTGCAGCCTGTGAGTCCCGCCAGCATGCCGAAGGCAATTGCCAGCACGAACACCAGACAGACGATCCTGGCGCAGATGCTGCGCTTGCCGTTAGCGTTTCGATCAGTGTTGAAAATCATTTTATTGTCCTCCTTTTATAGAAATGGAATATCAGTCTTTGACTTTGGCCTTTGCCTTGCGCGCCGTGGGCCGCAGGTTTATCACGACCAGTATCACGAATACTACGATGAACAGCAGCGTGGACAGCGCGTTGACCGTAAGCGGTACGGATCTTTTGGCCATGGAGTTGATGTATACGGACAGCGTCATGAAATCCGCGCCGGAAGTGAAGTAGCTGATAATGAAATCATCCAGCGAAAGCGTGAACGCCATCAGCGCGCCGGATACGACGCCGGGCAGTATCTCCGGCAGTACTACTTTGCGGAACGCCAGCGCCGGGGGAGCGCCCAGATCCAGTGCCGCTTCGTATGTGCTCTTGTTGAGCTGGCGGATCTTAGGGAGCACGGACATGGCGACGTACGGTACGTTGAACATTACGTGCGCGATCAGCAGCGAAAAGAATCCCAGTGGTATCGAAACGAACACAAAGAACAGCAGCAGGGAGATACCGGTCACGATATCCGCGTTCAGCATAGGGATGTTAAGCGATTTAAGAACTACGCTTTTTTTGAACGGAGACAGGCGCGCGATCACGAACGCGGCATAGGTGCCGATGAGCGTAGCGATGACAGACGCGATCAGCGCAATGATCAGCGTGTTTTTAAGTGCGGTGAGCATCATGTTGTCCGAGGTCATTCCGGCGTAATGCTGCAGTGAGAATCCGGTAAATTTCGCACGAGAAACGCCTGCATTGAATGAAAACAGTATCATTACGGCGATCGGCGCGTACAGAAACAGCATGATGAGGCAGATATACAGTATTTTAAAAACTTTGGAAACGGCCTGATCTTTCATAATGCCAGCCCTCCCGCGGATTCATCATCTTTATCCAGTTTATTGAAGATCGACATGCATATAAACACGGCAATCATCAGTATGAACGACAGCGCGGCGCCTTCCGAACTAACGCTGTACGCGGAAGTCTCCGACATGAACTTATATTCGATCAACCTGCCGATCGTCCAGGTCTTACTGTTCAGCAGGTTGGGAATGACGAAGGTGGTGAGGCAGGGGATGAACACCATCGTGATGCCGGATATTATGCCGGGCAGGGTCAACGGCAGAATAACACCCTTGAATACGTGGAACGTGTTGCCGCCCAGGTCCTGCGCCGCTTCGATCAGATTGCGGTCAATTTTCATCATTGACGTATATATCGGCAATACCAGGAAGGGCAGGAAGTTATACACCATACCGATGACAACAGCGGCGTCGGTGCCTTTCAGATTGACGATGCCTTCTTCATCGATCAGCGACATCAGCGCGTAGGTACGGATCAGAAAGTTCATCCACATGGGCAGCAGCATCAGGAGCGTAACGAAGTTGCGCTTCTTTTCCGGCAACTGAGACAGGAAGTACGCCAGCGGATACCCCAGCACAAGGCAGACCAGCGTGGAAATGACCGCCAGGTTGAACGATCTCAGCATGGCGCCCCAGTACTGTTTATTGGTAACAGCATTTTTCAGCGGTTCCAGCGTGAAATGAACGCCGCCGGGAGTGAACTCGAATACCGCGTATACCAGGATCATCAGCAGCGGTATGATCGTGAATACCAGGATCCAGACGTAGAGCGGTATATTTTTAAGTATCTTAGTTACCTTGGTCATCGATCTCTACGACCTCCTCACGTTTGCGGATCCGGATCTTGTCCTCCGGGATATGCAGGTAAACCGTCTGACCGATGTTTACTTTAGAATACGTATGCACGAGCAGTACCACGTCGCCGCATTTTACGGTGATCTCGTAATCATCGCCTTTATAACGGAAGGTTTCCACTTCGCCGGAGGTGATGTTGTCGCCGTCTTCGGGCTCTTTTACCGGGGCCGCGGGCAGCACTTCGATGTCCTGGGGCAGGATGTATACGTTGACCGTTTCTTCATCCTCGAACCCGTTGATATCGGCATTGACGTTTTGCGGAAGATATTTGACATTGACCTTGCCGATATCCACCAGATCGATATCTTCGCCTTTGATTATCCAGCCGGTCAGAATATTGTACGGTATCTTCATGATCTGGATGTCGAAGGGTTTGATCACCATACCGATCTCGCTGCCGGGCTCGGTGATCTGAGTGCTGTGGATCTTCCAGTGGAAGCCGTCGGGGGATACAACGATCATTTCGTAATGTACGCCTTTGAACAGCGCGGATACGACTGTACCGGTGATCATGCCGTCTGCAGGGGCCACTACTTTGATATCCTCGGGCCGCACCACAACGTCAACATCTTCATCCTTTTCAAATCCTTTATCCGCGCACTCGAACCGGTGTCCCGCGAACTCGCACAGATAATCCTTCAGCATCACGCCGGACAATATGTTGCTGTCGCCGATAAAGCGCGCCACGAAAGCATTGACGGGTTCATTATATATGTCGGTGGGTTTGCCGATCTGCTGGATCACGCCCTGGTTCATTACTACGATAGTGTCGGACATCGTGAGCGCCTCTTCCTGATCGTGGGTCACGTATACAAAGGTGATACCGGTCTTGCGCTGCAGTGCTTTCAATTCCACCTGCATCTCTTTGCGGAGTTTGAGGTCCAGCGCGCCGAGCGGTTCGTCCAGCAGCAATACTTCAGGTTCGTTCACGATGGCGCGGGCAATAGCGATACGCTGCTGCTGACCGCCGGAGAGCGAATCGGGTTTCCGCCGTTCAAAACCGGACAATTCCACCAGTTCCAGTGCTGCTTTAACTTTCTTTTTTATCTCGGCTTCCGGTAACTTTTTGATACGTAGTCCGAATGCGATGTTTTCGTAAATATTCATGTTCGGAAACAGGGAATACTTCTGGAATACCGTATTGACTTTGCGTTTGTGGGGCGGCAGGTCGTTGATATCTTCGCCGTTGAACAGCACTCTGCCGGAATCCGGTTTTTCGAATCCGGAAATGATGCGCAGCGTCGTGGTCTTGCCGCAGCCGGAGGGACCCAGCAGCGTCAGGAACTCGTTTTTCCTGATATAAAGCGAGAGGTCTTTTATAACCTCGGTATCACCGTAGCTTTTGGTGATGTTGAGCAGGTCGATAATGTGTTCGGACATGTAATTTCCTCCTGTGATACCGATCAGAAACTGGGCGGCGCGGCTACCCAAAGCACTGACGCTTTTTGTTTTGATCTATTTTCAATGTAGTGTTCTTTATCCGGGGAATAGTAGAAACTTTCGCCTTTATGCGCTTTTACGCTGCGGTCGCCGATATGTATCACGACTGTTCCGGCGAGTACGTATCCGAATTCTTCGCCCGAATGGGGGTCTTCTTCAGGAGAGCGGCCGCCGGGCTCCAGGTCCAGAACGATCGGTTCCATATCGTTTTTCTGGCAGTTGGGAACGATCCAGGTGATAGTGTGCCCGGTCTCGGCATCTTCTTTTGTGAAATAGTCTTCGGCGGTGAAAACGATCTTCTCCGCGGGTCGGTCGCTGAAGAAAGACTGCGGATCGGTACCGAGACATTCTAATATATCCATCAATGTCGCGATCGACGGGGATGTCTGATCGCCTTCCAGCTGTGAAATATACCCTTTGGAAAGTTCAGCACGGTTCGCCAGTTCTTCCTGCGTTAATCCGTTCTTGATCCTGAGCGCTCTGAGCTTCTTACCGATCGCTATGCCGTTCATGTCTGCCACCCGCCTTTCTTCACTCTGTACGCATCGCTTCCGGCGGTCCGCCGCGGGCAATGCTTGTAAACGAAAAGTTTAGAATAGCTAAACTCCGGAACGTATTTTACCACACATTGCGGAGTTGTCAACACAAATTTATAATGTTTTTAACTTTTTTCGATCATTCTTCTTTTTCTTTGTAATTTGCCATTTTCCTTTTGTCATTTGCCACTTGCAACTTATCATATTCGAATAGTATAATTCAGTTGCGGGCGCCCGACGCTCAATCAATAACGCGGGGGGAAGTATAATGGAAAAAGAAATCGCGGCCCGGATACGGGACTTGAGAGATATTGCGGAGATAACGCTGGAAGAGGCGGCAGAGGGGATCGGTATTGACGCCGGACTGCTGGCTAAATATGAGAGCGGCGAAAAGGATGTGCCCATGGGCGAATTGTCCGATATTGCCAAATACTATGGCGTGGAAATGACTGACCTGCTTTCCGGCGGCGGCCCGATGCTGCATACGTTCAGCTTCGTCAAGAACGGACGCGGGATCTCCGTAGAGCGCGGCCATAACCGCTACAAATATCAGCACCTTGCGTACAATTTCGCGGGGCGGATCGCCGAGCCGTTTCTGGTGACCGTTGACAGCGCGCCGGATGAGGAGATCCATCTGAACCGCCACGAGGGACAGGAATTCAACTTCTGTGTGGAAGGAAAACTTCTGATCGTGGTGGACGGACAGGAATGCGTGATGGAACCCGGCGATTCGTTGTATTTCGACTCAATGGCGCCGCACGGGATGAAATCCCTCGACGGCAAACCTGCAAAATTCCTGGCTATTCTGTTGTAATTATCTAATATCCGCCTTCGGGCGGACCTTTTTTTGTACGGGGACGATGAAATGAACAAATACGTAAAATATCTGATGCTGGCGAGCACGCTGCTGATTGCGTGTGTTATGATACTTACCGCCTGCAATAGTAAAAGCGGTGAAGACCGGACCGAAGGACCGGTTATATCGGACGTTCCGACAATGCGTCCCACGGAGGTGCCTATGAGAGATATTTCCGGCGACACGCCTCTGGCGGACACTGTCGTATACGCCAACCGTATGGCCAATGAAGTGCAGGCTTATTATACTGACCCGGACCGCACGGCGTTCACCGGCGTCAATTCCATCTCTAAATTCGAGCTGGAACTGGTGCAGAAGGACAACCGCGGCCTTTCGTATTTTGCGGATTACTACGGCAACAAATACTTCGAGAATACGATGGACGCGTACGTAAAAGACGTGGACGGCAATCTTTGGACGGACCGCCTGTCTCCGACCCGGGGCCGCCAGAACACGTACCGCATCGGCTATTACTACACCGAAGTGCATCTGATGGATCTCAAGCTGGGCTGCGATTCGCCAACTCTGTCGCAGACCACGGATTTTGTGGAGATCGGAGACCTTACGCGCGGCTGGGATACAGTCAATATGTGTGACGTGCAGTATGTTTCTAACGGTATTAAGATCACGGTCACCGACGCTGCCGACCCGTACGCAGGCCAGCGCTTTTCCAGCATGGTCAAAAAGGAAAACTCCGGTGTGCTGCGCGTAACAGTAAAGACCGACAACGTCACTAAAGCTGATATCTACTATTTCGACAGTGAGACCGGCGGTTTCAACGCAAATCAGCGAACGTCGTTTGAATTGACCGCTGACGGAAAAGAACATTCATATATCATTACGCTTCCGTTGATCGACGGTTATCTGGCCGGCGTGCGGTTCGATCCCAACGGCGATGTGGGCGACAGTATTACCGTTACTAAACTTGAGTCTGCAGGTTTTGAATCGCTGGACCTGCGCATGGACCGGGTGTACCATCTGTATTCAGATAAAGTGCATCAAGTGTACCGCTTTGTGGCCGGGACCGCCACCGACATCATCAGAGAGTGCGGCATTGAGTGGAAAGTGAAGAAAGATACTGTTGACGGTATCGCGATCCGGGACGCGGGCGGAGTGCACAGTGACCTCGCCATTGACCCCGCCACCGTGGAGTACGTGGCGTTTCATATCGTTGACAACGGCGTAGTTGGCCTGATCATCCCGGCAGAAGACAGCGGTTCGAACCATGTTACCGTGGCGGAAGAAAATGGCTACTATGTGATGCATCAGTACACCGATACGCTGACATCGCTCAAAAAGGGCAAAGATTACACCATCGGCAACCGCCTGTACAGCGACAAGAACAGCGACTTTGAGGCCATCGATAAAGAGGCGTATCTGGAGCGTCATCCGCTCACGGATATCGTGGTGGAGGAGACCGATTCCAAAGCGAAATTCAAAGGTTATGACTCCATCAGGGGTTGCTACCTGTTTACGAAGAACGGTACGGATTTCTCCACTGCGTACGCGAAGAAGAACCGCAATAAGTACTACACTTCTACGGTTTCCGTAAACGGGGACGATCATGACCGCAATATATACATGCGTTTCTTCGGAAACAACGGCTGCCTGGAATGCGCGGCCCTGCTGGATAAGAACAATATGCTGCTGCCGGTGCCGATGGAAGTGTGCAAGAACTTCCAGGGCGAGATCGAAGAGCCCTTCTACGATCCTAAGGATACGCAGTACGGCGACAGCTTTTTCCCGGTCGTGGTAAAAGCGGGCAGCAACGTGCAGTTTACTGAACTGCATCTGTACCAGAACTGGGGGCAGCATGCGCTCAAGCAGATCTCGTCGATCCAGTTCTTTATCGGTTATTATCATCTGTCCACCGGCACCACCGAATCCAACTGCATCGCACCGTATTTCGTATACGGCAAGGACGGCTGGACGCTGCCGGACTTCCGCGGCTGCAGCGGCGTGATGTGGTCGTCCCAGCCGCAGTTCACCTCCATCGGTATACATAAGTGGCTATCGTACGTCAACGGCGACGGTCAGAAGATCCAGAGTGAATTTACCGGTGCGGATATCCGGTCGTCCGGTCCGACCTACGCGGATATCGACTACAGCTACATTTCCGACTGCGGCTCGTACAAGTTCACGCTGCGGCACGTGGAGTTTCCGCAGACCGACGAGAACCGTACGTACTACACTATTTCCGTAGAGTTTCTGAAGGATCTCACTATTGATGACGCGGTCAATAAGTTCAACCTGCTCCATTTCAACAGCCGCGATACGAATTTCTCCAAGTTCATGTATCTGGATGCTTCGGGTACGCAGCAGATCATTGACCTGCCCACGTCCGGCAAGAAGTCGGAGATATATGATCTGAACAAGGGTTCGTTCTATTACGCGATCTTCGGCGGGCAGGGCAAGGAAGGCACTGATATCATGAACTACGCGCTGCTGCTCCGGAACGCAGAGATCACTATCGGCGGCAATAAATGGGACGGTAATTTCAAAGTCCGCTACCATTTTGACGGCAGTCTGGACAACCTGTACCTCACGCTGGATCAGCAGAAACTGAGCTTTAAGAAGGGCGATACGATCAGACTGGATGTGATCCTGCTGCCCTTCGGTGAAAAGGCAAACAAAGCGCAGGACCACGCGCCGGTGGTGTACGAGGATTCTGTGCTGCATCCGGTGGCGTTGACCGTAGAAAAGGGTACGGCCATTGCCGACACGTATATTCCGAAAGTGCAGGCGGAGGCCAACGAAGCAGAGTTTACATTGACCGGTTCGCGCAATGCGAATACGGTCGTGGTATACGGTTTC
Source organism: Clostridia bacterium (assembly GCA_017620915.1). GTDB lineage: Bacteria > Bacillota > Clostridia > UBA1212 > UBA1255 > UBA1255. Next base: position 8,689 of record JAFZSK010000069.1, on the reverse strand, counting down.
GATGTGCTGGCGCGCCCCGAGATATATAAGTGGAACGGCACGGATTGGGAACTGTATGAGACCAACGTCAAAGATTATGACGGATATCAGGTGGCAATGCAACCCGACGGCACGTACGCCTATTCGTTCGTTTATGATCAGGCGGATCCGGCGGAAACGCTCCGGTTCCGCATCTCCGTCCAAAAATGATCAAATAATAACTGGGAGTTGTCAACATGCTGAAGATCACAGGTATTTCACTTGATGGCGCGCTGTTGCGGGACGCGGGCCGATACAGGATCACGTCGAAGTTAAAGCCGAGGTTCGGCTGGAGGGCGGAGAGCGACCGCGGTGACAATGCGGCGGTCTCGGCCCGGGTATGCGTCCAGTCGCTGGACGGACTTATCTGGAATTCGGGTCCGGTGGCGGTTAAGTCGGCGCTGCCCTTTGTTACATACACCGGCCCGGAGCTGCCGCTGTTTACGGAACTTTATGTTTCTTTAGAGATCACGGACGCGTACGGCGAGATCGCGGAGGCGGAGGACTGGTTTTACAGTTATACCGCGGAGCCGGATTTCGGCTGGATCTGCGCGCCGGATACGAAGAAGCGCCGCCCGGTAGTATTCAAAAAGCGGTTTGCGCTGGAGGAACTGCCCGCTAAAGCGCTAGCGCTGTATTGCGGCATCGGGTATTCCGAGATGTTCGTCAACGGCGTGCGCGTGGACAACGCGCGCCTGGATCCAGCGTTCACTGATTACACTAAGCGTTGTGATTTCGTATTCCAGGAAGGCTTCGAGCGGCTTTTGCGTAAAGGGGACAACGAGCTTGCGTTCGTGGTCGCCGACGGCTGGCGGAACTTTGACAGCACGTACCTGCTCGGTGTAGGTATTCCGCGGCCGCGATTTGACGGGCCGAATCTGTTGTCCGCTCGCATCGTGCTGGAGGGCAAGGCCGGTCGTACGCAGATAGACACCGATGACAGCTGGATCTGGTCATATAATAACACTATCGAGACCAGCATCTACGACGGCGAGATCTGCGATGCCCGTATCAGCCTTTTTGAAGAAAAGCCGGTACAGAAGGCTTCAAAACCCTGCGAAAAAGCCGAAATTATGACCATTCCGCCTATAGTTGTCCGCGAGATGTACCGTCCGGTCGATGTACTCTCTACTGCCGACGGTGTAATACTGGATTTCGGCCAGAATCTGGCCGGCGTCGTCCGCCTCCCGCTGCCTTCAAATTTGACACGGGGTCAGACCATGTGTTTAAAATTTGCGGAGCTGCTGGACGATGATTTCACGCTGTTCACGGCGCCGCTGCGTGAGGCGAAAGCGACGGATACGTATATTGCCGCCGGCGACGGCAACGATCCGGAATGGTGGGAGCCCCGGTTCACATATCACGGGTTTCGGTATTGCCAGATCTCGGGGTGCGGAGAATATCTGGATGCGGATAAAGTTTTTGCGCTGGCTTTCTACACCGACCTGTCGCAGACCGGGGATTTCCGCTGCGGCAGTCCGGCACTGAATGCCATTCATAAGGCCTGCGTGCAGACGGAGAAGGCGAATATTCATTCGATACTGACCGATTGTCCCCAGCGCGATGAACGGATGGGCTGGATGAACGACGCCACCGTGCGGTTCGAGGAGACGCCGTATAATTTCAGCATTGACCGTATCTTTCCTAAGGTCGTGGATGATCTGTGCGACGTGCAGGACGCGCAGGGCGGCATACGCTGCACCGCGCCGTTTATTGTGGGCGGCAATCCGGCGGATCCGGTCTGCTCGTCGTTCCTGGTGGCGGGGTACGAATACTTCCGCCGTTCGGGCGATACGGCGTTCGTAGCCGCACACTACGACAACTGGCGCCGCTGGGAAGAGTGCCTGCTGGCGCACTCTGACGATTATATAGTAAATTACAGTTATTACGGTGACTGGGCAGGTCCGCAGGGTAGCTGTCTGGCGCCGGAGAACGCGTATTCCGCGGTGACCCCGGGGTCTCTGATGTCCACTGGTTACTCGTATTTCAACTGCCTGAAGCTGGCGGAATTTGCCGCTGCGCTGGGGCTTACCGGCGACGTGGGCAAATGGCTCAATACTGCCCGGGCAATCGCCCGCGCTTATTGCGACAAGTGGCTGGACCGCGCGACGGGGAAGGTGGCAACGGGCTCCCAGGGCTGTCAGGTGTTTTCACTGTGGCTGGGGATATTGCCCGCAGAGTGCCGTAAGGCCGCGTTTGATCGCCTGGTCGACGCGCTGGAAGCCGCGGATATGCACTTCACCACGGGCAACCTCAACACCCGCTATCTGTTCGACATTCTTGCCGAATACGGCCGCGTCGATCTGGCGTACCGGCTGCTGCGTGATGAGGATTATCCGGGTTATGGCTACATGCTTGAAAACGGCGCCACCACTATCTGGGAGCGCTTTGAACTGAAGAAAGATCCGTCAATGAACTCGCACGATCATCCGATGTACGCCAGTATTGACCGCTGGTTTTACGCGTATCTGCTGGGTATTCAGGCGCCGCGCGCGGGTATCGGCGGTAGCGGCTGTTCCGGCCTGATCGGCGGCGGTGATGACAATGTCTACACAGTAAAACCGTATTTTCCGGCCGGGCTGTTGTCGGCGCAGGGCTACGCGGATACGCCGTACGGGCGGCTGGCGGTGCGCTGGAAGACAACTTACGGTCAGACGCGGCTTTCGGTGAGCGTGCCGTTCGGTATGAAATGCAGGATCGTGTTCGGCGGCGCGGAAGAAGTCGTGGGTTCAGGCGAGTATGTCAAAAGCGGGGTAGTCGAAGGGGACAACGAAGGACATTGACGCCCCGGTGAGCGGATGGGGGAAAGACAGTTCGGTGGCGCAGAGGGCAACGGGCGGATAATTGTCCCCGGCCCCGTACCGGCGGTCGCCTAACAGCGGCAGTTTCCGCGACCCGAACTGGACCCGGATCTGATGCGTGCGTCCGGTCTCGGTGATGATGTGCACCAGGCTGACCGGGGAACCGATTCCTGCTGTGTCTCCGTCTCCGGATTTATCGTTAAACGTTTTGATCAATTTATAGCGCAGTACGGCTTTCCGCACGCCTCTGCGCTCCTTTTTTACGGTGTACACTTTGCCGGTGCGGCTGTCTTTGAAAAGAAAATCTTCTAAAGTACCCTCGGGCGGTTCGGGAATACCGTGGATCAGCGCCTCGTAGGCTTTGCAGAGTTGACCGTTTTGTATGGTGCGGCTGAGTCCTGCGGCGGCGTCCGGAGTGCGCGCGTATACCATGAGTCCGGCGGTGTCCTTGTCCAGCCGGTGTACCGGGTACAGTTTGTGACCGTTCCTCTCGGGGTCAAGCAGAGCCTCAAGCGCGTCCGGAAACGAGTTTTGCGCCTGCGCTTCGCTCACGTACCCGCGCGGTTTTACGGCCACCGCGATCGCGTCGTCAATATATACCATATTCTCACTTGTGATCTTTTCCATAACCGTTTTTTTGAACACGGGGTCAGACCCGTGTGTTAAAATCTTGACAGCGCAGGGCTGCCGGTGTTATAATACGCGCCGATGCTGATGTGGCGAAATCGGCAGACGCAATGGACTTAAAATCCATCGGACCAACATCCGTACCGGTTCAAGTCCGGTCATCAGCATGAAGGGCAGTTCCCGCTCCGGGGCTGCCCTTTTTGTTGACTTTCAGCGGACGCGTACGGAGTGTTTTAAGCGGCTTGAACATCCGGAGGGTCGTTATGCCGTCTCGGGTCTCAAACGCGCCTGTGCAGGCTCTGAAGCCTTTTTTTTCGTAAAACGTTACGGCCGTCGGTTCGGCGTTGACCGTAAGGCCACGTTGAGTCGTTGCCCGTTCCGCCAGCCGGATCAGGCGGCTGCCTATGCCTTGCCCCATGTAATCCGGATGGACGAACAGCAGCGAAATGTGAGACAGTTCATTGTCCGCTGCCAGCACGCCCGCCGTCCGCTTCAGGACTTCATCATACGCCCTGAAATAACGGAACATGGGGAACACCGCCGCTGCTTCGATCAGCCGTGCAAAAGTATCTCGCCCTTCCTGCGTCCATCCTCCGGCCAGTGTCAGCTCGAACACCTGTTTTACGAACGCGAGGTCTGACCCCGTGTTTAAAAACATGTCTGACCCCGTGTCAGTTTTTCGGTTTACGGCGTAGATCAGCATTGGCACGCTCCTCCTGGCGTTTTTGTAGTTTTTTTACCTTTTGAACAGCAGAAAACGGCTTGCTTTGCCGCTTTTCGGCGATGAACACGTAATAACCTCCGGCTTCGCGCACCTTCACGCCGCCGAATATCGATGTCAGTTTATACTTGTACCACGTTAGCCTTTTGGTCACCATCAGCAGCCGTCCGCCGGCCGTGAGGTGATAAAACGAGCCTTCAATAAACCGCTTTGCCACGGAAAAATCCGTGTGGTACGGAGGATTGGACAAGATCACGTCGAAGTCATTGTCCGAAACAGCGTCAAAACCGTCCGAGAGCACCACTCGCGCACGGCCGGCGGCGGCAATATCAAAATTAGCTTTCAGGTTGGCGTTGGCCGCGGCAACCGCTTCCGGAGCCACATCGCACATCGTCACCGACGCCCCGGCTTCCAGCGCACAGAACCCTACTATCCCTGTGCCGCAGCCCAGATCCAGCACTTTTTGACCCGATGCAAAATCTGAATATTCCAGCATCGCCAAAGTGCCGCGGTCCGGTCCGGAAGGAGAAAACATATCACCGGAAGCCCGCAAGCTTATCTCCCGTCCGCTCGCCGGCAGCATGAATCTGTATTCAATATTATTGCACACGTGGTCTGACCCCATGTTCAAAAAACCTCCCTCGTCAACGCATTATATATAAAAAACAGTTGCATTTCAATTGTCCGCGTATTAAAATAGCGTTGTCCGCTGGGGGCGCTTACTGCTGAGATGGACGGCCCTGCCGCTCCGGTCCCCTCGAACCTGTGTAGGTAATCCTACCGTAGGGAAGCGGTTCCGGCTCCTTCACTGCGGCATGGCACGACCTGTGAAAGGAGTTTTTTTATGACCGAAAAGATTTCTGCCACTCAGCGCCTCGTGGAAAGCGCGCTGCTGATCGCCATGGGCGTTGTGCTCTCACTCATTAAGATCATCGATCTGCCGTACGGCGGCTCCGTCACCATTGCGTCGATGTTCCCGGTAATGCTTATTTCGTACCGCCACGGTCTCGGCTATGGGCTCATTTCGGCCACCGTATACGGCGGCATACAGCAGCTGCTGGGCCTGAAAACGCTCAGTTGGGTCTCGACCTGGCAATCCGTGCTGGCCGTCATTTTGCTGGACTATATCGTGGCGTTCGCGGTGATCGGCCTGGGCGGGCTGTTCCGCGGCAAACTCAATAAAATCTTGCGTGATCAAGTCGACGAACTGCTGGCCGGGGCAGTAATGGTATGCCTGCTTCGCTACATCTGCCACGTGATCTCCGGCGCTACCGTGTGGGCCGGGTTGTCGATTCCCACCCGCGGCGCCATCGCTTATTCGCTGGCGTACAACGCCACATACATGATCCCCGAAACACTTGTCATGTGCATTGTGATCTATTTCGTGGGCTCTGCGCTGGACTTCCGGTTCGCGACGCCGGTGCGGCTCGCACGGACAACTAAAAACAAAGTACCGGTACTTGAATTGATCGCGGTGGCAATCATCACTGTCGCCCTGATATTTGACATCGTGCTGGTATTCAGTAAACTCCAGAACGCCGAAACAGGCAACTGGTATCTTACCGGTCTTGGCCAGGTCAACTGGGTGCTGATGATAATTGTCACCGCTGCGGCATTAGCGGTCGCAGTGGCGCTGATAGTGATCGCCCGAAGCAGAAGTAAAGAAAACAAGTAACATATTGACTTTTTGTTTATTATTAAATATAATACCGTTGATGGCAGACGATCATCGGCTATATGCCGGCAGCCATCGAACAGAATCTGGCGTTGAACCGGATAAGTAGCCACATCAGGTAACTCACAGAGAGGGGATGGACGGTGCGAATCCTCGATCCTGAGTGTGCGAAGCGGCCGGGGAGCTCCGGGCAGGAAATGGCCCGGCGGAAGGCACCGTAAACAGCATAAAAAGAGCCCGAACAGGAAAGTATTGTCCGGGAAAAAGGGTGGTACCGCGAAGTCAGATCACACTTCGTCCCTTGTTCGGGGATGAAGTGTTTTTTTATGTTGACGGCCGGCCCGGAATACCCGGTGAAACGGAAAGGAAATGTCAAAACTTATGGAAAAATTAGGCCTTAACGAGATCAGAGAGAAGTATCTGAGTTTCTTTGAAAGCAAAGGACATCTGCGTCTGCCCAGCTTTTCGCTGGTACCTAAAAACGACCCGAGTCTGCTGCTCATCAACGCGGGCATGGCGCCGCTGAAGCCCTATTTCACCGGCGCAGAGATACCGCCCCGCCGCCGCGTTACCACTTGTCAGAAATGCATTCGCACGCCGGACATTGACAATGTGGGCAAGACCGCGCGCCACGGCACGTTCTTTGAAATGCTCGGCAACTTCTCTTTCGGCGACTACTTCAAAAAAGAAGCCATCGCCTGGGCCTGGGAATTTCTTACGCAGGTCATGGCTATTCCGAAAGATCTGCTCTGGGTCACGATATATAAAGACGATGATGAAGCGTTCGACATCTGGCACAATCAGGAGCACGTGCCCGCGGAACGCATTATTCGAATGGGCAAAGAGGACAACTTCTGGGAGCACGGCACCGGCCCCTGCGGTCCCTGCTCGGAGATCCATTTCGACCGCGGCGAAAAGTACGGCTGCGGCAAACCTACCTGTGGCGTGGGCTGCGACTGCGACCGGTACATCGAAGTCTGGAATCTGGTGTTCACGCAGTTTGACCGCCAGGAAGACGGCAGTTACGCCAAACTGAAGAGCGCCAATATAGACACCGGCATGGGCCTGGAGCGGCTCGCGTGCGTGATGCAGGGCGTGGACAATCTGTTCGAAGTCGATACAGTGCGCAAGATCCTGGACACCGTGTGCGAATGGTCCGGCAAAACGTACGGCGCCGACTGGGCCACCGACGTTTCTATCCGCGTCATCACCGACCACATTCGGTCAACAGTTATGATGATCGGCGACGGCGTCGTGCCTTCCAACGAAGGTCGCGGCTATGTGCTGAGAAGACTGCTGCGCGGCGCCGCGCGTCACGGACGCAAGCTGGGTATCCGCAAATGCTTCCTGTCGGATCTGGCGGATGTGGTGGTAGAATTGTCCGGCGGCGCGTACCCGGAGATCGCGGAGAAGCAGGATTATATCAAGAAGGTCATCCGCATCGAGGAAAAGCGCTTCGATATGACTCTCGAGCAGGGTATGAATCTGCTGGCCGGCGCTATGAACGAGATAAAAGCCGCGGCTAAACCGGGCGAGACTCCGGTGCTGGCCGGAAAGACCGCGTTCCGCCTGCATGATACGTACGGTTTCCCGCTGGACCTCACCCGGGACATCCTGCGCGAGAACGGCATGGAAGTGGACGAAGCGGGCTTCCGCACCGAAATGAACAATCAGCGCGCCATGGCCCGGGACGCCATCAAAGACCGCGAGAGTTCGTGGGCCGCGGGCGAGCAGCTCGTGATCCCGAAGGACTGCAAAGCCACGGTATTTGACGGCTACGACGCGCTGACCGAACAGGCTAAACTCGTATATATCCTCAAAGAAGACGGCACGCAGATGCCCGCGCTGGAGGAAGGCGACCGCGCCGTGATCATCACGGACAAGACCGTGTTCTACGGCGAGAGCGGCGGCCAGGCCGGGGACAAAGGCACGATCTCTACCGATACCGGCGTGTTCACCGTGCACAATACCACTAAATCTAAAGACGGAGTGTTCCGCCACATCGGCGAATGCACCCGCGGTTCACTGGAGGCGGGAGATACTGCGACGCTGGCGGTTGACCGTCGCGCCCGACTGGCCACTGCCCGGAACCATTCCGCAACGCACCTGCTGCAGAAGGCGCTGCGCACCGTGCTGGGCGATCACGTGCACCAGGCGGGTTCTTCGGTCAACGCCGACCGCCTGAGATTCGACTTCAACCATCTGCAAGCGATGACGGCAGATGAAATTGCCCGCACCGAAGCGCTGGTCAACGACGCTATTTACGAAGATTATGATGTTGTCACCGATCTAATGGATCTGGACGCCGCCCGCAAGTCCGGCGCTACCGCGCTGTTTGATGAGAAGTACGGTGATGTGGTGCGCGTAGTATCTATGGGTGATTACAGCAAAGAACTGTGCGGCGGTACACATGTGCGCAACACCGCTTCGGTGGGTCTGTTCAAGATAGTGCACGAGAGCGCAGTTGCCGCCGGTGTGCGCCGTATCGAAGCGGTCACGGGCGAGCAGGCGCGCAAGCTGTTCCTGGAGGAAGAAGCTGCATTGACCGACACTGCAGAAGTGCTGAAAGCCGCCAAAGCCGAAGCGCCCGCTAAAGCGCGTCAGCTTGCCGAGCAGTACAAGAGCGCGGTCAAAGAACTCGAGACCGCCAAGATGGCTTCCGCCAAAGCCGGATCGGACAAACTGATCGACGGCGCGCCGGTGGTCAAAGGCGTTAAAGTGGTCGCCGGCCGTTTTGATTCGCTTGACGCGGACGGACTGCGCGAACTGTGCGAACAAGATGGAAACTGCCGCCAAAAAGACCCCGGGTGTAAAGGATGCCGCCGTGAATTTCATGACCCTGAAGAT
>JAFZSK010000068.1 GCA_017620915.1 Clostridia bacterium | reverse complement strand
AGAAAAGATACAACGGATTAAAACCGGATCTGCTGCCGCAACTAATAAAAATCGCGAAACAACAACTTACACTGCTTGAAGCTGCCTAAAACAATGAACTGTGCAGGATCGAAATTTACACACAAAATTGGACTTGACTCCTTCTCTGTAGCGGCAGGAGGTCGACCGCTTTGTTTATTTCTTAAAAATAGCGTAAATTTGCTGTTTTTTAAGAACCGGGCGCCGTCTCAGACTGTTGACAAAGCCTGATTTGCTTCTTATGACCGGATATCAAGGCAATCCGGGATAATCAGGTGGAGCTTTATGAAAAACAGATGCCGCCCCGGAGCGAAAAACGGGCGAGAATGAACCGGCTCATCTAGCAAAAACCAATATAAAGGGCTTTTGCTAGACAAGCGACAGCTACGGAGACTTAAAATGAGCGAGAAATCCCTCTTTCAGGCAGAATTGAATACCATCAACAAATATGCTAGAATCAAAAAGGTTATTACCGCAATTCATGCGTGAGCACTAAAGCTTCGAGCAAAATGCGGCATTTCATCAGGAGCAATGCATTGAAACGCTTTAATAAAACACTAATCATTATAATAGCTGCCGCGCTGCTGAGCTGCGCCGGCTGCAACGGAGGCCACGCAGGCGACTCATACGCGAAAGCGACTGCGCCTGCGGCACCCGCCACCGGCGAACCCGCTAATGACCCGAGCGGTCCGGTTCCGGCCTTTTCACAACCGGGCGGAATATATGACATTGCCGGCGGGACGGTGCAGGTGGCATTGACATTGCCCGAGGACGCGCCCGCGGGAGCGTACATCACATACACCGATAACGGCGATGAGCCGCGCAAAGAATCACAGAAGTACAGCAAAGAATTGACGCTCGCGGTCACGACGGTCATTCGCGCGGCGGTGTTTGAGGCCGGCGGCGCGCAGCTCGGACCGATCGTAACAAATACATATATTGTCAACGAGCCCGGGACGCTGCGGGTGGTGGCGCTGGCCGCCAGCACCGACGACCTTTACTCCGCCAAGACCGGGATCTTCGCCAACCGTTCGGGCACGGGCGCCGAATGGGAGCGGCCGGTCAGCGTGGAGATCTATGAACCCAACGGGACGGCGCTCGTACACCAGGACGCGGGCATCCGGCTCGCGGGCTCCGGGTCGCGGTCGTTCGATCCGGCGTCGCTGCGGTTGATCGCGCGGAAAGCGGACAAATTCGACGCTTCTGGCATTAAATACGGCGGCAACGGCAAGTTTCGTGCGGACCTGTTTGGCACCGGCTTTGCCGAGTACGACCGGTTCCTGCTGCGCAACGGCGGCAACGACTCCCCCTACCAGGCGCGCACCAATTTTCTGCGGATGAATCTGCTGCGGGACTGCGTGGCCAACGAATACTGCGCCGGCCTCGCCGAACGCCTCGGCATCTCCGTCTTTGCGCAGCGGTGTATCCCCGTGTCCGTTTACCTCAACGGCAAGTACTACGGGATGGCCATCATGAAAGAGGACTTCGACGAGCGGCTGCCGGCCGAACAATACGGGCTCGTCAAGGACAACATCACCGTCATCAAAGGCAAAAAATTGTACTACCAGCTGGAATCCGGCGCTGAGTCGGAGCTGGAGAGCTGGCTGACGTTGTGCGAGTATGCGATCGACCACGCGCTCGACGACGGAGGCGGCTACGCTCAGGCGTACGATTATGTTGCGGAGCGAATTGACCTCGACAATGCCGCGGCGTACCTGGCGGCAATGCTCTACCTCTGCAACACCGACTGGCCCCAGAACAACGCGATGATGTGGCGCTATACCGGCGAAGCGTCAACGTCCCTCTACTCTGACGGCAAATGGCGCTTCGTGATCCGCGACATGGACCTGTGCTTCGCGCTGCACGACGAGCCCTCGCGTGTGTCGAAAACGACGTACTCCATGGCGGATACAGACACGTTTTACCGGCTGCTGGTGTTCTACCGCGACGGCAACGGCTATTCCTTCGACGAATCCCTCGGTCTGTACGGGGACGACATGAAACTCCAGGGCCTGTTCGATTTCCTGCTTCGCTCGCCGGACTTTCGAACCCGGTTCCGGGAGATCTGCGACGTGCTGAGTTCTGACGCCGAAGCCGGGTATATGATCAATCTGGTGAACTCGTTCAAGTCTCTGACGCAGGATGAGATGCGGCGCCATATCGACGTCTGGAAGTCCCGGGGCAAGATCTTCAATTCATACTCGTTTTCCCGCTGGGAAAAGTCATTTGACGGCATGCTGGAGTTCATTTCGGACCGGCCGCGGTATTTTAACATATATTTGAACGATGCTCTCAAATATAACGAATAAAAATATGTGTTTCGGAGGCCTGCGTCATAGCAAATCAGGCATTTCGTCGTTTTGCTATGACGCGGGCGCCTTCTCCGGTTTTTGCGGATTTCGCATCCGGCCCTTTGCGTCATAGCAAATATCAGTTTTTCCGGTTTTGCTATGACACGGGCTCCTTCTCTTTTCCATTGAAGAATGTCAATTCAGGGCTGCACGTCATAGCAAATCCGGCATTTAGTGATTTTGCTATGACTTTTCGTCAACTCTCAGGTCCGATAACAAGTTGGACCGGCAAAAAGCGTCATAGCAAATCAGGCATTTGGATATTTTGCTATGAATCCTGATTTTTATCACCGGTAAAATGAGCGAGAACGGACAATGCTCGTCATAGCAAATTCGCAATTCTGCCTTTTTGCTATGACGCGCTCTGTTTCTTACCCTCAAAATGAGCAATAATCAGTCCGGATCACCGACAAAGCCTGGAATTGGTGCACAAACAGATTGATACAAAAAAAACGAATTATCCAATTAAAAAGAGATTATATTGTCGAAACACTACGATTATTCAACTCTACTGTCAGTTTACCTCCAAAAACCCGCGGTTTACCCGCCGGAACAGCGCGTCGAGCCCGAAGGCGGCGGAGTAGGTTGTCCGCGGCCGGCAAAAATGGTATTGTCCCTGTGACGGAGCGCCAGATCCGCCCCGCCGAAAACTGACACGGGACAGACGCACGCCATGGGCCGGAAAGCAAAGACAGACAGAAACAACAATATAATAACCGACAGCCGCGGGCAGCGCGTGATCTACTACACCGACGAGCGGAACGACGATTTCTCCGTCGCGCAGATCAATGCGATCCGGATCGACGACGGCTACAACTACGAACAAGACAAAGGGTTCGGGAGAGTGGTGCGGTTCGTGCTGTATCGGGTCGTTGCCACCCCGCTGGCGTTTCTGTACACCAGGCTCGTGCCGGGCCACCGCACTGTTGGCCGCGCGCTGCTGAAGCCCTTCCGCAAGACCGGTTATTTTCTGTACGGCAACCACACCAGCAACTACGGCGATCCCCTCATGCCCAATATGTTCGCGTATCCGAAGGACGTGTATTTCGTTGTCCACGCGGCCAACGTCTCCATGCCCTTCCTCGGCCGGATCAACCGCCGCATCGGCGCGATACCGCTGCCGGATACCGTTGGCGCCGCTAAAAACTTTACCCGCTGTATTGAAAAACGCATAAACCAAGGCAACGCCGTAGTCATCTATCCCGAAGCGCACATCTGGCCCTACTACACCGGAATCCGCGACTTTCCCGCGGACTCCTTCGGCTACCCCATCCGTCTGGACGCGCCCGTGTTCTGCTTCACCAACACATATCAGCGCCGGCGTTTCCGCAAGACCCCGCGCATCGTCACCTACCTCGACGGTCCGTTCTACCCGGACAACACGCTCCCCAAAGCCGAGCGCATCCGCGACCTGCGCGACCGGGTCTATGCCGCCATGTGTGCGCGCGCGGTCAATTCCGACACAGAATATATCAAATACATCAAGCGCGAAAGCGCCAACAACAAGGAGGTCTGACCATGGTAAACATTCTGTTCTGCGGAAATTGCGGCGTATTCGACGGCATGCTCACCTGCGCGCTGTCAATACTGAAGCGCAGTCCTTCCCGCGAACCGTACACATTCTACATATATACGATGGACGTGTCTTATCTGAAACCCAACTACACGCCCGTGCCGGAGAGTATGACGGCGTTTTTGGAGCGCGTTGTCCGCGAGTATAACCCGGAAAACCGCGTTGTCCGCGTCGACGTGACCGAATTCTATAAAGCGGAGTTCACCGGTTGCCCCAACGAGCAGACCTCATATTCGCCGTACGCCATCCTGCGCCTGTTCGCCGACGCGGTGGAAGGCATGCCTGACAAACTGCTGTACCTGGACGCGGACATAATGTTCAACCGCGACATACACCTGCTGTACGACATCGACGTTGACGGATACGAATACGCCGCCGCCCGCGATCATTACGGCAAATATCTGATCAATTTTAACTACATCAACTCCGGTGTACTGCTGCTGAATCTGAAGCGGATCCGCGAGACCGGCCTGTTCGCGAAAGCGCGGGCAATGATCAAAACCAAAAAGATCCTGTTTGTTGACCAGACCGCGGTGTACAAGTCCACCACCCGCAAAAAAATGCTGCCCCAGCGCTTCAACGACCAGAAATTCCTGCACAAACACACCGTAGTGCGGCACTTCTCCAAGCGGCTGTTCTGGCTGCCGTACCCGCACACGGACAACATCAAACAGTGGCACGTGAGCCGCGTCCACAAAACGTTCCGCTACTACGTGTTCGACGACATTCTATACGAGTATATATACCTCAAAAAGCTGTACGAAAGGAGCATTCAGCAATGACCAAACGATTCATACCCATCTTCTACTCCTGCGACGACAATTTCGTGAAATACACGCTGGTGTCGCTGTTCTCGATGAAACAGCACGCCTCCCGCGACTACGAATACCGCGTGTACGTGCTGCACACCGGGATCTCGCCCGAAATGCAGGCGGCCATGAAGCGGCTGGAAGACGAGAATTTCGTTGTCAACTTCTGCGACGTGTCGGAGTACCTGACGTCCATCGCGGACAAACTGCCCCTGCGCGACTACTATTCCAAGACTACGTATTACCGGCTGTTCATCGCCGAATTGTTCCCGGAGTACGACAAAGCGATATATATTGACAGCGACACCATCGTGCAGGGCGACATCAGCGACATGTATTTCACCGACATCGGCGACGCGTTCGTCGGCGCCTGCCACGAGCAGGTCATGATACAGAAGGAAGTGTTCGGCGACTACGTAGAAAAAGCGCTGGGCATCTCGCGCCACAATTTCTTCAACGCGGGCGTGCTGCTGATCAACTGCAACGAATTCCGGATCCATTTTGTGCTGGACAAATTCATTTACTACCTGCACCTGTACGATTTCGTGGTGACCCAGGACGAGGACTACCTGAACCTGATCTGCAAGGACCACGTGTACTGGCTGAATCAGCGCTGGAACGCACAGGTGCTGGACATTATCCCCTTTCCGATCGAAGAGGCGCGCATCATCCACTACTGCATGGTCAATAAGCCCTGGCACTACGCGGACTGCAAACACGGCGAGCTTTTCTGGCAGGCCGCGGCGCAGACGGAGGTGTACGGACAATTGCGCGAAGGGTTCGCGGCATACACCGACGCGCAGCGGGAACACGACCGGATCTCAGGCGAAAAGCTGGTGGCGCTGGCGGTGAGCGAGACGGAAAAGGAGGACAATTTCCTCAACATTCTCAACGATCAGTACCGCTCCGCCGACCGGGTGGCGATCGTCAAAAAGATCGCGGAGTTTGAGCGCGCGGGCAATTTCTTTGAGGATGTAGAAAATGATCCGCCGTCCCGGGTGCTGATGCCGGATGAGATCGACTATTACCGCTCCAGTGTCATCCAGAAGATGAAGACGAAGTTCGCGTTCCGCATTGCCCGCCGTTTCGTAAACAAACTGATCGAGGAGAAGAAGTTTATTGTCCGCGAGATCCGCGGCATCGAAAACTTCAAAAATCTGAACAGCGGCGCCGTCATCACCTGCAACCACTTCAACGCGGCGGACAGCTTCGCGATCCAGCTCACGTACGAGGCCGCGGAGCAGCCGGACCGCACGTTCTACCGCGTGATCCGCGAAGGCAACTACACATCCTTCCCCGGCTTCTACGGCTTCCTGATGCGCCACTGCAACACGCTGCCGCTGTCGTCCAACAAGGACACGCTCAAGAAATTCATCCAGTCCACGGACAAGCTGCTCAAGGAGGGCAATTTCGTTCTGATCTACCCGGAGCAGTCAATGTGGTGGAACTACCGCAAGCCGCGGCCCTTCAAGCGCGGCGCGTTCACGTTCGCCGTCCGCAACAGCGTGCCGGTGCTGCCATGCTTCATCACGATGCGGGACACGGACAATATTGACTCCGACGGCTTCCGCGTCCAGGAGTATACGGTGCACGTTGCTCCACCGCTGTACCCTTCTGCGGACAACATCTCCGAACGCGACAAGGTCCGCGACCTGATGGCCCGCAATTTCGAGGTCTGGAAGCAGATCTACGAGCGCGAGTACGAGATCCCGCTGGAGTACACGACCGAGACGGAGCCGGTGACAGCGCCGTAACAAATGCCGCCGTAGCAGGTCACCTGACTTCCCAGTACCCGGTCTTGTTCGAACCGTCCCGGACGATCAGTTCCTTCCCTTTCAGCGCGGACAGCACCCGGGTGATCGTGCGCGGCGACTTGCCGGTCCGTATGGCCAGCTCCGCGATCGTCAACCCGGGATCCGCCCGCAGGCGGCTCAGCACTTCCTGCTCGAGTTTATTCACAGGATCATTTATATAGCCGTTTATTTTGCCATACTTCTGGCCGAATAATGACGTTTTATTTCTGTCGACACGCGAAAACTCAAGAGTAAACGCCTTTTCCATGTTGGTATACCGGATCTTAACACTGTTCTGTTCACAAAGCGCGTATATCTTCCGTATACCCGAACCGAACGCCTCGATATCCTTGCATAAGTACAATACATGCGCTATCGTTTCGTTCCGCAGATATGAGTGCAGATCCCGATTCACAAATTCGATCGGTTCGAATTCGTTGGCAAACGGGCCGGGGTTGATAATAGCGATACGGTCAGAAAAAATGTCTATCTCATGACGTACCGGGATGTCGTACCGGGCATGCGCGAAACTGTTGACAACTGCCTCTCTCAACGCGTCTATCGGAATCTCCGGTATTTCTTTTCGATGTATACCGTCTCCTTCCATCTCCACGCGCCACCGGATATTTTTGATGATGTATCCGACGGCGGCGTCGATCAACTGAAATATGTTTCCTTCTTCCCGGGCAATATCCAGGAACGTTTCTTTATGTTCAGTGGCAAAAACGGCCATTTTCAGTACTACCGGATGATTTTTCGAGAACAGGAATTTTCCGGCATTGGTAAGGCTGTCACCGTTTAACAAGCCGAGTTTCGAGAGGATCGTGCGGCTGTCTTGACCGTAATCCGGCATACGGCCGCACTGTACCGCGGCACGGGCAAAGTTTTCCAGCGTTTTAGCGTCAACGTCGGTAATCGTATCGTTTGATGTACGGTTCTCCCAGTTTTCGGCATATTCCTGCCCTACCATTATCTTCCGCAGTTCCCCGGGCGTCAATTCCCGGTCTTCGTCCGCAGTTCGGACATAATACTTTCCAAAAGCGGAGTATGGCACATCTTCTCCGTGAACGTCGACAACGATAACCTCGTTGCCTTCGATCACTTCAGTACCGACCGTAGGTACTATCTGCGGCCGTATCGATTCGAATATCTTTCTGGAGACATCCCGGATCGTCGAACCGGTAATCGTGAACTTATAAGGTGTTCCGTCGTTTTTCAGTCCGAAATAGATCCTGCCCTGGCGGTGCTTGTTCAGCATACTTGATATCGAGATCATCGCCTCGTTCAGCTCAGCTGTTGTTCGTTTGAATTCGGTATATTCATCTTCGCGCATGGTATCGCCTTCTTTCGAATGATATTATAACATATTTGACATAATAAGTCAAGAGCTTGGCCGAATAAATGGCTTAATAAAATTTCGATAGCTCTTCTATTGACACCGGCGCCTTCTCGTATAGACAATATTCATGAAATCTAAACAAAAACTGAGTCAGCGCCGGCTTCTGTTTATACAGGGCGCCTTCTAAAGACCTCAAACGGTGATCAGGAGGCTCAAACGAAGTCAAAAATAAACAAATTGCTTATATACACTCCGTTTTTGTTTATGTTGTCAACGCCAAATCCGCGTAAACCGGCAACGATCTAAACAAAAACCATGGGCAGCAGTGCTTTTTGTTTATAATCCAAAAGATCAGTCAAATAAAATGAGCAACAGCGATTGCCCGCTGCGTCGCCGCAATAACTCGCCGAAAAAATTATATAAAATTTTTTAAAATTTTTAGCACTCACCTATTGACAGTGCTAACAATACGTGGTATAATGCCCCCGGAACCTGAGAAAAACAGGTCCCGGATCCCAGCCGGATCCTGAAAGGTAAAACATACCACACACAAGTAAAGGAGAGGATTGATATGTTGAATATGTTGATACCCAGAATGTACAGAAAGAGCTTGTTTGACGACTTCTTCGATACGCCCTTCGTGTCAGGTACCGATACCGGATTGATGAAAACCGACATTAAAGCCACCGATGAGGGCTACGAGCTGGAAATTGACCTGCCCGGCATCGATAAAGAAAATCTGTCCGTACAGCTGGAGAACGGTTACATGACCGTTACCGCCAAGGCCGAACGCGCCAATGATTCCAAGGACAATCACGGCCGCTACATCCGCCGCGAACGCTTCACCGGCACCTACAGCCGCAGCTATTATGTGGGCGAGGATGTCAAAGAGACCGACATCAAAGCCAAGTACGAGAACGGCACGCTGAAGCTGTTCGTTCCGGACAAGGAGAAGCAGCCCAAGGTCGAGGAGAAGAAATTCGTGGCGATCGAAGGCTAAAGCCAAAGGCAGTTATAAGTTTTAAGTTTTAAGTTTTAAGTGAAAAGTTAAAAGTTATAAGTGCCGAACTTGAGGGGCCGTTCATCTTTTTCAAAGAAGGTGAGCGGCCCCTTCTTTATTGAGCGTGGGATCCGGCAACGAAGCAGCCGCCACACCGTCAACAAACACTTCCGCCCGGCAGCCCGCCGGCACCGTTACGTGGTACGCGTCACCGAAGAATGAGGCAGATATGCTGCCGTACGGCGTTGGCAGCACGATCGACGCACGCTCCAGCCCCGCCCGCCGGAAGTCAACACGGAACCGCTTCCAGCCCGGCTCCAGCGGCTCGAGCCCGAATATGCCGCGCGGGATCAGCACGGCGGGCGCGGTACCCCAGGGGTGGGAGAATGTCATATTGGGCTTGTTGGCCGGGCACCAGGCTTCTGCGGTGAGCGTTGCCCCCAGCGTATCCAGCATGTACGCCCAGGTGCGCGGATCGCCGGGTTCATCCCGGAGGAGCAGTGCGTTGGCAACGTCCCCCGCACCGCACTCGTACAATCCCGTGAGCAGGAAATACGCGCCGTACACGCTCATTTTGATGCGGCCGTCCGCGCGGATACGCGCGGTCAAAGCGTCTATCTGCGCCACCGTCAGATACCGCCGGCCCAGACCATATAAAGCGTATGCGGAGGCGTGCTGGGAGCAGTGCGTTGACCGCGTGCCGCCGGCGGCAAGGCCGTCGCAGAACGCGGCGTTGTCCGTATCCCAGAGGCGGTCAATGATCGCCGTCGCCAGCTCCGCTGCCCGCGTCTCATAGTGCTCCGCGTCGGAATTTTCGCCGAGTTCGGCTGCTATCACCGCCAGCTCGCGATACCCCCGCACCGCCATGCAGTTCAGCACAGTGCTGTAGCTGACGCCTGTGTCGTAGTTGTCCCGCTCCGATGGCGGCCAGTCGGTGAGGATCGCGTCCATGCCCTGGGCGGCGGTGTTGCCGCTGTGCAGCAGGCCTTCCGGTCCGCGGAAACGCTCGAACGTGCACTCTTTCAGCCGCGGCCAATACTTGCGCGCCGAACGTCTGTCCCCCGTCTGAAACAGGTCCGCGCAGGCCAGCGCGGGCATCAGCAGCAGATACTCCGCGGGCCAGGTCCGGTGGGTGTACAGATATTCCAGTGTGGCGCGCGGCACCGCGGTGTCGCCGTAAAACGTGTACGACGCCAGCATGTTGATCAGCGCGTCGCCTTCGTAGGCGCCGCGTTCCCGCGACTGGGAATCCACGTACAGGTCCTGTGTGGTCATTTTTATCGTATAATTCGTGAAGTCGTACAGCCGCTCCAGCAGCGCGGAATCGGAGGAAAAGCCGGACTCGCGGTCGTCCGGATCGGTGCGGAGCGCGAGGCTGTGGACGCGCTCCAGTGTGAAGGTTGCTGCCGCGCGGAATTCGGCGTAGCGGAACGTCATCAGGTCGGGGATGTTGACCTCCGAAATACCGGGGCCGACGTGCCAGCGCGCGGTGTAGACGTTGCCCGTACGCATCGCGAACCGGACGCTGCCGCCGGGGTTCAGTTCCTCGCCGCAGCGCACTTCGATCTCGGTCTCCTGCGGGGCCGCGATGACCGCGCCGAGGCCGCCCACGATCTCCCGGCCGAGGTCAACGAACCAGCCTCCGTCCGTTTTCCGCACCGCGTCCGGCGGCAATTCGCGCGCATGCCTCTTCACCGTTTCCGTTTTGGCGGGCAACAGCACATATCCGCGGAACGCACCGTCGACCGTTTTCGCTTCCGTCCAACCGTCTTCTTTTTCTGCGGCCACGGCGTCAACGTTCGCCGCGTACGCCTTATAATAATGCGTGCCGAGCGAGTTGTCCGGCCGGTACACCGCGTCGCCGTTTCGCGCCTGCCAGCCTTCGCAGGCCGCATTACTTATCACTTTGCCGAAGCGGTCGAAGCACAGGAGCTCGGCGTAGAAAGCCTTGCCCTCGGCGGCGTGGCAGAGCGCGGTCAGGCGGTTCTGTGCGCCGAGCACGAGGTCAATATGCTCCGTAATATCGTATGTGCTGTAATACAATACGTTGTTTGCGTCATTCGGCGCGGTCAATTTGTCCAGCCGCGACGGGCCCACGCCGATCTCGGCGCCGTTGAAGCTTAAATTGTACACGAATTGACGTGCCGGCTCGGGAGAAAGCGCCGTGGCGCGCAGCAAAACGCGCGTTGTCCCCGCCGGAACCGAAAGCTCCCGCCGGAATAACGCATAATACGGCCCGCCGGGTGCCCAGATGCCGTCCGAAACGGGCAGCGGGCCTTGCGCGACCGTAAAATATTGACCATTTTGAAACTCACTAATGCGGCCGTCGGTCAACCGCACCCGCACCACCCACCGGTACAGCCGCTCACTGTCCCGCAGCGCGCCGGCAATACCCGGCAGCACCACGCCCGTCATTTCAGACGATTTCACAAAGCCGCTGTCAAATACCGGTGAACCGGCCTCGCCGGCGGTCACCACCAGCCGGTACGCCGCCTGCTCCGCGCCGTTCCAGCCCGGACCCGGCTGCCAGCTGAACGCCAGCGCCTCCGGCAGTACGCACACACATCCGCGCCGGAGATCCAGCCTGAGCCCGCGGGGCGCGAGGGAGCGTGCGTTATCCGTGTTGACCGTGTCTGTGCCGGTCACCGCGCGTCAGCCTCCCACGATAAGCTCTGCGGGATAATTGTATGTGATCATCTTGACCGCGTCGTTTTCAAGTACGACGAGCAGCTCGCAATCGCCTTTTTTGATCGAGATATTGGAGCTGTCGCCGATCGTGACGTTGTACAGTTCCGCCACTTTCGCTGCCGGTGCGCCGATGTACAGCCCCTCGCCGGTCTCCATCGTGTCGTCCCAGAAGGTGGCGCCGGTGATGTATTCGGTGGCGTTCGCCGACGCTTTGTAGGTATAGAGGTCAAAGCCGGGATAGAAGTATGTGATCTCCAGCCCTTCCAGCGCGCAGCTCTCGCTCTCGTACGGTTCCTCGTCCTGCGGTCCGAGCGCGGTCAATATTGCCGCCGCCTCCGCGCCGATGACCACTTCCGCGCTGCCCTTCTTGAACGTGAATGTTTCGACTTTGACGGGCGCCGCGGTGGTTTTTTCCACCGGTTTGCCGGTCGTATTTTCCGCCGGCTCATCCGGCTTTTTAGCGCAGCCCGCCAGCAGGCTCAGCACGAGCACGCAGGCCAGCGCCGCGGCGATCAGGCGCTTAAAAATGCGCGCATTCGTTTTGTTTTCGATGTCAGTCTTAAGAGTTTTCATACTTTTATCCCCTTGTCTTTAGAATCAGTCGCCCCAGTAGCTGTCGACTGTGCCTTTTTCTTCCAGCTGGCGGTACTGCGCCGCCTTCATTTCCTCGTAATAATCGATCTTGGACTGCCATTTGGCGGCCAGGTCGTTGTCCCCGCGGTGATCTTCGAGGCCCGCGTTGTCCCTCAAATACGCGCCGAACCACACGGCGAGCTTCTCCGCGCCGGAAAGGTTCATGTGCTGGCCCGCGTCGAACGTGTCGGTGCTGTAGTCCAGCCCGGTGGCGGTCAATACATCCTCTTTCAGAAAGTTCACGTAATCGAGGCCGTACTTGTCCGCGTATTCGACGATCTGCGCCTCCCACTCGTCGTACCAGTGCGGCTCTACCGTCGGCGCTTTGATCAGCACCAGTTTGATGCCTTTCGACTCGCACAACGTACGCATTTTGTCCAGATACTCCCAGCACACGTCGGCGAATTTGATCTCATCATCTTTCAGCGGCTTCGCGACCGGGAGCCGGCTCGGCACCGGCTTGACGTCAACGCGCATCACGTACCCGTTGTGAGAGAGCTGCTTTGTCTTGAACATGTACTTCACGTCTTCGGCCTTGAGCTCGCTCCAGCGCGAATGGTAGCGCAATATCGGGAAAACGTAGCTCAGCATCGACTCGTCGGACATCATCGAGGCTCTGATCGCCTGCCGCTTCACCGGAGACCATTCCATACCGTCCAGCGCCAGCCGGTTGTACGCTTCTTTCTGTGGCTCGCCGTATTTCATGGACAATACGTTGTACACCACAACTTTCGGCGTCTCGTACCGGAGCGTATCCTCGATCATGTAGTACGAATGCCAGATCAGCTGCTGCGGGCTGCCGCGCATGGCGGAGGTGATGCCGTATTCGGTCCACATTTTAACTGTGGAAAAATTGGAATAGACTTCGCAGTCGCCGACGAAGAGGACGTCGTTGCCGCCGGCGTAACTATAGTACTCTTTTACCAGCAGCCCTTCCTCGCTCGAAGAGATATATTTCGGGACCAGCAGCCGCTGGAGCAGCCACAGCGAGAGCGCCAGCACCGCCACCGCCGCCAACGCGATCAGCACCGCTTTCAGCACCCGCTTCCCCGGCTTTTTAACACCGGGGTCTGTCCCCGTGTTCAATTCGTTTTTAACACTCGTGTCTGTCCCCATGTTCAAATCGTCCATATCAGAATTGCACATAAATGAATTGACCCGCATCGTAGCCGATGCCGTACGCGCCGAATACCATGATCAGCAGCACGATCAGTACGAAGAGCGCGGCGCGAATTGCCGCCGGACGCCGGATCAGCCGGTCGCGCACCTGCCCCTTGTTCTGCATTATACTGACCGCCAGCATCACGCCGCACGCCAGAAGCACCACGACGAAATCCTGCCAGCCCAGGCCCAGCTTAAGGAGGCTGCCGTCGAACAGTCTGCCCCAGTTCCAGTGCGTGAACACCGTGCCCACCTGCCGGAACGTCACCGGCACGTCGCGGTACACGTCCAGCACCCGGATGAAGCCCATCAGCCAGAACGTACGGAACATTTGGAAAACGTTGTAGCCCTTCGTATTGCTGAACTTGAAGCGCTTATGGAAGCGCTGGTACAGCGGCGCCAGCTCCTGCGACACGATGATCACCAGGCAGTTCAGCAGTCCCCATACGATGAAGTTCCACGCCGCGCCGTGCCACAGACCGGTCACGAACCATACTATGATCGTGGACAGGTATACCGGCACGCGCTTGCCGATCGCCTGGCCCAGCTTGTCGCGGGACCATTTCGAGATCTTCAGCATCCGCGGGCTCACGGACAACGGATAGAATATATAATCGCGGAACCAGGTGCCCATGGTGATGTGCCAGCGGCGCCAATACTCGGTGATATTCAGCGAGAAGAACGGCCGGTCGAAGTTTTCCGCCACTTCGATGCCCAGCATCTGCGCCACGCCGATCGTGATGTCAATGCCGCCCGTAAAGTCCGCGTACAGCTCGATGGCGTAGAAAAATACCAGCGCCACGACGTACACGCCTTTGTATTTTTCGGGCCCGCCCGCCAGCCCGGTGACCACGGTTATCAGCCGATCCGCCACAATCACTTTCTTAAAATAGCCCCAAAGCACGCGCCAGGCGCCTTTTGAGATATTGTTCCAGTCGAAAGCATGCGGCCCGTACAGCGTTTTGCCCAGCTCGTCAAAGCGGCTTATGGGGCCCTGCAGCAGCTGCGGGAAGAACGACACGAACAGCGCGAACCGGGCGGGATTCTTTTCCGGCGCGTACTTGCCGCGGTACACATCGATGATGTAGCCCATGCTCTGGAAAATGTAGAACGAAATGCCCATCGGCAGCGCAAACCGGAAGTAGCCCAGGTTCAGCCTGAATATGCCGTTGAGTATGGAGATGCCGAAATCGGTGTATTTGATCACTGCCAGGATGCCGAGATTGAGGGCAAGGCACAGGGCCATGATCAGGTATGTCTGCTTTTTTACGCGGGCTTTGTACGCCTTTTTTGCGTCGCGGTCAAGTTCGCCGCCGTGTTCTTTCAGATAAGCGTCCCGCGCGGCGGCCCGGCGGCCGATCAAGAGGCCCGCGAGCCACGTGGACAATGCCGTGACCGCGATGAATATCATTGCCTTCCAGCCGGCAAAGGCATAGAAAAACACGCTGCCCGCCAGCAGCAGCATCCACTGCACCCGTTTCGGGACAATATAATACAGCACTATCAGTGCCGCTAAAAACGCTATGAATCCGAACGATACAAATGACATTTCGATCTAACCGGCAGCCGTAAAAATCCCCGGAGCGCTGTCGCTCACTCGTCTTCGAGCCTCTCGATCAGCTTCCACAGCGCCGCGGCGGAGTTGAAATTGTCCGGCACGATCTCGTTGGCCGGGATCTGCACGTCGAACGCCGAGCTCACTTCGGTGATTATCGAGATTATATCAAAAGAATCCAGAATTCCGTCGTCGATCAGGGTCGTGCAGTTCTCGTAGTCCACGCCCCCGTGGATCTCATCTAAAATTTGAAGCAGTTCATCCATTTGCTTTTCCTCCTGTGTACATCTCTTTGAGCAGTTTTCTGTCAAGTTTGCCGTTGGGCGTGAAGGGCAGCGCGTCCAGTTTTATTATCACGTGGGGCAGCATGTACCGGGGCAGTTTGCTCCGGAGCGCCGCGGCCAGACTGTTTTTGTCCGTGTCCCCTACATAGTATAGCACAATTTTGCGGTTCGCGTCATCAAAAACGCAGCAGGAGATGCGGATATCGTCCTCTAAGTTGACAACGGCCTCTATCTCCCCCAGCTCGATGCGGTGTCCCATGTGTTTGATCTGGTAATCCTTGCGGGAAATGAATTCCAGTTCGCCGCGGCTGTTGCGCCGCGCCAGGTCGCCGGTGCGGTAAATGATCTCCGGGTACGCGGTGTTCAGCGGGTTCTGCACGAATGCTTCGGCGGTCTTTTCCGGGTTGCGGTAGTAGCCCAGCGTCACGGAGGTGCCGCGCACGCAGATCTCGCCGGGTTCGCCGTCGGGGGCAAGGGTATTGTCCTCCCGCAGCAGCAATATCTCCGTGTTGCGGAACGGTCCGCCGATGGGTATCACGTCGCCGGGTCCGAACTCGCGGTCAACGCGGTAGAAGCAGCACATGCCGGTGGCCTCCGTGGGTCCGTACAGATTGGTGAACGTTGCCTCCGGCAGCGCCTGCCGCCACAGATTGAACTGCTTGATCGGGAACACTTCGCTGCCGAACGCCACGGTGCGCAGATATTCGGGCTTCACAGTGTCGAAAGTGCCGAACGCGGAGATCATCGTGAGCGCCGACACCACCCAGCAGATCGTGTTGATGCGCTTTTCGTTGAGGAATTCTACCAGTTTTACCGGGAACATGAACAACTGCTTCGGGATCAGGTACGTGGTGGCGCCGAATTTCAGCGTGGGATACAGTTCTTTGAGGCAGGCGTCAAAATACAGAGGCGTCTGGTTGCCGTACACGGTGTTTTCGTTGAATTCCAGCGCTTCTGAGAGCGTTTCTATGTAGTCAATGACCGAACGGTGGCACGCCACGACGCCTTTGGGCACGCCGGTGGAACCGGAGGTGAACACGATATAAATCGGGTCAACATCCAGCGCCGCCTTCCGGATCTTCCGCAGCGCTTCGGTGTCTTCGGGCGTTTCACAGATCTCAGAATACATCAGGATCTCGCCGCCGAAGTTCAGTTTTTCCGCGTTTTCCCGGGTCTTCGCGTCGCAGATGACCACGCGCGGATTCAGCGTGTTAAAGATCAGGCCGATGCGGTGCGCGGGCATTTCTTCGTCAATGGGCACATAGTAGCAGCCGGCGTATACCACGCCGAAGAACGCGTTGACCATGTCCGGATGCTTGTGCATGTACACCACCACGGGCTCGCGGTAGTAGCCCCGCTGCGCCAGCGCCGAACCGGTGCCCCGCGCCCGCCGGTAGACCGTGCCGAAAGTCAGTTCGGTGTTCTCGTTGGCGAACGCCACCTTGTCCGGCAGCCGCGGCGCCGTCTGTTCCATGTATTCCAGTACGTTGTTCATCTGATCCGTCCCTCTGTTCAAAAACGGTTTAAATGGGGTCTGTCCCCTGTATCAAAAGGTCAGAATACCCGGTATTCGATCGTGTCTTTCTCCCAGTTCACGTACGCCTCGGCGATGCGCTCCGTCGCGCTGGCCGGATACGCGGACGTATCGAACAGGTAGTAGTAATTGCATTCGTAATCGTCAAAGCCCGGCGTGCCCTTGATACCGAATTTCAGCAGCTCCTCATCGGTGCGCAGGAAGCAGTACCAGTACGCGTAGCGCTTCTCGGAGCGCGGACAGGAATCGATATGGTACCATTTGCCGTTCACTTTCACCAGGCTCCAGAAGTGCTGCGTTGACCCGCCTTCCCGGTGCACGCTCACCGTCTCGAATCCCGCTTCTTCCATGAACGCCCTCATCGCGGCGTAGAACGTGAAGCAGTCGCCGGTGCCGTCGTTAAGGCCGCGTATCGCCTCGCGCACCCAGCTGTCTTTGTCTGAATGGCTCACGTATTCGATGTGTTCGCGCACGTAGATCCAGATGTGGAACAGTTTTTCGATATCGGACATGCTGTCGTCAATGATCGACGGCAGCAGTTTGCTGAATTTACGGTGCATTGCCGCTTCGCTGTACTTGCCTTCGGGCGTGTTCAGTTCCTCGAGCGAGCGGACAACGACGGTAGCGGTGGCCACGGCTTTGTTGCCCGACTTATCGGTAGCGGTGTACGTGACGGTATACGTGCCGGGCACTTTGAGGTTGACGCCGCTGCTGTCGATCTCCACCCGCGGATCCGGGTCGCGGTCGTCGGTAACGACCAGGTCCGCGCGGTACGCGATGGTATCGCCCTCGAACAGCTCGCGGTAGAGCGGCACGCTGATCACGGGAGGAATGTTGTCCACGTCCACAGTCAGCGTCGGCGCCAGGATCGTCTTATTGCCCGCGGCGTCCAGCAGCAGGATGCGTACCTGGCGGGAACCGGCCTCGTCGGTGTTGACGTTGTCCAGGAACGACGCGGTGATCGCGGTGGCGTCGCTCATCGAAATGATGAAATCTTCCGGTTTCACGGGCGTGCCCTTTTCCACGATCACGTCACGGACCTGCGCGGAAGGCGGCGTCGTATCCTGCACCCGTATTGTGACTTTGTAAGTGCCTTCGCCGCACGCCAGCTCTTCCGGATAATCTCCCGGTTCGGCCGTGTTTATCTGCGAGACGTCGGATAAATAGTAAATGACCATGCCCTGCGCGCTGTCTTTCAGAAACGCTGCCGCCGCGGGCACTTCCCCGCCGGCCTCCACGGTAACGACGTCGATCACGGGCGCGTCGGGTTTGTTGGTGGGCACAGGCGTCGCGGGCACGCGGGTGCGGTCGGGGTCAACGGTGTTGATCACGGTATTGCCCGGGCCGCTCCGGCCGCCTTTGTTCTTGGGCATGGTCAATATAACTATCACCAGCACCAGCGCGATCACGAACAGCAGCACGATGGCCAGCTTCGTGGCGGGTGAGGATTTTTTCGGTTTGCGGTAATATTCGTTCATATAATAACACTCCGGGTGTTTGATTCTTTGTTGGCCGGCGTCAGAAGCCGGGGTGCGGCGCGGCTCAGCTTATGCCGCCCACGTGGCTGCCGTAGCTGCCTTCGGAGAGCGGTCTTACCCGGCCGCCCGCCATCGTCACGGCCGCTTCCGCCGCGAATACCGCCGGGTCCAGCCACGGCGCATTTATGTCATACAGGTGGAACGCGATGGGCAGTTCCGTGCAGCCCAGTATCACTGCTTCGGCGCCGTCCGCCATCAGCTGTTCCACCGCGTTCCGGAAGCCCGCGGGGTCGATGTCCGCGTTGCCCGCCTTTATTCCGTCGTATATCATTTCCATAACGGCGCGTTGACCCGCCGCGTCCGGCACGGCCAGTTCCACGCCCGCTTGTTCCAGCTCGGCCGCGTAGATCCCGGAGGCCACGGTCCCGTCGGTGGCCATCAGCCCCACTTTTCTCAGCCCCATGCGCGCGGCGCCGCGGGCGGTCTCCCGGGGCATGTGGATCAGCGGCACGCTGAGCTCGGGGGCAACGCGCGGGTAGAAATAATACGCGGTATTGCAGCCCATCAGCAGTATCTCCGCGCCGGCGTCGATCAGCCTTCTCCCGCTCTTTACGATCTCCGGCACCGGGTCTGTCCCCCCGTGCAATATGGCGGCCACGCGGTCCGGGATCCTCGGGTTGCAGTCGATCAGGATCGGAATATGCTCGCAGTCTTTCGCGGCGTCGGTCATCCGGATGATCTTCTCAAAAAAGTCGCACGTGGCCAGCGGTCCCATGCCTCCGATTATCCCGATGGTCCGGTACCGTTTTGCCTGCCGTGCCGCGTTCTGATTATCCAGCGTTTTTCCGGTCAATACTCTGCTCCTGCGCTTCCGTGATCCGAAGCGGTCTTTTTCCGCTTCAAATTGTATATTATACACGCGCGCGGGAAAAAATCAAGCCGGAGACCACTGCCGCCAGGGCGAGTATTGCCGCCGCGATGAAATACACATAAAGCAGGCGGTTGGTGGTGCCGAAGATCTCCAGCATGCCGCGAAATACCAGTCCCGCCGTCAACGTCAGCACCGCCGCGTCCCACAGCTCCGCGGACAATTTGGCCGGTTTCTTTCCCCGCAGCAGCATTACCGTGTAGGGCAGTACGCACAGGCACAGCGGTGCCGCGAACGCGTAGATCATAAAATACGAATAAACGCCGTGGCTGAAAAGTTCATATATACCGCCGAACAGCGCGAAAAACACTGTAATGATCACCTGGGTCAATATGCGGCGCGTCAGTCTGTTGTTGTCCATATCCGTCAGTACCTCCCCGCCCTCATGAGCCGATGTAAATAATGTCGCTGACCGCCCGCTCTTTGGAAGTACGGCCGCCGGAGGTCGGGTTGTTCACCACCGCGCCGTTGTAGTACATCGTTGACGACCCACCGCCGTCCAGATTGTACGCCGTCACCGCACCGAGCGACTGCATAAACTCGGCAAGTTCATACAGCGACAGCCCGGCGCTGGACCATGTCCGCCCGTCCGCCACCACGAAAATGAAATGATTCGGTTCGATCATGCCGATGGCGGTGCGCGGGTTGCTGTTCATGGCGCGGCTTACTTCATCTTTGACGCTTACCGAGATCTCGCCGTCCACGACCAGCCCCGGTCCGAAGCTGAACGCCTGCCACACGCCGTCTGCCAGCAGCTGCTCCGCCGTATATTCCTTGGGGTCAACGACCTTCATCGTCCCGTCCGTATACACGCACAGTACGTCCGCGCTGCTCCGGGTCGATCGGTAGATCACGCCGTTGCGGATAACGTACCCCCGCTCCTGCGCGCCGTAATAGTCGCCGTTAATGGCCAGCAGCGCGTTGTGCGCCGCGGCAATGGAAGAAGTGTATGCCGTCACGTTCCGGCCGTAAGTGTCTCGGGCAAACGCGGTGCGCAGGTACTGCGCGGAGCTCAGCCGCACGTCGGCAACATATATCGCCGTCCCGTCCTGATAATACTCTTTATATTCGATGACGATATCCTCCTGCGGATCTGAATCCGGTAAGGCGGTCGGTTCCGGCGTGGCGGCGGCTGCGGCTGTTGCGGAAGTCGCGGCAGCAACTGTTGATGCCGGTACGGCCGATGATACCGGTGCGGCCGATGATGCCGGCGCAGCTGTTGATGCCGGTACGGCCGATGATACCGGTGCAGCCGATGATGCCGGTGCGGCCGTTTCGAACATAGACAGATTCAGCGACCCTGCCCCCGTCTGCATTTTTCGCGGGATGACGAACGTATCCAGCACCGCGTACAGCGTAAATGCCGCCAGCACGGTGCCGAACAATATCCTCCACAGCCCGGTGCCGGTCAGTTTGCGCTTATTCGATTTTTCGGGATCCATGCCTCTATCGGGTTCCATGACCGCACCTCGCTTTCGGGACGCCTCCGGGCGATCGGGCTCTGCAGATGCCCTTTGCCGGGTGAGCATATTCTACCACGGCGTTTCAACGTTTTTGCGCTCAATTTGCGGAAAATCTGTGACAAATCGGGCCAAAGACCCATCATTTCATTTTGACCATCTCATTCTCATTATTTGAACCATGTTTGGTATAAACAATCGAAACTCGTGTAGTTTTATACCGGTTTTTCCTTGCTCTCGCTCATTTTAAAAAACGCAAAACACAAAAAATGGTATAATAATGTAAATTCAATATATTATAGTCCAATCTCCCAACGCTTCAATGGCACAAAAACTCTAATTAGAATATATTTTGTCCCAATCTTATTAAATCAGATAGAGCTGGTGATCGAGAGAAGGCACCCATTCTGGTATTATAACTCAGATAGCCGTTACTTTTGTCCAAAGAAGTATAAACATTAATTAACAGATCACTCGAGAAGGCGCCTCGCATGGTATAAAAAACAAGAAACAAACTTTATTGTCCAAATTCTCTGTCAAATGAGCCCCCGCAAAAGTCTCAATTGACTTTCACGGCGTTTTGCGCTATAAATTGACCGTATAAAACGCTGCGCGGACCGGGCTCACGAAGGGCCCGCCGGCAGCGGCAAGGATCCGGAAAGCATGGGCGTAATTCCAATCGAAACACTATATTTTCAGCGCAAGCGGTTCCTGCCGGAAGCGATGCTGCGCTACGGTTTCGTGCGGGACGAAGAGCAGTGTTTCCGGTACAGCGCGGACTTCATGGACGGAGATTTTAGGGCGGAGCTCGCGGTGACGGACGAGGGCGTTGTGCGCGGCCGCGTGACGGACAATATGACCGGCGACGAATACTTCCAGATCCGGTCCGAGAATTTCGGCGGGGCGTATGTTGCCTCCGTGCGCGCGGCGTATGAAGAACTGCTTGCGGACGTGGCGGACAATTGCTGCGTTGACGTTCTGTTCGCCGGCGACCAGGCCAACCGCGTCACCGCGGAGATACTAAAGCGGTACGGAGTGCGTCCGGACTTTCCGTGGGGTCAGAGCCCGCACGAAAACAGCGGCACGTTCCGGCACGCGGACAATAACAAATGGTTCGCCCTCATCATGCACATCCGCGGGAGCGCCCTGCAGAAAACCGGTGCGGAGGACGGCCGGACGCTGGACGCGATGAACCTGAAGATCGACCCGGCGGAGGCGGCCGCGTTGACCGCACAGGACGGCATATACCCGGCGTACCACATGAACCATAAAATGTGGATAACCGTAAAACTGGACGATACGTTGACCGACGCGCGCGTACTGGAGCTGGTGGACGCCAGTTATAAGCTCACACAGCGCAAACCACACGGAGGATAATTTATGAACTATTATATCGGTGCCGATCTCGGCACATCGTCGCTGAAGATATTGTTAGTCACGCCGGACGGCCGCATCGTAAAAGAAGTGTCGCGCAAATATCCGGTCAGTTTCCCGCATCCGGGCTGGAGCGAGCAGGAGCCGCAGGCCTGGTGGGACGCGTTCGTGTCCGCGGTGCGCGAACTCAGCGCAGAGTACGGGAAGGACATTAAGGGCATTGCCGCCGGCGGGCAGATGCACGGCCTGGTGGCGCTGGACCGCGCGGACAACGTGATCCGCCCCGCCATCCTCTGGAATGACGGCCGCACCGCGGAAGAGACCGATTATCTTAATGATGTCATCGGCAAAGCGCGCCTCTCGGAACTCACGGGCAATATCGCCTACGCCGGCTTCACCGCGCCGAAACTGTTGTGGATGGCAAAGCACGAGCCGGACGATTTCGCGCGCATCGCCAAAATAATGCTGCCGAAAGACTATCTGAACTACAAGCTGACCGGCGTGCACTGCACCGATCCCTCCGACGCCTCGGGCATGCTGCTGTTCGACGTTAAGCGCCGCCGGTTTTCGGACGAGATGCTGGAAGTGTGCGGCGTTGACCGGAACGCGGTGCCGAAAGTGTTCGAGAGTGCGGAAGCCGTGGGCGTACTGAGCGGCGATGCGGCGGCCGTGCTGGGCCTGGAGCCCGGGATACCGGTGGCAGCGGGCGCCGGGGACAACGCGGCGGCGGCAGTGGGCACGGGCGCCGTTGTCAACGGCCGCTGCAATATCTCTCTGGGCACTTCCGGAACCATTTTCATCGCCACGGACGAGTTCACCGACAGCCCGGGCAACGAGCTTCACTCCTTCTGCCACGCGGACGGCGGCTGGCACCTGATGGGCTGCATCCTCTCCGCCGCGTCCTGCAATGAATGGTTCTGCGACCGGATCCTGGGCTCGGGCGATTACCGCACGCTGGAAGCTGCCATACCCGACGAACTCCTCGGCGCCAACGACGTGTTCTTCCTCCCCTACCTCATGGGCGAGCGCAGCCCGATCAACGACACGGACGCCCGCGGCACCTTCACCGGCCTCCGGCTGGACACGACCCGCGCCGCCATGGAGCTGGCCGTACTGGAGGGCGTGGCCTTCGCGGTCCGGGACAATCTGGAAGCCGCGCGGAGGCAGGGCGTCAACATCACCCAAAGTACCCTCTGCGGCGGCGGCGCCAAGTCCCCGCTGTGGCAGCAGATAATTGCCAACGTGCTGAACATCGACATACTGATCCCCGAAACGGAACAGGGCCCCGGCTACGGCGCCGCCATGCTGGCAATGACCGCCGCCGGCGAATACCCCTCCGTCCGCGCCGCCTCGGAAGCCATCTGCGGCGTGCGCAAGGTGATCCGCCCCGAACCGGAACTGGCCCGCAAATACGAGGACCGCTACGCCCGCTACCGGGAGATCTACCCGGCGATGAAGGCGCTGTTCAAGAAGCTGAAATAGGCATATAATATAAACAACCGAGCGAATACGCAGATAAAGGAGCAACAAAATGAGCGAGATCTTCCAAAACATTCCAAAGATCGAATACGGCGGCGCGGACAGCCGCGACCCGCTGAAGTTCAAGTACTATGACGCGGAGCGCGTGGTGCTGGGCAAAAAGATGAGCGAGCACCTGCCCTTCGCCATGGCGTGGTGGCACAACCTCGGCGCCGCCGGCACAGACATGTTCGGCCGGGACACCGCCGACAAATCCTTCGGCGCGGAGAAAGGCACCATGGAGCATGCGCGGGCGAAAGTTGACGCCGGCTTCGAGTTTATGCAGAAGCTGGGGATCCGGTATTTCTGCTTCCATGACGTTGACCTCGTACCCGAAGCGGACGACATAAAAGAGACCAACCGGCGGCTGGACGAGATATCCCATTATATTGCCGCCAAGATCGCCCGGACCGGCATCAAATGCCTGTGGGGCACCGCCAACCTGTTCTCCAACCCCCGCTTCATGAACGGCGCGGGCAGCAGCAACAGCGCGGACGTGTTCTGCTTTGCCGCGGCCCAGATCAAGAAAGCGCTGGACCTCACCGTGCGGTTCGGCGGCCGGGGCTACGTGTTCTGGGGCGGCCGCGAAGGGTACGAAACGCTGCTCAATACGGACATGAAGTTCGAGGAGGAGAACATTGCCCGCCTGATGCGCATGGCGGTGGATTACGGCCGTTCCATCGGCTTCACCGGCGATTTCTACATCGAACCCAAGCCGAAGGAGCCCATGAAGCACCAGTACGATTTTGACGCCGCGACTTCCATCGGGTTCCTGCGCAAGTACGGACTCGACAAAGATTTCAAGCTCAACATCGAGGCCAATCACGCCACCCTCGCGGGCCACACGTTCCAGCACGATCTGCGCGTGTCGGCAACGAACGGCATGCTGGGCTCCATCGACGCCAACCAGGGCGACCTGCTGCTGGGCTGGGACACGGACGAGTTCCCCTTCAACGTGTACGAGACTACGATGTGCATGTACGAGGTGCTCAAAGCCGGCGGCCTCACGGGCGGATTCAACTTCGATTCCAAAGCGCGCCGCTCCAGCTACACGCCGGAAGATATGTTCTATTCGTACATTCTGGGCATGGACAGCTTCGCGCTGGGGCTGCTCAAAGCCGCCGCGATAATCGAAGACGGCCGCATCGACGAGTTCGTGCGCGACCGGTACGCTTCGTATAACGACGGCATCGGCAAGGCGATCGTGGAAGGCCGGACAACGCTGGCCGAACTCGCCGCGTACGCCGACGAACTGGGCAAGCCGGAGCTGCCTGCGCCGGGCCGCCAGGAATACCTGCAGAGCATCGTCAATTCGATCTTATTTTCATAAACGGGAGATGACATAAATGCCGCTGTTCGAAGTCACCGAAAACGATAAACGCATATATGAGACCGAGCTGAAGGATTTTTTGCCGCCGAAAATCATTGACATCCATACCCACGTTTGGCTGGATTCATTGACCGTGCCGCGGCCGAAAGACGAAGTGCGCCGCCAGGTGGTGTGGCCGGATCTGGTCGCCCGCGACAACAGCATCGAAGACCTGCAGGAGACCTACCGCCTGCTCTTCCCGGACAAAGAAGTAAGCGCGCTGATGTTCATCAGCCGCGTCCATTCCGTGGAGAGCGCGAAGGCCAACAACGCCTACCTCGCCGGCGCCTCCCGCCGCTCCGGCTGGCCCGCGCTGTATTACAGCCATCCTACCCAGAGCGCGGACGAACTGGAAGCGCGCATCCGCGAAGGCGGCTTTCTTGGCCTCAAATCCTACCTGAGCCTCTCCCCCGCGTACCTGCCCGAAGCCGAGATCCGCATATTCGATTTCTTCCCGAAAAACCAGCTGAAGCGCATGGACGAACTGGGCGCGATCGTGATGCTGCACATCCCGCGGAACGGCCGGCTGAAGGATCCGGTCAATCTCGAACAGATCCTCGAGATCAAACGCGAATTCCCGCACATCCGGCTGATCATCGCGCACGTGGGCCGCGCATACACGTACGGCGACGTGGGCAACGCCTTCACCGACTACCTCTGCAAAGCCCCGGACCTGATGTACGATTTCTCGGCCAACTGCTGCGAATACGCCATCACCGAAGTGATCCGTCATGCCGGTCCGAAGCACGTGATGTACGGCACCGACATGCCTATCCTGCGCATGCGCACCCACCGGATCGAAGAGAACGGCACTTATATCAACCTGGTGCCCCCCGGCCTGTACGGCGACCCAAGCCAGGACCGGCATTTGCGGGAAGTCAGCGCGGAAGAAGCGGAGAAGATCACGTTTTTCGTGTACGAAGAACTGCTGGCGTTCAAGCGCGCCTGCACGACGCTCGGCATGACTAAAGCCGACGTCGCGGATATGATGTACAACAACGCATACGAACTCATCGAGGGCGCCCGCCGCTCCATTTACGGACAATGACCGTTCGTAACCGCCGATCCCGGCCAATAATAATCGGACAATAATAAAGGAGAAAATTAAATGGACAAAATTCGCATAGGTTATCTGCCTCTCTACATCAAACTTTACGACGATTCCGAGCCCGAAGCCCGGGAACCCATGGTCGCATATACCCGCAAACTGATCGGCATGCTGGAGGCAAAGGGATTTGAAGTCGTTGTCCCCGACGATATCTGCCGGGTAAAAGAAGAATTTCAGCAGGCCGCGGCAAAATTCAACGCGGATCCGGATATTGCCGCCGTGGTCACGCAGCATCTGGCGTATTCGCCGTCGCTGGAATCCATTGACGCGCTGGTAAGTCTGAAGGCGCCCATCATCGTGCTGGACACCACCCCCGACTACGAGCTGCTGCGCTACGCGGATACCGAAAAACGCATCATGAACAACCACGGCATCCACGGTGTACAGGACATGTGCAACATGCTCCTGCGCCGCGGCAAAGCCTTCGAACTGTGCGCGGGACACGCGGAGCACAGCGGCGTTATAGATGAAGTGAGCGGCCTGTGCCGCGCGTTCTACGCCGCCCGCAAACTGAAAGAATGCCGCGTGGGCATGGTCGGCGGCGAATTCGAGGGAATGGGCGATTTCCGCGTTCCCGAAGCGGAACTCGAAGCGAAGATC
This sequence comes from Clostridia bacterium, assembly GCA_017620915.1. GTDB lineage: Bacteria > Bacillota > Clostridia > UBA1212 > UBA1255 > UBA1255. Next base: position 4,391 of record JAFZSK010000068.1, on the reverse strand, counting down.
GGCTTCAAGACCATCAAACTCGGCGCGGAGGAAGGCCGCCGGTACGCCGCTTCGGTTACCGACGCGGAGCTGGCCCGGGAACTTGACGCGGACAAAGAGAATTACGAGATCGAAGCGACGCAGACGGACAACTATATTGCCGCCACCCGCGCCGGACTGGCTTTCCGCAAATGGATGACCGACAATCAGCTGGACGGCGTGACCGTGAACTTCATGCATATCGACGAATCCGGCCTGGCCAAGATGCCCTTCGTAGAGTGCTGCAAAACGCTCGCCCGCGGACTGGGCTACGCCGGCGAAGGCGATAATCTCACCGCCGCGCTGGTGTCCGCGCTTATGAAAGCGTACCCGGCGACAACGTTCACCGAGATGTTCTGCCCCGACTGGGAGCGCGACGTGATACTGATGAGCCATATGGGCGAGCTGAATCCCACGTTGACCGCCGGCAAACCGCTGCTGATCGACATGCCGTTCAACTACAACGATACCGGCGACACCGTGGCGCTGGCGGGCTGCTTCCGGGAAGGCAGCGCGGTACTGGTCAATCTGGCGCCCACCGCTGAAGGGTTCTCACTGATACTGGTCCCCGTGAAGCTGCTGGGTCAACTGCGCGGCACCAAAGCATACGATCTCCGCGTGCGCGGCTGGCTGAAACCGCCCGCGCCGTTGCCCGAGTTCCTGAAAGCCTATTCCCTGGCCGGCGGCACGCACCACTCGGCGCTGGTATACGACGCGACTCCGAAAGAACTGGCCGCGTTCGGCCGTATGCTGGGCTTTAAAGTCGTGACGCTGTAACTTTCAGGACACAAGGAGGTCCCAATGAAACCGAAGATCCGCACACCGTATTTTGAGATCGGTACAAAAAACTACATCTACGGCGACACGGTGCTGGAGTACGCACTGGCGGCGGACAGAGCCGCGGAAAAGTACGACATTGACGTCCTGTTCATCACCCCGGCGGTGGAGATCCGCCGGATCGCCGAGAATACCAAACATCTGATCATATTGGCCCCGTACATGGACACGCTGCGTCCCGGCCGCGGAATGGCAGATATATTGCCCGAAGCGCTGAAAGCGGCGGGCGCGCAGGGCGTGGTGATCAACCACTGCGAAAAGCCCATGAGCCTGCCGCAGATGAAGGCCACCGTTGACCGCGCGCGGGAACTGGACTTTCTGGTATTTGCCTGCGCCGATACGCTGGAGGAGGCGAAAGCCATTGCCCAGCTGCATCCCGACATCATCAACCCGGAGCCTTCCAGCATCATCGGCGGGGGCAACGGCGTGACCCCGATGGACTACGTCGAAGCCTCGATCCGCGAGATCAAAGCCATCTACCCCGACATTCTCGTGGAGCAGGCCGCGGGCATCACCAACGGTCAACAGGTGTATGACTTCATCATGGCGGGCAGCGAAGCCGCCGGTGCCGCGTCCGGTATAATGAAGGCCGCCGACCCCATCGCCATGATCGACGAAATGATCGCCGCTACCCGCCGCGCCGCGGACGACCTCAAACTGCGCAAGGCGTGATACAGCGCCGCTGCCGCGCACAAAAAGGAGAACAACATGGTTTTTAAACGCTCTTTCAAACTCGAATCCCACCACCGCGCCGTGAGCTTCCACGACATCACCGATCAGGTCAAAGCCATTGCCGCCGAATCCGGCGTGCGCGACGGCATCATCGTGGTGTATTCCCACCACACCACCTGCTCCGTGATCACGCAGGAGTGCGCGTTCGACATGTCCATGACGGGCCTCGAGACGCTCCAGCAGGACCTGGTCAACGTCTTCGAAAAATGGATCCCCACCCAGCGCTCCGAAGGCATGTACCTGCACCCCGGCCCGGAGGCGCTTGACTACGCCGAACAGCACGGCGAGGACAATTTCGGATGCCACAACACCGATGCCCACCTGCGCTCCTCCATCATCGGCCGCAGCGTGACGATCGTGGTAGATGACGGCGTCCCCGATCTGGGCGAATTCGGCCGCGTCCACTTCATCGACTGGGATCAGACCCGCGGCCGCACCCGCACCGTGCAGGTCATGATCATCGGCGAATAACGGCGCATTTATAAGCGAAGGTGCAGACATGGACAGCGGCCACAGCATTATCAGGGAATCCGTTTCGGACAACACGCTCCGCCTCAAAGCGCTCCGCTCCGACGGCGCGGTGATGTCGAGCGGCGTTTTCACGGTGCGCGACACGCGGTTCGGCGGTCAATACGTAAAGATGCTCGCAGTCGGCGGCCTGGAGACGGCGCCGCAGTTCCGGCGCCAGGGCCTGGTGCGGGAGCTCCTCGCGGAAGGTGAAGCGTTCGGCCGGGAGCGGGGCGCGATAATTGCCATCCTGCATCCGTTTTCCTTCGCGTTCTACCGCAAGTTCGGATACGAACGCGTGAGCGACACGGTGCGGGTGCGGTTTCCATTGACCGCGCTGGAATTTGTGCCGCGGTACCGGGAATTGACACCGTTCACACCGGAACTGCTGCCTGCGTATTTAGATTATTACGACCGGTTCTCCAAAGACCGCAATCTGATGCCGCGCCTCACGGCGGACGACATCGATCCCGCGGGCCTGTACGTGCTGCGTGACGGCGGCAATATCTCCGGCCACGTCATCCTCGAAAAACGTCAGCATTTCGACGGCGTCAACCGCATGTCCCCCGACGGCCTCTACGTCAAACAGCTGGGCTTCCTGAGCCCCGGCGCACTGGCGCGCGTACTGGGCTTCCTGCGCATGTTCGAGGGCGAGCAGCTCGAAGTGCTCCTGCGGGACATCGGCCCCACGCCGGAAGTGGGCGAATTCCTCAAGCATTACATGCACACTTCCTACGACCTCCGTCCGGACATCATGGCCAAAGTGCTGGATGTGCCGGCGGTCCTGGCGGCGTGCGCGTACGAGGCGTCTTTTGCGCCGTTCACGCTCCGGGTCAATGACGAAACATTTGCGGTGAGTGCGGATACATTTGCCGCGGGCGCGGCCGGCCTGGTGCAGCGTGTTGACGACCCCGCCTCGGCGGACCTCACCGTCGCGCCCCAGGCGCTTTCCCGGCTGGTGTTCGGCGCGGACAAGTACACCGTTGACACCGCCCGCTACCTCCCCGGCGTGGAGATCACCGCGGCCTCCGGCAATGCCCTCGCCGCGTTCCGCAAGCAGATCAACGGCTGGTTCGAGCACTTCTGAAGCTCCGGCTCCGCTCCCGAAATCGTTATAATTCAGCTGCCTGGCAGAAGGCGCTCGCTCGTTTTCAAACCCCGGGCGCCTTCTCGGACCTTGTCAAACGCTTGCAATCACGCAAAAATAAACAAAAACACTTGTTCCGGCTGATTTTTGTTTATCTCGGGCGCCTTCTCCGGCCGAATCAGAAAGCGGAAATAAACAAAAAGACCTCAACTGGCAGTTTTTTGTTTATAACGGCATTCGCAAGAATGATATTGGAACGGAAAATGAGCATGAAAAGCCGGATACATAAACAAAAACTGTCAGTAATATGAGTTTTTGTTTATTTTGACGGGAGAACCGCGTGAAAAATGAAAATGGCGGAGCCCGAAGCAACTTCAGCCTTGACGCCGCGCGGTCAATATGTTACAATCCACTCTCGCATCCGGGGTGTGGCCCAGTTGGTAGGGCACCTGGTTTGGGAGCTAAATACCGCTGCCGGATCCCCGAGATGAAAAAGCGAGAAAAACGGCGAAAAATGGAGGAAAAACGAGAAAACGCGATATGTGAATTTGAGCAAAAACGGGTTTGACCCCATATTTGACTGTAACTAGAAAAATTGCTATCCATCGGGGTGTAGCGCAGCTGGTAGCGCGCGTGGTTTGGGAGCTAAATACCGCTGCTACATCACCGCGATGAAAAACCGTGAAAAACGCCGAAAAAGCGCGAAAAACGGAGAAAACGAGAGGTTCGAGTCAGAGCAAAAACGTGTTTGACCACTTATCTGACCCCAACCAGAGAAACAAAAAATAAATATCGGGGTGTGGCCCAGTTGGTAGGGCACCTGCTTTGGGAGCAGGACGCCGCGAGTTCGAGTCTCGCCACTCCGACCATTTTTGACCGGTATCGGGCTATTTTGAGCCTGATACCGGCGTTTTATTATTATTGATTTTTGCTTTTTCATCGGCTGGAGTGTGGTGGAAACATATTAGTGGGTAATGTGCTATACTACGCATGGCAAGGAGGAAACTTACGATATCGCAGGAACCATATACAGGGGCAATAAGACCGCGCCCGTTGAACTGCTTCCACGCACTGATACTGCAGCAGTGTAACACTCGAGTTTGTGCTTCGGTTGACAGGTTGACAGTTGATTTGACAGCGAGAATCACCTGTCACCTACACATCAGCACTGTCAACGGTGACAGCTAAAACGATAAAGTTCTCGCTGTGT
>JAFZSK010000067.1 GCA_017620915.1 Clostridia bacterium | reverse complement strand
GTAGAATTTCTTCCTCAGATAGTGTAAAATTGATTTGAGCCATTGTTCATTACCTCCTGTCTTTTGGTTGTGCAAGTTCATTATACAGGATCGAGCAGTGGCTCGCATTTTAAATTTACACCATTATACGGACATAACCATCGCAGTCGGGTCAAAAGCGGTATGAGGCCGTTTCGAAAGCGGCATTGACCCTCCCGTCCTCCTCAGAAGGCGCCCGAAGTGGGACAAAAATGCTCAAATTGGTTTTTTTGTCCCACTTTTCCCAAAAACCGTCGTTTGAAATGAGCAAGAGACATGAAAAACCAAAGCGCCGGTCAGCATTGGTTATTCACGGAATCAGGAAAAGAGCCTCAATTTTAAGCACGGGGTCTGTCCCCCTGCTTAAAAATGTGGTATACTGTTGACGCGGACGGGCGGGGGTAAAGACGCCGCCGCGCAGAGGCCGAAGGATGGAAAGCGTTAAAAGTAAAAGAGCGGAATATCAAATAAAGAAGCGGATATTGGCGGCAGCGGCAGCGCTGGCACTTGTGATAGGTGTTGCCGCCGGATGTGCGCCGCGGCGCGCGGCAGGTCCGGCAGAAACACCGCGCGACGTTTACAGCGGCAATATCGTTGTCATCACTCCGTCCGGCACCGCAGATCGCACACCGGATCAGGCCCCGGTTTCGGCTCCGGTTTCTGCGCCGGTTTCTGCGCCTGTATTGACCCCCGCGCCGACAGAGCAGCTCGGTCCGGAGCACGCGGAGAGACTCGACATTGACCCTGCCGCGCTGCACAGCCGCTGCGTAATGCTGAAAAATATTGACACCGGCGAAGTGCTGTACGCCCTCTCCGAAGACGCGCGCATCTACCCCGCGTCCCTCACGAAAATAATGACCGCGCTGCTCACCCTCGAAAAACTGCCCGAGGGCAAATACGAGATCACCGGATCCGTTATCGAAGATGCCAACAACGCCGGCGCCTCCACCGCGGGCTTCAACCCCGGCGAGATCACCGACAAAGCCTCCATCGTAGCCGGCATCCTGCTCCCCTCCGCCGCCGAGTGCAGTTTCACCGCCGCGCGCAAGATCGCGGGAGACGAAGCCGGCTTTGTGGCGCTGATGAATCAGACCGCCGCGGAACTGGGCATGAACGGTACACATTTCGCGAACTGTACCGGGCTGCACAACGACGACCACTACACCACCGTAGCCGACCTGATGAAGCTCGTGGAATACGCGCTGGGAAACCCGGAATTCGTGCGTTTCTTCACTTCGAAAGAATATATCGCCTACACCGAACCCGAGCGCCGCTACCCGTTTACTCTGCCCAGCACCGTATTTACCGGGCTTAACGGCTTCGATATGGGCGAGGTCAACATCCTCGGCGGCAAGACCGGCTTCACCCGCCCCGCCGGGCTCTGCCTGGCCTCCTACGCGGAGTACAAGGGCAACCACTACGTACTGATCACCGCGGCCAACGACGGCAATCTCCAGACCGAAAGATACCACTTCATTGACGCGCAGACGATATACGGCGCGCTGCAGAAAGCGAGATAATGACAATGCAGGATCGTAAAAGTGTAATAATCACCGGCGGCGGCACCGGCATCGGCGCCGCGTGCGTGCGGCGTTTTGCCAAGGAAGGCTTCAGCGTAATAATAAACTACCGCCGGTCGCGGGCCGCCGCGAAGGCACTGGAACGCGAACTAAATAAAACCGGATGTTCCGTGCTGGCGGTGAAGGCGGACGTGTCCGTGCCCGAACAGGCGGAAATGCTGGTGGAACGGTGCATCGAAGCATTCGGCGCGCCGGAGGTGCTGGTCAACAACGCCGGCATTGCCCTTCCGCAAAAGCTCATCACCGAGACCACGCCGCGCGAATTTGACCGGGTTATGCGAGTCAACGCCGGCGGCACATATAACTGCTGCCGCGCGGCGTTGCCACACATGATCCGCCGCCATTCCGGCGCGATCGTCAATATTTCATCTATCTGGGGCGTCACCGGCGGCTCCTGCGAGACCGCGTACAGCGCGTCAAAAGGCGCGGTGATCGCCCTCACAAAAGCACTGGCCAAAGAAGTCGGGCCCTCCGGCATTAGAGTAAACTGCGTTGCCCCCGGCGTTATCGACACCCGCATGAACAGCTCGCTGGACGCGGAGACGCTCGCCGAACTGGCGGATGCCGCGCCGCTGTGCCGTCTAGGCACGCCGGAAGACGTGGCGAACACAGTCTGGTTTCTCGCCTCTCCCGACGCGGCGTTTATCACCGGGCAGGTGCTGGGCGTTGACGGCGGCGGGATCTGATCAGTTCAGCGCTTCCAGTTTGTCCTCGATCGCCTTGAGCCAGTCGCCCTCGAACAGTTCGATCATGCCCTTGTCCATAGCGGCGGCCAGCTTCGGCTCCACCGGTATGCGGCACGCGATATCCACGCCGAACTTTTCCGCTGCGGCATCGATCTTGCTCTCGCCGAACACCGGGATCTGCCGGCCGCATTCAGGGCAGCTCACGTAACTCATATTTTCCACCAGCGCCAGCACGGGGATGTTCATGAGCCGGGCCATTTTGACCGCTTTGCCCACGATCATGGAGACCAGTTCCTGCGGGCTCGTGACGATCACGATGCCGTCCACCGGCAGCGACTGGAACACGGTGAGCGGCACGTCGCCGGTTCCGGGCGGCATATCCACGAACATGTAGTCCACATCCGACCACACCACGTCGGTCCAGAACTGTTTCACGGTGCCGGCAATGATCGGGCCGCGCCACACCACGGGATCGGTCTCATCTTCCAGCAGAAGGTTCACGGACATGACGTCAATGCCCGTTTTGGTGACTTCGGGCAATATCCCCGCCGCGCTGCCTTTCGCTTTGTCGTGCAGGCCGAACGCTTCCGGGATAGACGGTCCGGTGATGTCGGCGTCAAGTATTGCCGCCTTAAAACCGCGCCGCTGCATACTTACCGCCAGCAGTGACGTGACCAGGGATTTGCCCACGCCGCCTTTGCCGCTGACAACAGCGATCACTTTGCCCACGCGGCTGTATTCGTTCAGTGATTCATGCAGATCCTGCGGCGCGTTCCGCGATGCGCACGCCTCTCCGCACGTCGAACAATCATGAGTGCATTCGCTCATTTAACAACCTCCTCTCAATGTAAGTCCGGAAACGCAGCCGTTCCCGGTGCGGCTTTTTTACAGCCGTATATAATTATACTCCCCTGCGCCGCGAAATAAAAGGCTTGAATCCGCCGCCGGAAATTGGTACAATATAGCCAGTAAGCAGGACTGCACTCGCAAAAACAAATCTGTTTCGGGAGGAAGAGTATATGTTAGTTAAGCTTAATACCAAAGATGCGAATGTTGCCGACAGAACCGCCAAGACGATGGAAAAGAAACTGGGCGCCCGTTTTGCCAGATATTTCCGCGAAGAGCCGGAAGACAAGACTACCCTCTGGGTAAAAGTCTCCGAAAAGAAATATCTCACCAAAGTGGAGCTCACGATCTCTTATCAGAACTATCTGCTGCGTGCCGAGACCACTGACAAGAAGAGCGCCATTGCCGCCCTGGACAAAGCCATGGACGTGCTGGAGCGCCAGATTGTGAAATGCAAGACCAAACTTGCCCGCGGCCGCCATCAGACCATCACGGAGGACACCGCCGTTCCCGCCATGGAAGTTGAAGAAGAGCCCGAGAACTACCCCATCGTCCGCGTAAAAACGTACGAAATGAAGCCGCTCAGCGTGCAGGACGCCATTCTGCACATGAACATGCTGACGCACAACTTCTACATGTTCAAGAACAGCGAAAACGGCAAGATCTGCACCGTGTACAAACGCAACGACGGCGACTACGGCCTGATCGAAGCCGAGGTGTGATCCATCAATAACGGAGCCCGGGCGCGGGGCGGTACATTGCGATCACGCTAATTGAATAGAAAAACAGAGAGCGGACAGTTGAATGTCCGCTCTCTGTTCGTGTTTATGGACAACGGAACGTCAGCGCTCGATGATATCGAAGGATACGCCGCCGCGGGCTGCTGCGGAATCGTTGTCGCCGCAGTACTTGTGGGCAAT
>JAFZSK010000066.1 GCA_017620915.1 Clostridia bacterium | reverse complement strand
GGTACGACGCCCGCGCCACGTACACCGAACTGCCGGCGTTCATGTTCACGTCCAGCTGCTCCCGCGACTCCTTCGTGCTGGAGCCGTGGAAGGGCAGCCAGCGCGGCAGCGTGGTGGATTGGGACAATCGCATCGCGCTCGTTGTCCGGTCGTAATCCGAGCGCATCATCGGGAAGCCCCGCCGCATCGATTCGATGTCATTGCGCCCGCCGCCCGAGGCGCAGGAATCCACAAACGTGCACTTTCCGTGCGCGCGGCAATACTCTATGATCCCGTCCCACAGCGCGTAATGGCCGCAGATGCATTTGTTCTCGGTGATGCCCGCGCGCGGGAGCCCCGTTGCCCGCGCCTCCTGGCTGTCGCGGAAGGGCCACGCGAAGCCCGGATCGCTGTTGTTGTCCTCGCGGTACATATCCACCGCATTGTCCTCCATCATAGTTGTGATGCGGGACAGCGTCCAGGCCAGGCAGTCCGGGTCGCCCAGGTTATTGGTGCGCACGAAGCCGTCGCCGATGCTCCATTCCTCTTTGTAGCCGTGATATTTTACCAGCGCCGGCACGTTCGTCACGCGCTCGGGCTCAAACCAGGTGAGCGTTTTCATGCCCGCGGCGCGGCAGGTCTCGTTATAGACGCGCATTGACTGCCCGGGCCATTTGGTGCTGTCCACTTCCCAGCTTCCGGTTGTCCCCCACCAGTCGGTCTCCGCCGTGCGTCCGGCGGGGTCAAAATACCAGCCCGCGTCGAACCAGTGCAGGTCGGTCAATATCCCTTCCGTCTTCAATTTCTCCAGCGTCCGCCGCCACGTGAAGCTGCGCTCCGAGATGCTGCCGTCGGAATTGGGCAATCCGGTGTCGTTGGCGAAGAACGCGGAGGACAACGGCTCCAGTTCCTTCCCTGTGCCGTCCGCTTTGGGCAAGTTGTATTTCATGAACCATTCGCGCCACAGGTTCGTAGCGTCGAAATAATCGCGCCCTTTGTACGGCAGCAGCACCACCAGTCCCGTCCGCACCTTCTCGCCCGGCAGCAGTGCGGCCTCCAGCGTCACGTCCGATTTCAGTTGAACGCGGGTCAGACCCGTGTTTAGATCAGTGCTGAACAGCGCTTCCCAGGTGCCCGCCCAGCCCAGCGCCAGCATGGTGCCGCCGTTCCCGTGCACCAGGTCGAAATACGGAAAAACGATGTGGGTCGCGCGGCCGCCCGTGGACAGAAAGTATTGATCGCCCTTGGCCAGGTCGTGTTCGTAGGCGGCGTACCAGTTGTCGTGGTCGCCCAGATTGCCCCGGAGCACCGGATCGCGGCCTTCCAGCGAAAGCTCCAGTGCGCGCACCTCGGACAATACTTCCGTTGCCGCGTTGCCCGTGTTTTCGAACCAGACGGTGTATTCGCATTGCCCGAATTCCTCGATATAGCGGACGTCAACGCGCACCTCCAGCCGGTCGTCCACCCGCGCCGTGGTCAATACCCGCGTCACGCCGCCGCCCCCGACGGTCACGCTCCGCGCGTTCAGGCCCTCGAGCCCCCGGTGCAGCACCCCGCCGTATCTGAACGAAAACGGCATCGCCGCCGGCTCCTTCAGCACCTTGTTAAACAGCCGCTTTCCGGCGGCAACATTCAGCGCCCGCTTGCTCATACCGCATGCCTCCACTTCCTATTATAATAAACCCGTCTGTCGGGGATTATATCACGAGCCGGCGGTCCTCTGCAAACGCGGTACAAACGCGGGGACAGACCCTTGAATAAACCGCGCCGGGCTGATATAATCACGCCAGCGACCGCAAGGAGGTACACTATCATGAAAGTAATCATACGGGATACATACGAAGAAATGAGCCGCTGGGCGGCGGAGTATATCATTGACCGCATCAACGCGCACAACGCCTCGCCGGCCGGGGAGATACGGCCGTTCGTGCTGGGATTGCCCACGGGCTCCTCGCCCCTCGGCGTGTACCGCATACTGGTCGCGGCCAACCGCGAAGGCCGGGTGAGCTTCAAAAACGTTGTCACCTTCAATATGGACGAATACATCGGCCTACCCCGCGAGCACGAGCAGAGCTACTGGAAATTCATGCACGACAACCTGTTCGACCACATCGACATCGATCCGGACAACGTCAATATCCTGAACGGCATGGCCGCGGATCCCGAAGCGGAATGCGCGCGGTACGAGGACAAGATCACCGCGTACGGCGGCATCGATCTGTTCCTGGGCGGGAGCGGCGTTGACGGCCACATCGCGTTCAACGAGCCCTTCACGAGCCTGAACTCCCGCACCGGCGTGCGGAAACTGACCTACGACACGCTGCTGGCCAACGCGCGCTTCTTCGGCGGCGACCCGAACAAAGTGCCCAAGGCCGCGTTGTCCGTGGGCGTCGGCACGGTCATGGACGCGAGCGAAGTGCTGCTGTTATTGTCCGGGCACAACAAAGCCCGCGCGCTCCGCCACCTGGTCGAAGAACCGGTCTCGGGCAAATGGACCGTCAGCGCGCTCCAGCTGCATCCGGCGGCAATGATCGCCTGCGACGAAGCGGCCTGCGACGAGCTGACCGTGGGAACGTACAAGTATTTTAAAGAGACGGAGTGATCCGGTCAGTTGTAATCAGCCCCCCGCTATGCTACAATACCGCCGAACCAAATATTGAAAGGCAGGCAGCGTCCAAATGAGCAACATCTGGCACGATATCAGTCCCAAACGCATAAATCCCGAAGACTTTGTGGCCGTGGTGGAGATCCCAAAAGGCAGCAAAAAGAAATATGAACTCGACAAGGCCACCGGCATGCTGATGCTGGACCGCATTCTGCATACATCCACGCACTATCCGGCCAACTACGGCTTTATCCCCCGCACGTACGGCGACGATCTGGACCCGCTGGACGTGCTGATCATCTGCTCCGAAGAGATCGAACCCATGACGCTGGTGCGCTGCTACCCCATCGGCGCGATCTCCATGATCGACTCCGGGCGGCGCGACGAGAAGATCATTGCCATCCCGTTCAACGACCCCAACTATAACATGTACCACGACATCAACGAACTGCCGCGGCACATTTTTGATGAAATGTCGCACTTTTTCACCGTGTACAAATCGCTGGAAAACAAACAGACGGCGGTGGACGATGAGGTCCAGGACCGCGCAGAAGCGGTGGAGATCGTGAAGGCGGCGATCGACAGCTACGTGGAGACCTACTGCAAATGACGTCGGAAGCGCTGATCCTGAACGGCAAACTACTGGCCGCCCGCATCGAGGCGGATCTGAAAACGCGCGTGGAACGGGTGGTCAAAGCCGCCGGCCGCGTGCCGGTGCTGGCCACGATCATCGTGGGCGAAAACCCCGCGTCGGTCACCTACGTCAACATGAAAGGCCGCGCCTGCGCCCGCATCGGCCTGGCGTCGCGCAAAGTCGCACTCCCTGAAACCATCACCACGGAAGCGCTGATCGAAGAAATACGGAAGCTGAACGCTGACCCGGACGTGTGCGGCATTTTGCTGCAGCATCCGGTGCCGCGGCATATTGACGAAGCGGCGTGCTTCAACGCCATTGCCATCGAAAAGGACGTGGACGGGGTCAACGCCGCCAGCTTCGGCGCAGTCTCCCTCGGCGAAAAAGGGTTCGCGGCGGCAACGCCCTCCGGCATCATCCGGATCTTAAAGGAATATGGGGTCCCGCTGGCGGGCAAAGAGGCGGTCGTCATCGGCCGCAGCCGCATCCTGGGCCGCCCGGTGGCAATGCTGCTCCTCCGCGAAAACGCCACCGTCACTATCGCGCATTCGCGCACCGTCGATCTTCCGGAGATCGTCCGCCGCGCCGACATAGTAGTGGCATGCGTGGGCAAACCGGAGTTCGTTAAAGCGGACTGGATAAAAGACGGCGCCGTACTGATCGATGCCGGGTACAATCCGGGCAACGTAGGCGATATTGACCTCAAAAACGCTGCCGCCAAATCCTCCGCGTACACCCCCGTGCCGGGCGGCGTGGGTCCGATGACGATCTGCATGCTGATGGAGCAGACAGTGGAGGCCGCAGAAGCGAATGCCAGGGCCTAATGGCAAATGGCAAATTGCAAATGGCAAATTGCAAATGGCAAATGGCAAATGGCAAGGGGTAAATTAAAAAGCGTACTTAGCGGCCAGCCGGACGGCTTCGAGCATTGACACCGGGCTGGCTTTTTGCTGCCACGCGATGTCGAACGCCGTGCCGTGATCCACCGACGTGCGCAGGTACGGCAGGCCGTGCGTGAGCGAGATCGTGCGCTCGAAATCCAGCGTTTTAGTGGCGATGTGCCCCTGGTCGTGGTACAGCGACAGCACCGCAGCGAAGCGGCCTTTGTGCGCCAGGTGGAACACCGAATCAGCGCTGACGGGACCGTTGACCGGGTAGCCCGCCGCCTGCGCCTCTGCCACCGCGGGAGCAATAATCTCCACTTCCTCCATGCCGAACAGGCCGTGCTCACCGGAGTGCGGGTTGAGGCCCGCCACCGCCAGCGGATGGTCAATATCCACCGTCACGCCCATGCGGCGAAGCGCGGTTATTGACCGGTCAATATAATCCAGCAGCCGCTCGGTCGTCACCAGCTCGCACGCCCGGCGGAGGGCCACATGCCGCGTCAAAAAAAACACCCGCAACCCGTCCGTCTCAAACATCGTGAGCGGGTCAGAGGTGCCGGTGAGCGCCGCTAAAATTTCAGTATGACCGATAAACGGCACGTTGGCCGCGCGGAGGGCTTCTTTGTTGACCGGAGCCGTAGCCACCGCCTGCGCCGTGCCGTTTGCGCAAAGCTCATGCGCCTTCACGATACAGTCGAACGCATGGCGGCCCGCAAACGCCTGCACTGTGCCAAAATAATCGTCCAGGCTTTCGACGCCGGGGGCGTCCGGGGGCAGCGGAACGTCAACGATATTGACCCCGAACCGCTTCTCGAAGCTGTCAATGCCCAGCCGCGCGGCGGCAAGGTCAAAAACGCGGCGGTTGCCCACGGCCAGCGGGCGGCAGACGCGGTCAAGTTCCGGGTCGGCAATGGCGCTCGCCACGATCTCCGGCCCTATCCCCAGCGGATCGCCCATGGTCACCGCGATCGTTTTACGTTCCATGGTTCAGCACTCCCCGGCCGCCTTATTCGCGCGCTCAGTATTTTTTCGGCAACGGTGTTGCATCGGCGGCCGATTCGTCGATATTTATGCCGAGCGACTCCAGAAAATCCTTCAGTTTGGTGTAAAGATCGGAATCTTTCGCTGTTTCAGACGTGCTGTTTTGAAGGACTGATGAAAACATCACAAGGAACATAGAGGCAACGCCCAGCAGCGTACCGATTATTCCCATGATCAGCCCGGCGATCGCCATGCCGGAGAATTTATGCTCCGGCGACTTCGATTTTGCCACGATGGCGAGCACAATGGCCGTGATGCCGGCAATGAGGCTGAACACGAACCCGAATTTAATGCAACAACAGCAACATGCGATGACAATGCTCACAATGCCCAGGATCATCGAAGCAATGCCAAACGAATCCGGCTTTTTTGCGGCGGCCTGCTCAGCCTGTGCCGCGGCGTTCTGCATCTGCCATGCGGCGGTGCCGACCGGCGCGCTTACTGCCGGCGGCATTTCCGGCGCAGAACCGGGACGCGGTGTTGTTCCGTAGACGGAGCCAAACTGCGGCGGGACCTGTCCGCCTCCGGGCGCGGATTCCGCCGGACGCTCCGGCACTGCCGGCTGATCGGTGACCGCGGACGTCTGCGGTTCATCCAGAAGTTCTTCCTGGATCACCAATTGGCCGCAATTGCCGCAAAACTTCATATTTTCATACAGCGGACTGCCGCAATATCTGCAATTAGCCATAGTATCCTCCCTCACTTACCACTTAATACTTATAACTTAAAACTTAGAACACCGGTTCCCCTTCCGGCGCATGGCCGGCGAGGTAGTATTCGTCGTTGTCCGTATCTTTGTTGTCTTCGTATATCCACTGCTGCTGCGGCAGGTTGTTCTGCCATTTGCCGCCCGCGCGCCGGTGGCACTCCTCCACGCTGAGCAGCCACTTGCTGCCGGAGGGGCGCTTCGGTTCAAACTCGTAATAGTTACCGTCGAAGAACGCGCCGAAGCAGTGGGAATCGGTCTCGAATACTACCGAAGACATGTTCTGCGTTTTGGCATGGATCTCGAAGGGCTGGCCGAGTTTGGTGCCCTTGTATGAGAATTCGTCGCGGGTGATCTTGAGAGTTCCTTCGCCGCAGGGTTCGCTGGTGGCGGTCTTGGGTACGTAGTGATCCGACGGCAGATAACCGAGGGTCACGGGTTCTTCCAGGCAGAAGTCCGGGTTGTCCCGGATCTCGCGGAACACGCGGCGGCGCTGCAGTTCGAACCACACGCGCAGATTTTTCGGGATCACCGCGTCGTCCGAATTCGGGATCAGGTCGTAGTATTCGTTGATCTTTACGCTGTTGCCGCATTCGCCGCAGGTGAACACGTTGTCAACGCCGCGCTGCGTGAACTCCTTGCCGCACTTGGGGCAAATATAAAGGTGCTCTTCCAGCTTTTCGGCGATGTGCTCGGTGCCCTGGTATTTGACCCGCGCGGTCTCGTTCCAGATGAAGTCGTCGTTATAGATCGCGTCGTTGACCATGCGCTCCATTTCGTCGGGGCTGATCGACTGCGTCTGCTCGGCGGTGAGCAGCTGCTTGATCTTGATGATGACTTTGCCGGGGCGGTCGGCAATGTTCCACTGCGTGTTGGACATGTAACCGCCGGTGATGGTGGTGGTGTAGACCGGCACGTTCAGGTGTTTGAGCAGCTTGCCGGTGCCGACGGCCACGGGCTGGTTGGTGCCGGAGATGCTGGATTTGCCTTCAGGGAACAGTATGACGTTGCCGCCTTTCTGAATGACGGAGATGATTTCTTTGATGCAGTGGGAGTCGGCAACGAAATTCTTCTTGGGAATGACGCTGGTGAGGTCGAAGATCGCATGCATGTGCGCTCTGTGGAATTCGATGTACGACGCTACGTAGTTCAGCATGTGCGGTTTCACCGCGAGGGCAACGTACTGCCAGTCGCACCGTGACGTGTGATTACTGAGCACAACGAACGGCCCTTTTACGTTCTTCATCCCGACTTCGTCAATGACCTCGAGGTTCATTTTCTTCGAATTGGGCGTTGCCAGGAACGTGCGCAGTGCTTTTCCCATAAACTTGCTCATCGGCTTGCCTTTTTTGGCGGCCAGTTTCTTGTCAATGTCCAGTTTTGCCATGTTTTTTACCCCGTTTTCGTGTTTTTGCGGCCCTGTTTGGAGGCATCCGCGTCTTTTACGGACGCTCCGGCACTCTTTTGAGCATTCTCACGGACAATTCCGGTAATTACCGAGCCGCTGTTTTCAGGCGGTATTGTAGCACTTTTCGCCGTTCCTTGCAACTTAACACTTATCACTTATAACTTAAAACTTAAAACTAAAAACTTGCAATTTGCAACTTGCAACTTGCTGCCGTTTAGTTTATATTGTCCTCAGCAATCTTGTGGAGGTACCGTAATGTCCGGAAAAATAGCGCGCGTAGTATGTCTGCTCGTCGTATTGACCCTGGCCGTTACCTGCGGGTGCGGAGGCCGCGGCAGCAACTACGGCAGCGACAGCACATTGCCGCCGGTGCCCGCGGGAGAACAGCGTGAAGTAGAAGTGACCGCGGAAGGAGCCGTTGACAATATGAAATTTTCCATGCTGCCCCTGGGGCAGGTCAAGGCCGAAAGCTGGCTGAAAAATCAGCTCCTGCTGCAGGCCGAAAACGTTACAAAACATTTTGAAGAAGTGTCCCCCGACTGCTGCGCGGACGGCGACGGACGTTCCGGCTGGCTGGGCGGCAGCGGCGAAAACTGGGAGCGCGGCACGTATTACGTGAGGGGGCTGGTGGCTACCGCGTACGTGCAGGACGACGCCGACCTCAAAGCGCAGGCGCAGAAGTGGATCGAATGGACGCTCTCCAGCCAGACGGAGAGCGGCGCGTTCGGCCCGCTTGCTGCCACGCCGGAGACCGTGGATTACTGGCCGCTGATGCCGATGTTGATCGCGCTGGAGTATTACTGCGACGCCACGGACGACGAGCGCGTGGTGCCGTTTTTGCAGAACTATTTCGCATGGGAGGCAAAGGAGCTTAAACGCCGGCCGCTCTACTCCTGGGCCGAAGCCCGGGGCGGGGACAATATTTTCGCAGTACTCTGGCTGTACGAACGCACGGGCGATGCTGAACTGCTGGATCTGTGCGAGCGGCTGTACAAACAGACATACAACTGGGAAGCGGCGTACGACGCGGACGCCTGGTCAAATACGTACCACATCGTCAACGTCCAGCAGAGCTTCAAGCTGTTCCCGGTAATGTATGCGTTGACCGGCGACGAACACTACCTGGATGTGTACTATAAAGGCATAGAGAACATCTACATGGCCGCGGGCCGGCAGGACGGCATGTCCAACGGCGACGAGCTGACGCGGGGCATTGACGCCGTGTACGGCAACGAGACCTGCGCGGTGGTGGAACGGATGCTGTGCGACGAGATCGCCCTCGAACTCCTGCGGGACGCCACGATCGCCGACCAACTCGAATTGATCACCTACAACGCGCTGCCGCAGCAATTGCTCCCCGACGGCAAGGGCCAGGTCTACTTCACGATGCAGAACCAGGTCACGGCGGATCTCGGCAACCACGGCTTCACCAGCGACGGCGGCGACCGGTCGGTGTACGGATTGCCTGGCGGCTACCCCTGCTGCGTGCATAACTACCAGATGGGCTGGCCGCTGTTCATAGCGTCCATGTGGCTGAAAACGTCGGACAACGGGCTGGCAGTTGGCGCATACGGGCCCAACAAAGTCACTGCAACGGTCGGGAACGATACACACCTTACCATCGCTCAGACTACCAATTATCCGTTCGAAGACCGCGTGACTCTCACGCTGGCGGCGGACAAAACCGACACTTATCCTATTTATATCCGCGTGCCGGAATGGTGCGATAACGCGGAGGTGCTGGTCAACGGCCACCCGATCGACGCCGAACTGCGCCCCGGTCAATACGCGCGCCTCTCCGCCGAATGGCACGACGGTGACGTCATTACGCTGGACTTTCCCGCGGCGCTCACAGCGACGCTCACGGACAACAACAGCGTCAGCATCCGCCGCGGCGCGGTACTGTTCGCACTGGCGATCGGCGAAGACCGGAAACCGATCAACTATAACCCGAACAACTGGCATCTGAACGGCGACTATCCGTCCTACAACATTACGCCGACCACCGCGTGGAATTACGCGCTGAGCGATTTTAATTTTGGGAACGTTGCCGCCAATTTTAAATTTACGCGCAAAACGATCACTGAGAATATGCGGTTCCAGGCCTCCGACGCCCCGGTAATGCTGGAGGCGAAGGCAAAGCGTGTTGGCGACTGGCAGCTCAATACCGCGCAGAATATTGCCGGAGACACCCCGGTGTCTCCCGTTGCCGCAACGCGGCTGGGCAGCAAGACCGAGACTGTAAAACTGATCCCGTACGCCTTCACGCGGCTGCGCATCACGCACATTCCGTGGACCGGCACGCTGCCCGCGCAAGAACCGGAGCGCCCCGACGACCATACTCTGCTGTTTACGTCGGTCATCGCGCCGTACGAGAAAGCCGGTCAGTCAACTGGCTGGAAACAGCTTACATATACGTTGGAATTCGCATACGACACGCCGCAGGACGTGACGCTGGCGCTGGAGCTCGACCGGGCGGACGCGGGAACAGTCACCTTGTCCAAGGGCAAAGGGACGGTCACATTGACCACGGATCTGCTGCGCACCGACCGCCATAACCGCATCTGTCTGACGGCTGTTGGCGGCGGCGCGTTTCCCGAAGGACTGAAAATATCTGTTTCGGTGACGGTCAATGAGATCGACACCGGCGCGGTCCGCTACGAGGCGGAGGACGCTAAACTCACAGGTTCGGCGTACCGGTCAACGCGTCACGTGGCTGGCATTGACGACGTGGGCTCGTCGCTGACTTTCGAAGCACTCACGATTCCCGCGGACGGTGAATATACGCTGCGCTTTTACTACGCCGCGGCGCTGGGGTTTGCGACCCACACCGTGTTCGTGGACGGCGTAAAGTGCGGCACTCTCCGCTACAATGACAACGGCAAAACGCTGGGCTGGGGCAGCTTCGACGATGATATCTACGCGGACATCCGCCTGACGCTCACCAAAGGGCAGCATACGCTACGCATCGAAAAGACTAAAGACGATGTGGGGTTCGCTGAGCTGGACGCGTTCGATCTGATACCTGCGACACCTTGACACCGCAAGCGGCTGAATGGTAGAATTTTGACAGTTGACACCGGAAACCGCGGCGCATGCAGCAGCGGCCGGTAGAGCCACAAAATATTGACCGGAGATGATCATATGTACCCATTCAAGATCGGCGTGATGCTGGATTCGTTCAGGCTGCCCATTGACCAGGCACTGGTAAAGGCGGCGGAAGTCGGCGGCCAGGGGCTGCAGGTATACGCCACATACGGCCAGATGGCGCCGGAGAACCTGACGCAGGCGGACCGGCGCGAATTTCTGAACAAAGTCAAGGCGCAGGGCCTTGTCATTTCGGCGCTGTGCGGCGACCTGGGCAAGGGCTTCACGAACCCGGAACTCAACCCCGGCCTGATCGAAAAGTCCAAGCGGATCCTGGACCTGGCGGTGGAGCTGGAGACCAACGTGGTCACCACCCACATCGGCCGCGTGCCGGAAGATCCCGCGGACGACGTATATAAGATCATGCAGAGCGCGTGCCACGAGCTGGCCGAGTACGCCGACAGTCTGAAGGCGCACTTCGCCATCGAGACCGGGCCGGAGCCGGCGGCAAGGCTGCGGGAGTTTCTTGACACCCTCGGCTCCCGCGGAGTGGCGGTCAATTACGACCCCGCCAACCTCACGATGTGCGTTGACGACGATGCGGTCAAAGGCGTGTACGAACTGAAGGATTATATTGTCCACACCCACGCGAAAGACGGTATGCGCGGCACGCAGCCGCCGTACATCGAAGTACCGCTGGGTCAGGGCGACGTGAAGTGGGACGGCTATCTGAAAGCATTGTCCGACGTGGGCTACACGGGCTTCCTGACCATCGAGCGCGAGTGCGGCGAGACGCCGGAAAAAGATATCGCGATGGCGGTAGAGTTCCTGAAAGGCAAGATCGGAGGGTAATCCCATGAAAAAACTTAAAGTCGGTATCGTCGGCGTCGGCGGCATTTCCGAATTCCACATCAGCGGCTACAAGCGCAACCCCAACGTCGAACTGTACGCGTTCTGCGACATCAACGAAGCCCGCCTGAAGGAAAAAGGCGCGCGCCACGGCATCACGCGGCTGTACACGGACGTCAACGAAATGGTCAAACTCGAGGAACTGGATGCCGTCAGCGTCTGCACCTGGAACTCGGCCCATGCCCCCTGCACCATCGCGGCGCTGAACGCGGGCAAACACGTGCTGTGCGAAAAACCGATGGCGATGAACGGCAAAGAAGCGGAAGAGATGCTGGCCGCCGCAAAACGATCCGGCAAACTGCTGCAGATCGGGTTTGTGCGCCGCTTCGGCAACGACTGCGCGATATTAAAAGATTTTGTTGACAACGGCGACTTCGGCGAGATCTACTACGCCAAAGCCACATACACCCGGCGCCACGGCTGCCCCGGCGGCTGGTTCTCAGACAAAAAGCGCTCCGGCGGCGGTCCGCTCATTGACCTGGGCGTGCACGTGATCGACCTGGCCAGATATATTGCCGGCTGCCCCAAGCCCGTATCCGCGTACGGCGTGACCTTCGACAAACTGGGTTCCCGGCCGGAAGTCAAGACCCGCCCCGGCGAATACAAAGCGTCCGACGCGGGCAACACCAGCGACGTGGAAGACTTCGCCTCGGCCCTGATCCGCTTCGAGAACGGATTCACCATCGGCATCGAGGCGTCCTTCGATATGAACCTGCCGGGCGAGAACAACATCGTTTTCCTGGGCACCAAAGCGGGCGCCACCCTCTCCCCCGACCTGAAGATCTATTCCACGTCCCACGGCTACATGACCAACGTCACGCTGGATATGCCCACGGCGCTGGATTTCAACGGGCTGTTCGAACGGGAGATCGACGATTTCGTTGACTGCGTGCTCACGGGCAGGCCGAGCAACGCCCCCGCGGAGGACGGTGTGGTGCTGATGAAGATATTGTCCGCCATCTACGAATCTGCCGCCACGGGCAACGAAGTAAAGATCGACTGCTGAACGCCGCCGGATCAGTGGATCATCTCGCTGGCAAACGCCACGGGCTCGCTGACAGTCTTCCCGCCGGCAGACGTGAGGGCGTTGTCGTGGATGACCACCATTGAAATATAGTCTCCGCCGCCGTCAACGGTGCCCGAGGTGATGCAGTCGCCGCGGGCACTGATTTTGTTGTGGTCAATATAGATCCCGTCCGGTCCGTACCCTTTATTTGACAGGAAGATCGCGTTTTCGGCGCCGTCAAACGTATTATAGGCAATATTCACGTGCAATATCTCATAGATCTCCACCGATGTTTTGCCGGTGTTGACGAAGGTGTTGCCGTGGATCTTCAGGCCTTCCGAACGGCCTTCGCCCACGGTGGAGCCGTCGCCCACCAGCACTCCTTTGCCGGGGCCGGTGAAAATATTGTCCGTAATAAAATCGTTGATGGAGATCTCGCCCTTGTCGCGGGTGTAGGTGAGGCCGTACGATTCGGCGTTGCGGGTGTTGAATTCGCAGCGCACCGCCCAGCAGTTGGAGCCGCTGAAGTGGAGGAGCGGCGCGGTGTTGCCCTCGCCCGACGTGAACGCGCAGTCGAAGGCCTTCACGTACAGTGCGTCAATGCCGCTGCCCTGACCGCGGTGCTCGAAACCCAGGTCTTTGGCGTTAAAGTTGTACTTCATGCGTATGTCGAATATCGGGCCGTCCAGGCTTTCCGCTCCAACGAAGCGGGAAACTTCCGCGCCGTCGCCCTTGAGCGTGAGGATCTTGGAGTCATCTTTCGTCACTTTTATCGTTTTGGTGATCAGATACGTACCCGCCGGGAAATACGCGGTACCGCTGCTCTTTTTAGCCGCTTTCACGCACTGCTCTACCGCCGCGGTGTCGTCCGTGACGCCGTCGCCCACCGCGCCGTAATCTTTCACGTTGTAATATTTCGTGAGCAGCGTGCCCAGCAGGGTGTCGCCGGTCTGGTCCGGAGCGGGCCGTTCGGCGCCGCGGTACGGCTCCGCTTCGCTCCGTGCGGGCAATTCGGGCACTTCGATATCGACGCGCGCGCCATCTTTGGGTATGTCGACGCTGCCGTATCCGGCGGAGTCAATAACCGACGCCTTGTCCAGCTTTATTATTTCCAGTTCGGTGGTGCCGCCGCCGGAGATGTTGGCCACCCGGTTGCCCCCCACTGTGGCCGCGACGGCGTTCATCATGAACAGCGCCTGTCCCCCGGTCAGCACGCAGTAGTTGTGCGTCGCCGAGACGCGGAAGTAGTTGTCGCCCCATACGGTGATGCTGTCGGGGGTCCAGATGTAGTTGTCGTGGACGGAGATGTTGCCGCCAGGTGCGTCGGATTGTATCATGCGCACGCCGCCCTTGCTGCCGCCCATGTAATTGTCGCAGATCTCCACGTTGTACACGCCGAAGCCATCCGGCGCGATCTCCACCGCGGTGGACGCCGCGTCCAGCATGTTGTTGCAGATGGCCAGGCCGTTGACCGCGCGTACCTCGATCATGGGTTCGCCGGGGATCAGGTACAGGTTGCGGGCAATGGTCAGATCCTCCTGTGCGCTGCCGTCGTCGCGGCTGGAGACCAGCGTGCATTTGGAGTATACGTCGCCGAAGTGGACGTCGCACATGACGTTGCCGCGGGCGTCGCGGCCGGGGTATTTGGTGAATTCGACCTGGTACGTGTCGCGATTATTGTGGGAGAAGCCGCACTGGCGGACCGTGTTGTATGAGCCGGAGACTTCCAGGCAGGGCAGCGTGCTTTTCGCGGTGTTTTTGGTGAATACGACGCCGTACAGCGAGCAGCCGCGGGCTTCGAGGCTCATGCCGGGGGCTTTGGCGTTGTTGTCGGTGAAGGTCAGGAACGAGAAGTGGGTGTCGTCGCGGGCAACGCGGAACCCGGGGTCTTCCCCTATCTTGTTGCCCAGCATGAACGACGAGGAGCCGTCGGGGTCGCCGGCGAGGCAGAGCCAGCCCGGGCGGGTGTGGTCGATCACGACCGGAGTATTTATCCGGTACCGGCCCGACGGGAAGTACAGGATCCCGCCGCCTTTTTCCAGCACGGCGTCAATGGCCGCGTGTATCGCGTCCGCGCAGTCCGCTTTGCCGTCTGCGGGCACGCCCAGCGCCGTAGCGTCATATACCCGCGTGTCCGCGGTCAAATGCGTCACGCCCCCGACTTTAAGCAGTTCTGTCATTGTCCTCTCCTCCGCCCCGGGTGCCGGCGTAACTGCCGGTTCGCCGCTGTTGCCGCTGCCGGTACCGCTCGGACCTGTGCCCGCGCCGCCGCAGCCGGAAAGTACGATCGCCAGCGCCAGCAATGCGCACGCCAGCGCCGTCAGTTTTTGAAATCGGGTCTGTCCCCTGTTTAAAAATCTCATGTCATTTTCTCCTGCTTCACTTTGCGGTCGATCACATGGCGGCGCCCCAGCTCGGCGCGCACGTCGTCAATAGAAATGCCGGCTTCCACCATCAGCACCATCACGTGGTACACCAGGTCGGCGATCTCATACACGGTCTCGGGTTTATCCTGGGCCTTGCCCGCGATGATCACTTCGGTGCTTTCTTCGCCGATCTTTTTGAGGATCTTGTCCAGGCCCTTGTCGAACAGGTACGAAGTATAGGAGCCTTCTTTGGGCGTCAGTTTGCGGCCTTTCAGCATCTCCATCAGACCGTCCAGGGAAAACTCACCCCGGGTCTCGCTCTCGTACAGGGGGTAATCGAAGCAGGACGTGGTCCCCAGGTGGCACGCGGGCCCGTCGGGCACCACCGTCACCAGCAGCGAATCCCGGTCGCAGTCGGCGGCAATGGACACCACGTGCTGGTAGTTGCCGCTGGTCTCGCCTTTGACCCAGAGTTTCTGCCGCGACCGACTCCAGAAGCAGGTCAGTTCCTTCTCCATGGTCAATTCCAGGCTCTCCCGGTTCATATACGCCAGCATCAGCACCCGCCGCGTGGCATAGTCCACAACGATCGCCGGGATCAGCCCGCGCTCGTCGAATTTGAGTTCATCGATCTTGATCATATTGTCCGTCCCCCTGTTCAAAAACGGGGTCTGTCCCCCGTTCAAATATCCTCAAAGCCGTGCGGGCACGCCCGCCGCGGCCATTGCCTGCTTCAGTTCGCGGATAGCGATCTCGCCGAAATGGAACACCGACGCCGCCAGCCCCGCGTCAACGCCCGGCAGCGTGCGGAACAGCGTGATGAAGTCGGAGATCGATCCCGCGCCGCCAGACGCGATCACCGGCACTTTCACGTAGTACGTCACGTGGGCCAGCAGATCGAGGTCAAAGCCGCCTTTCACGCCGTCGGTGTCAATGGAATTGACCACCACTTCGCCCGCGCCGTTGTCCACCGCGCGCCGGATCCAGCTGATCGCCTCCATGCCCGTGTCTTCGCGGCCGCCTTTGGCGAACACCCGGTACTCGCCGTGCACCCGCGCCACGTCCGCGGACAATACCACACACTGGCTGCCGTATTTCGTTGCCGCCGCGCCGATCAGCGAAGGGTCACGGATCGCGCCCGAGTTCACGCTGACCTTGTCCGCGCCGCATTTCAGCACCCGGTCGAAATCCTCCACCGTATTGATACCGCCTCCCACGGTGAGCGGTATGAACACGCGCGAAGCGGTCTCGCGCAGCACATCTGTAAACAGTTTCCGCCCCTCCGCCGAAGCGGTGATGTCGTAAAAAACCAGTTCGTCCGCGCCCGCCGCGCTGTAATACTCGGCCAGTTCCACCGGGGAGGCTACGTCCGCCACGCCTTTGAAATTCACGCCTTTGACCACGCGGCCGTTCCGGACGTCGAGGCAGGGAATGATGCGTTTGGTGATCATGTTGCCGCCTCCTTTTTTAACACGGGGTCAGACCCCGCGTCAGTTTTCGAGTCAGGTTCCGCGGCGAGGCGAAGGGCTTCGCGGAGGTCAATGGCGCCGGTATAATACGCCTTGCCGATGATGGCGCCGTACAAGCCCGCAGCGGTCAATTCGCGCACGTCCTCTATAGTAGATACGCCGCCGGACGCGATCAACCGGATGCCGTACTCCGCCGTCGCGGGCAGCGTCAACAGCTCGCGGTACAGCGACGTGTTGGCGCCGCGCATCGCCCCGTCGCGGGAAATGTCCGTGCAGATCGCCGTGTTGACGCCCGCCTCCCCCAGCTGCCGGAAGAACTCCGCCGCGGTGAGGCCGGTGCGTTCGGTCCAGCCGTTGACCGCCACGTACCCGTCGCGGAGGTCAACGCCCGCCGCGATCCGCTCCCCGTACTCCGCCGTGAGCGCCCGCAGCAGCGCCGGTTCCCGCGCGGCGGCCGTACCAAGTATAACACGATCGATGCCGTTGTCAATATATCTCGCCGCCGTCTCCCGCGTCCGGATGCCGCCGCCCACTTCGGTGAACAGGCCGCTTTCGCGCCGGATGCGCAGGATCAGCTCCAGGTTGGGCGTCGTGCCGCTGCGCGCGCCTTCGAGGTCCACCACGTGGACGCAGGTCGCGCCGGCCTCGGCAAACGCTTCCGCCACCGCCACCGGATCCTCGCTGTACACCGTCATCCGGGCGTAATCGCCTTTGAACAGACGCACCGCTTTGCCGCCGTATATATCGATCGCCGGAAAGATCAGCACCGGCCGTCACCTCCTTTGAACATGGGGTCTGTCCCCGTGTTTAAAAGAGCGCAGAACGCGCGCAGTATGCGCAGGCCCACGTTGCCGCTTTTTTCGGGGTGGAACTGGCAGCCGAATACGTTGCCCTTCTCCACCGCCGCCGTCACGGTGACGCTGTACTCCGCCGTGGCCGTGACCGCCGCCGCGCAGTCCGTCGCGCAGAAAGAGTGCACGAAATATACGCAGTCGCCGTCGCTGACCTCGCGGAACAGCGTCGAGGGGCGCGTCAGCGTCAACGGATTCCACCCGATATGCGGTATTTTCAGCGTTTTGTTCCAGCCCGGCAGGCTCTCGATGGGGACAACGCGCCCCGGTATCAGACCCAGCCCCTCGTGCCGCCCGAATTCTTCGCTTTCGTCGAACAATAACTGCATGCCCAGGCAGATGCCCAGGAACGGCTTGCCCTCCGCCGCGATCTGTTTTAACACCGGGGTCAGACCCCGCGTCCGCAGCAGTTCGGCCGCTTCGCCGAAGGCGCCCACGCCGGGCAGGATGATCCGGTCCGCCGCCCGGAGCTTGTCCGGGTCTCCGGTGACAATTGCCTCCTCGCCTATAAATGAAAGAGAGCTGACCAGGGAAAACAGGTTGCCCGCGCCGTAGTCAACGATCGCCGTCATTGCCCTCACCCCTCACAGCACGCCCTTGGTGGACGGGATCTCGCCCGCCAGCCGGGGATCGAGTTCCACCGCGGTGCGTATTGACCGCGCGGCGGATTTGAAAATGCCTTCGATGATGTGGTGGGTATTGGCGCCGCTGATCTCGCGAATGTGCAGGCTGCAGCCGGCATTCCGCACGAAACCCAGCCAGAACTCCTCCACCAGTTCGGTATCGAAGCTCCCCACTTTCTGTGCGGGCAATTTCACGTCGAAGGTCAGGTGCGCCCGCCCCGAAAAGTCCGCGGCGGTCAATATCAGCGCCTCGTCCATGGGCAATATGCAGCTGCCGTACCGCCGTATCCCGCGCTTTTCGCCCAGCGCCGCCGCGAAGGCCTGTCCCAGCGCGATGCCAACATCTTCCACGCTGTGGTGGTCGTCCACGTCGATATCGCCCGTGCACCGCACGTCCAGTCCAAACTGCCCGTGCGCCGCGAACAGCGTCAGCATGTGGTTCAGAAATCCCACGCCGCTGTCAATGCACACTCTGCCCCCGTCCAGCCCCAGCTTCACGCTTACCTGCGTCTCCGCCGTATTTCTTTCGATCTCCGCGATCCGTCCGCTGTCGTTCATGCGTCTAACCCCTTATTCAAATTGGTCTGTTTAAGATCTCTGCCAGCGCGCTGAGCAGCGCTTCCATCTGCGCCCGCGAACCGATCGTGATCCGCAGGTAGTCCGCGATCCGCGCGGGCTTCGCAAAATGCCGCACCAGTATGCCTTTCGCCTTGAGCGCCTGGTACAGCACCTCTCCGGAAACGCCCGGACAGCGCGCAAATACGAAATTCGCTTTGGAATCCGTCAATTCAAAGCCCAGTTTCGCCAGCCCCGCGGCGGTAAAGGCGCGGTTTTCGACGATCGTGCGGCAGTTGGCCTCCGTGTACGCCGGGTCGCTCAGCGCGCCCACGCCCGCGGCGAGGGTGACGGAGTTGACGTTGTACGGATTGACCGAGAACCGCAGCGTGTTCAGGTCGCGAATCACCGGCTCCGCGGCGAAGCCCAGGCCGAGGCGCGCGCCGGCCATTGACCGCGATTTCGAGAACGTCTGCGTCACCAGCAGGTTGTCGTACCGGTCGATCAGTTTTACCACGCTTTCGCCCCCGAAGTCAACATACGCCTCGTCCACTACCACCATCCGCCCCGGATCCGCCCGCAGCAGCACTTCGATCACGTTCCGCGGGAGGGCGATTCCCGTCGGCGCATTGGGGTTGGCTATAAACAGCGTTCCCTGCGCCGCCATCAGCGCGTCAATATCCATCGTAAGGTCGTCTTTGAGCGGCACTACCCGGTACGGCACGCCGTTTTCCTGCGCAAACACCGGGTAAAACCCGTACGTCACATCCGGAAATACCGCGGGTCTGTCCCCGTCGCAAAACGCCGCGAACGCCCAGCTCAGCACTTCATCGGAGCCGTTGGTGCACACGATCTGTTCCGGCCGCACGCCGAAGGTCTCCGCCGCCGCATTGCAGAGCGCGCCGCACTCCGGATCCGGGTACAGCATCAGCCGCTCCAGCGCCTTCGCACCGGCCGCCACCGCTTTGGGCGATGGCGGAAACGGCGACTCGTTGGTGTTGAGCTTTATATACTTCGCGCCTTTGGGCTGCTCGCCCGGCACGTACGGCGCAAGGCCGCTGAATTTATTGCTGAAGAATTTACTCATTGCACCCTCTCTTTATCCGTTCTTATAGTTGCGCTGTACCCGTGTCCCGTGAGCCCCTCGGTGCGGGCGAAATTGTCCACATCCACCGCGCAGGCTGCCATTGCCGCCGCGTCCGCACTGATATATTGCACTTTTTTCACGAAATCATCCACTGAGAGCGCCGAGGAGAATCGCGCCGTGCCGCCGGTGGGCAGCGTGTGGTTGGGACCCGCGAAGTAGTCGCCCAGCGCCTCCGGACAATACCGGCCCAGAAACACCGAGCCCGCGTTGCGGATGCGCCGCAGCCAGTCGAAGGGCTCGTCCACGCAGAGTTCCAGGTGTTCGGGGGCAATTTCGTTGGCTGTATCCACCGCCGCCGCCAGGTCGCTGACGATTATGATGCGGCCGTTGGTGTCAATCGACGCCCGCGCGATCTCCCGCCGCGCCAACTGCGGTATCTGCCGCTCCAGTTCCGCGCTCACCGCCTCCGCCAGTGCCGCCGAATCCGTCACCAGCACCGCCGAAGCCATGCGGTCGTGCTCCGCCTGAGACAACATATCCGCCGCCACCCAGTCCGGCCGGTTCTTGCCGTCCGCCACGATCAGGATCTCGCTGGGTCCCGCGATCATATCGATAGACACCTGCCCGAATACCTGGCGTTTCGCTTCGGCCACGAAGGCATTGCCCGGGCCCACGATCTTGTCCACCGCCGGTACGCTCTCCGTGCCGTAAGCCAGCGCCGCAATCGCCTGAGCGCCGCCCACCTTGAAGATCCGTGTGACGCCGGCGATGCGGGCAGCGGTCAATATTGCCGCCGCCACTTTGCCGTCTTTCCCCGGAGGCGTGACCATTATGATCTCCGGACAACCCGCGATCCGCGCCGGGATCACGTCCATCAGTACGGTAGAGGGATACGCCGCGGTGCCGCCGGGCACGTACACGCCCACTCGCGCCAGGGGCAATACCCGCTGCCCCGTCACCACGCCCTGCACGTTCCGGGTCTCGAAGCCCACGCGGCGCTGGAGCGAGTGGAAGCCGCGGATGTTGTCCGCCGCGCGCTCTAAAAGCGCCTTGAACTCCGGGCCGCAGGCCGCTTCCGCCTCGGCAAATTCCGCAGCGGTCACTTCCGGCGAAGCAATGTCTGCCTTGTCGAATTTGAGCGTGTAGCCGCGGAGGGCATTGTCGCCCCGCGCCCGTACGTCCGCAATTATGGCCGCCACCGTGGCGGAGATATCCGCCGCCGCAGTCGCCGCCGCGCTCCGGGCAAAGACCGCTTCCCGCGGGATGCGCCCGCCGTTATCCGCGTATTTATTTCGTGCGTCAATAATACTGATCATAATTATGCTTTTGCCTCCGTCGCTGCCGCCTTCGCCACCGTTATCGCATCCGAAACTGCCGCTGCCAGCCGGCGGATCTCGCGGTTCTTGAAGCGGTAGCTGCTTTTGTTGGCCACCAGCCGCGCACTGATGGGCAATACCGTGTCTATGACCGCGAGGTGGTTTTCCCGGAGCGTTGTCCCCGTCTCCACGATGTCCATGATCACGTCCGAGAGCCCCAGCACCGGCGCCAGTTCGATGGAACCGTTTAGCTTGATGATGTCGATGTCCCGCCCCCGGTCGGCGTAGTAGCTCCGCGCGATGTTCGGAAATTTGGTGGCTACCCGCAGCGTCCGCTCCGGCTCGTCCCGGAAGCTCTCCGGCGCCGCCACCGCCATCCGGCACACACCCAGGCCGAGATCCGCCAGTTCGTACACGTCCGGCGCGTATTCCAGCAGAATGTCCCTGCCTGCCGCGCCGAGATCCGCCGCGCCGCGCTCAACGTAGATGGCCACGTCCGACGGTTTCACCCAGAAATAGCGCACCCCCGCGTCCGGGTTCTCGAACACGAGTTTGCGGCTGTTGTCCATCACGCCGGGGCACGGGTAGCCCGCTTTTTCAAACACGGCGTATACTTTTTCGCCCAGCCGGCCCTTCGGAAGGGCAATATTCAAAAACTCCGCTCCGCTCATTGTCCGTCGCCTCCATTGAACACGGGGACAGACCCCGCGTCAATTATTTTGCCGTACCGCCCGCGGTATTTGTCCGCTTCCGCGCTGCGCACCGCCTTGACCTTCAGCCCCGCGGCCGTCATTCTCTGCACTTCCCGCAGCACCGCTGCCGCCTCCGCGCCGTCGTACACCAGCAGCACGTCCCCGTCCTGCGCGGTCTCGGGCGTCATCAGCAGCTCCAGCGTATCCAGATACACCGCGAACCCGATGGCCTTGGCGCCGGGAATGAACCGCGCCACCAGCCGGTCGTACCCGCCGCCGGACAATACCCGTTCCGGCACGCCTTCCACGTAGCCCTTGAACGCGATGCCGGTGTAGTAGTTGCGGCCGCCCGCCACCGAAAAATCGATGCGCAGGCTGTCTTTAACCGGCGAATCCGCCAGTGCCGCCAGCACGGTTTTGAGTTCCGTGAGCTCGCTTTCCAGCCCCAGCCCCGTGGCCGCGCGCTCCGCCTCCGCCAGCGTCTCCTCCGGCGTGCCGTACAGCCCGGAGAGCGTTTTGAGGGCTTCTACTGCGGCGTTGTTGACCGCGTTCGGACCGGCTTGAAGCCCGGCGGCAATCGCGTCGATCCCGTGCAGGCTCTTCTCCGCAGCGCATTGGAGCAATTGCCCCTGTACCTCCACATCCGGGGTAATGATGGCGGCAATTTCCGCCGGCAGCCCGGGGAGACCCACATCCAGCACGAATTGACGCCCGGTGGCACGCAGGCTTTCCGCCGCCAGCAGCAGCACCTCCGCCACGCAGTAGCTGTCAACGCCCCCGATGCACTCGAGCCCGGTCTGCATGATCTCGCGGAACCCTTCCGCCCCTTTCGGCACCCGGTACACGTTCTCGCTGTAGAACAGCTTCTCGGTGGAGCCGGCGCGTACGTCCACGTCGGTGTTTTTGATGATAGACAGCGTCACGTCCGGCTTGAGCGCCATTAATTTGCCGTCGGTGTCGGTGAAAGTGATGATGTTGTCCGAGAGCAGGAATTCGCGGTTGCCCGCATAGAGCTCGTACTCCTCGAATTTGCTCATTTTATACGGGCGGTATCCGTACTGCGCATACAGCGCCCGCAGGCGCGCGGACAATTCTTCGAGCTTCATTGACCGCCGCCCCCTTCCCTGTTATCTTTTTTGCTTTCGCCATTGCCTTCGGCTTCGCCTTCCAGCCGCGCCAGCACGGTCCGGTAGCCGCCCGCGCCGTAGTTCAGGCAACGGTTGACCCGGCTGATCGTGGCGGTGCTTACGCCGAGTTCGGCGCAGATCTGCTGGTAGTTTTTGCCGCGGCTCAGCAGCAGCGCGGCGGTGAGGCGCTGGGCAATATCCTGCAGCTCGCCGATGGTGCACACGTCCGCCAGAAACGCGCGGCACTCTTCCGGCGTCTTCAGCGAGAGCAGCGCCTCGCACAGGCGGTCGACCATCTCCGAATTATAGTCAAAACTAATGTCAAACATATCGTTCACCTCGTTTGGCAGGTGTGGCGGGGGCAATTCGGGCGTGCGTTCAGCCCGGCTTCCCTTTCGCGCTTTAGCATTTTATCACTTTAGCGCGCTAAAGTCAACGGCTTTTTGTGGGAATACAAACAAGTTATAAGGCGGGGATTGCTCCCCGCCTTGTTCAACTATTATTGCTCCCCGGTCTGACTCTCATTATCCATATGAGAATCAGCCTTCACTTTGATTATTTTTTCTTGCGCTTTGCCAGAATAATGCCGACCGCTATTGCCGCCACCGCAACGACGCCGAGGATGATACCCACGATGAGGCCGGTGTTGCTCTTTTTGGGCTCTACTTTATTGTCGCCGCCTTCGCTGGCCTTCTCGGTAGAAACGGGAGCATCGGTAGCAGGCACTTCAGTAGGCGCTTCCGTAGGGGCTTCGGTGGGAGCCGCGGTAGGCGCTTTGGTAGGAGCCTCCGTTGCGTTGGGATCTTTTCCGCCGTACGTTTCAACGGTCCAGAGCAGATCCATGACATCGTCGGTCTTAAGATATACTTCGATAGTGTGGTCGCCGGGCTGCGTGGGGATCACGACCCAGAATCTGGCCGCGTCAACGGCGTCTTCGAATTTGGACATCTGCGCGCGGATGGCGTTGGCATCGGCCGCGACGTTGTTGACGTAATCGGAGGGAATAAACTCTCCGCCGTCAACCGTATATCCGTACTGCTGTATCTCCACGTCGGTGACGCACCAGCCGGAGATCTCGATGGTCCCGCCCAGGTATTCCTCCACATCAACTTCGTCGTATCCGCTGCCCGGCGTAAGGGTGCCGACGTTTCCGTTGAACAGGATGCCGTCGCGGTTGATGAAAATCACGTGTTCACAGTCGTCAGCAGCGCCGACACTGATTCCGAAAAGGGTCGCCGCCAGAACAGCGGTCAATATTAAAGCAATCGTTTTTTTCATTTTAGTTCCTCCAATCGTCATCAGATGGCCTGACAACGAGCATATTTTACTACCTTCAGGCAGAAAGCGCAATCTGATATTGACCCGGGCCACTTGCATTTTGCGGCGGAATGGGCTATATTGACGCCAGATCCAGTTCGGAGGTGCGCCATGGCAGGCAGCGCGATCATAAAAGGAAAATACGGCAGTTTTGTCACCGTCCCCGCGGGCGAAGTGCGCATACTGCAGCTTACGGACATACAGATAATCGACTCGGATCAGATGCGGCGGACGGACCGGTTGTGCACGCGCGAACGGCTGAAGTGGACGCCGGACCGCGTCTGGGACAACGCCTACCGCTACGTGCAGGAGGCAATCGACGCCGCACAGCCTCACCTGATCGTCATCACCGGCGACAACGTATACGGCGAATTCGACGACTCCGGCCGCCAGTTCCGTGATTTCTGCGATTTTTTCGAAAATCTCGGCATCCCCTGGGCGCCGGTGTTCGGCAACCACGACAACGAGACGGAGTTCGGCGTTGACCGCCAGTGCGCGTATTTCGAGAGCTTGCCCCACTGCCTGTTCATGCGCGGCGACGCCACCGGCCACGGCAACTATGCGGTGACATTGGGGACAGACCTCCGTATTAGTGATGGCGAGAGGTCTGTCCCCTCCGCAGTTCGCACCCTCCTCATGCTGGACAGCCACGGCTGCCTCACCCACCCCGGGATCCGGCCGGATCAGATCGCGCTGTGCCAGAAGGCGCTGGACGAAGTCCGGGAGCGGTGCGGGACCGTGCCGCCGCTGTTCGCGTGCTACCACATCCCCTCCGATGAATTCCTGCGCGCCGCGGCAGACGCGGGTTACCAGCATGTTGACGACGCATGGGCTAAATATGAGCTCGGCGTGACATTGCCCGCCCGCAACGGCGATTTCGGCAAGCGCGACGACCCGCAGGGGCGCGTGGGCGACAACGAAGCGTTTCTGGAGTTTTTCAAGGCGGCGGGCGGTAGCGGCATTTTCGTTGGCCACTACCACAAAAACTGCACTTCGATCCTGAGCGGCGGCGTGCGCTACACGTTCGGCCTCAAGACCGGCGTTTACGATTATCACAACGCCGACATGCTGGGCGGCACGCTGATCACGCTGGATGGATCTGACAACGGATTTACCGTCAAACACCTGTACACCCGGCTCAAAGACGACTTCTGGGAGCGGCTGGACCGCGCCGGCGACGGGATCAACAATAAAAGTGATACAATATAATGGAACAATAAAGGAGTAATTATTATGAAACGCAAGATGGTATTGATGTTGACGGGAATTACGGCGCTGGCACTGGGCATGAGCGGTGCGGCGGGCTGCAAACAGCAAAAGACCGGTCCGGCTTTCGAAGACGGCAAAGCGGTGATCGCCGCCGCGGGCTGCAAGTCCGCGTACAAACTGGTGACCGACGAGTACGCCGAGACCGATACGCTGGATGCCGCGGCGTTTATCGTTGACGCCCTGCGCTCCGCGCTGAACGCCCGCATCTCGCAGGAAAGCGGTCAAGACATCGGCGATACCAAATATATCCTCGCCTTCGGCGCGTCCGAAGTGCCCGAGTGCTTTGAATTGACGCAAGCACTGAAAAAGGACGAATACGCGATCAAAGTCAGCAAAAGTACCGATGCGGACCGGATCGTTATCTCCGTGGCGTTTAGGGGGGATCTGGCGCGGACGTGCGCCGTTGACCGTCTGCTCACGGAGTTTTACGACGCGGAAAACGGCCGGCTGGCATTGCCCGAAAACACGGATATCAAAGGCAGCGTCACGCCGGAGGAAAGCGTGATCACCACCCCCGTCTCCCTGCGCGACCCGTGCATCGTGATAGAAAACGGCGTGTACTACATGTACGGCACCGGCTGGAAATACTTTAAAAACACTTCGGGCAGCCTGGCGGGCGCGTGGGAAGGCCCGTTCCAGATGACCGAGCAAAAACCCGAGGATTCGGACACCCAGTATTGGGCGCCGGAGGTGCATAAATACAACGGCGCGTTCTATATGTTCGCCACGTACCACAAAGTTTCGTCCGACCACCGCGGCTGCGCGATCTTCCGCGCCGATACGCCGGAGGGACCGTTCGAAATGATCTCCGACGGGCACGTCACGCCCGCCGAGTGGGACTGCATTGACGGCACGCTGTACGTTGACAACGCCGGCCAGCCCTGGATGGTATTTGTCCACGAATGGACGGGCAACGCGGACGGCATCGGCCGGATGTCGGCGGCAAAATTGTCCCCGGACCTGACCAAACTGATCTCCGAGCCGAAGGATATCTTCATGGGCACTGACGCGCCGTGGGCAACGGGCAACATCACCGACGGCCCCTGGCTCTACCCAGCGAGCGACGGCAGCCTGCTGATGTTGTGGTCCAATTTCGACGAAGCGGGCTACGCGGTGGGCATGGCGCGCTCCGAAAGCGGCAAGATCACCGGCCCCTGGAAGCAGCTCCCGTACGAACTGTATTCCCAGCGGCTCTCGGCGAGTTACGACGGCGGCCACGGCATGCTTTTCCGTGACACGGACGGTCAATTATATCTCTCGATCCACTCGCCCAACAGCAAGACCGGCAACCGTGAAACCCTCGCGATATTTGTACCGGTACACGAGATCGGCAATACGCTGTGGTGGGAGTTTACTGCAAAATAACATGGAATTTAATTTACTCAATTTTAATTATGTTATGGAGGAATCAAAAATGATTAAAAAACTTTTTTCCGTTCTTGTCTTGGTAATGGCGCTCTGCCTCTTGCTCTTTGCCTGCACCGTGAACGAAGAAAACAAGCCTGCATCAGAGTCGAATGAACATATTGCCGCTGTCACGCCAGATCAACAGAATAATCCGGACAATTCCACGGCACACGTCCACGCATGGAGCGAAGGTGTAATCACAAAAGAAGCAACCTGTACCGAGACGGGTGTCAAAACCTATACCTGCTCGGGTTGCGGCGAAAGCAAAACCGAAGAACTTTCCCCTTTGGGGCATGACTATAAAGAAACAATCACCGCTCCTACCTGCACAGAAGAAGGCTTTACCACTAACGCTTGCAGTCGTTGCGGAGATTCGTATGTGGATCGTCGCACCGACGCAAAGGGACACTCTTGGAATGGCGGCGTTGTGACAAAAGAAGCAACCGCCGAGAGCGTGGGCGAGAAAACCTTCACTTGCACGACCTGTGGTGCGACCAAAACTGAAAGCATTCCTGCCGTAGGACACAATTACAACGCGGTTGTAACCGCTCCGACTTGCACTGCGGACGGATACACCACACATACTTGTTCCGATTGCGGAAATTCCTATGTGGATTCCATTATTCCCGCTCTGGGGCATTCATGGAATGACGGGGTCGTGACAGCGAATCCGACTTGTACGGAGGCGGGTGTCAAAACCTTTACTTGTAGCAGATGCAAAGAGACAAAACGTGAAAGCATTTCAGCCAAAGGACATACCGAGGTGGTCGATCAAGCGGTTGCCGCTACCTGCACTAAAAACGGATTGACCAAAGGTTCTCATTGCTCGGTTTGCAATACGGTTTTAGTAGCACAAACCTCTGTTCCTGCGCTGGGACATTCTTGGGATGCTGGTATCATAACAGCAAACCCGACTTGTACTGTTAGAGGCGTAAAAACGTACACCTGTTTGCGTTGCTCGGCAACAAATAGCGAAGATATTGCCGCAACCGGACACACTCCCGGCGAGTGGGTAACCGACCAAGAACCGACTTGCACCGAACAGGGTAGCAAGCACCAAGTCTGTGCCGAGTGCGGTGAAACAATCAACTCCGGAGCAATTTCCGCAATTGGGCATATTCCAGGCGAATGGATTATCGACCAAGAACCAACTTGCACTGAAACGGGAAGCAGACATTATATTTGCTCTCGATGCCATGAAACTGTTACCGGAACCATTCCCATGAAGGAGCATCTTTACAAAGGGACTACTTGTGTATATTGTGGTAATAAAAGGGTTGTTTATAATTTTAAGTGGGAGGAGAGTTATGAGCAAAAATACGGAAGTTATCGCTTGATTACAATCGCTGTTGGCGAAGAATACCAATTAAAGTATTCTGCCGATGTCACAGAAGGTCTCTTCTATGATTTAACCGATTATGTATTTTATGAGCCCTACGTAGTTGACGCCCCCAGTGTCATTAGTATAGATGAAAATGGCAAAATTAAAGGGCTTAAAACAGGAGTGGTTGGGATTAAAAACACGGGTTGGATTATTTCTGGATCCAACAATCCTGACGACAGAAGAATATATATTCAAGTAATCAGCGAATACACCGAAACAGAATACAACGATACCTTGCAGATGGCAAATACGATCAAACCGGGACAGAAAATTAAATTTCATCTGTCAAACACCAGTGATGTTGATACTTTCATGTTTACTGCACCGAGTAATAATATAAAGGTAATATGCACATATCATGGTGATTATGAAGGCGCAGCGTCTGGTCAATCAAGGCTCCTATATGTTCAAATTTTGAACGCGAATGGCACATTATGGAATAGTGGAACAAATACTCACGATTCTGCAGGCGATGTATTTGAACGAACATCGTACATTGACACTTCAACCGGTTATTTAATTTTTAAATTTAATGCCGGATATTCTGGACTATTCCCATCTGGGTATTTTACGATCGAAATAGTTGCATGTTAAAATAACTACAATTCTAATACACCAAAACGATAAAAAAGAATCCGCTTGGAGGGAACGCCGTTAGAATACTGAATTAAATCAGTATTTTAAACCGGGACCCCTTCAAGTGGGGCGTTCTTGTGTTGCATCAAACTACAAAGATCTTCTCGTACATGCGAAAGCTTTTCACGCTTAAACAAGCGAAGCGGAGATCTCTGCGTTTAATATGGAACATCCTTTTTCGTTTCTCCGTTATGCTTGCGCGTCAGTCCAACAACCAGCAGCGCTGCTCCTGCAGCCAGCGTGCACGCCGCGCCGATAATACACGGCTTTACCCGGATCGAGCCCATGTCTTCCACCGACGGAAATGCGGGCGTTTTATAATCCGGGTGGCCGTAGGCAATGATCGTGGGATCCGACAGCAGGCGTTCGCGCACGTTGCAGGAGTCTTCGGTGTTGCCTTCGATCGTGTACACTTTTTCGTTGTCAACTTTATACACGATCCCCACGTGGGTGATGTCCCGGTCGGTCTGATACGCGGAAAACAGCGCGATGTCCCCCACTTCCGGCGGGTCAACAAAGAACCAGTCGTCGTTCATGAAGCTCCAGCTTTTGCTCCATTTGAGCTGGTCGCGCACCCGGAACCACGCCATGGCCTCGTCGCAGTCCGCGTGCCAGATGAACGTTTCCGTGGGTATGCCCGCGGTCATTGCGCACCAGGAAATGAACATTGAGCACCAGTGCCCCTGGGAGTACCAGGTGGCGCCAATGCCGGTGCTGTAATTGTCCGCGTACCACAGCCCATACTTGGTCAGG
Source organism: Clostridia bacterium (assembly GCA_017620915.1). Classification (GTDB taxonomy): domain Bacteria; phylum Bacillota; class Clostridia; order UBA1212; family UBA1255; genus UBA1255. Next base: position 27,597 of record JAFZSK010000066.1, on the reverse strand, counting down.
CCGCCTTCATACTCGGAATTGGGCTGCGGCGAATCCGGCTTGTAGCCGTGCCCATCCAGCGAGCCTTCCTGATAGCCCAGCTGGGAAAACGCGACTTTCAGTAAATTGTACACCTGATACTCCGGATCCGCGGTGAGTTCGGGAATCTTTTCGTAGTTGGCTTTGCTGTTTTCGGAACGCTCGGAATTAAAACGCCGCGGATCCATGAAGGACACCATCCGGCGGTACCGGACTTCGCGGGAAAACGGTATCAATGCGGTCAACGCAGCCGCCGCAGCCAGCAGCACGATTGCCGCGGTCAGAAAGATCTTTTTCACGGTCTCACAGCTCCTCGAGGTCCCAGTTGGCAACGGCGTTCATATCCGCGCCGGATTCCCGGCCGCCGAGCCAGGCGTAGTGGGCAGCGGAGGCGATCATGGCGCCGTTGTCGGTACACAAAAGCGGCCGGGGGTAATAAACTTTCATGCCCGCTTTGGACGCTTTGGCATTGACCGCGGCTTTCAGCGCAGAGTTGGCGGCAACGCCCCCCGCCAGCACCACTTTCCGCTCGCCAAGGGAGCGCGCGGCGGCGATCAGATTGCCGCTGAGCACGTCCACCACCGCCTGCTGGAACGAAGCGCACACGTCCGGAATGACGATCTCGCCGCCTTTGGCCTTAGTGTTGTTGAGATAATTTAGCACGGCGGTCTTAATGCCGCTGAAACTGAAATCGAAACTGTCCGGGAACCGCGTCTCGGGAAATTTAATAGCGTGCGGATCGCCGTTTTTAGCCTGCCGGTCAATCTCGGGTCCGCCGGGATAACCCAGCCCCAGCGCCCGGGCAATCTTGTCGAACGCCTCTCCCGCCGCATCATCCCGCGTGCGGCCCAGGATCCGGAATTTGCCGTAATCCTCTACGCGCACGATATGGCTGTGCCCGCCGGAAACCACGAGGCATACGAAGGGCGGTTCCAGTTCGGGCGCTTCCAGAAAATTGGCGCTGATGTGGCCTTCGAGATGATGCACGGGCACCAGCGGTTTGTCCCAGGCGTACGCCAGCGTTTTGGCAGCGGCAACGCCCACCAGCAGCGCCCCGATCAGCCCGGGCCCCCGCGTCACGCCGACAATGTCAATATCCCCGGCGGTCACGTCGGCTTCTTTGAGCGCGCGGTCGATCACCGAATCGATCACTTCCAGATGCTTCCTTGACGCGATCTCCGGCACCACACCGCCGTATAATTTATGAAATTCCAGGGACGACGCGATCACGTCGGACAATACGACTCTACCATCCGCCACCACCGCGGCAGAGGTTTCATCGCAGCTCGATTCGATTCCCAGTGTGAGGATGCTCATTATGAAGCGTCGCTGTATGCGTCGCCGCGGTAGAAAAGTATGGGCTGTTCGCCGTTGACGATCGTGCCTTCGGTGACCACGCAGCGCTCCACATCTTCCATTGACGGAATGTTGAACATTACTTCCTGCATTGCCTTCTCCACGATGGAACGCAGGCCGCGGGCGCCAGTGCCGCGCTCCAGCGCGATCTTGGCGATGGCGTGCACCGCTTCCGGCTCGAACTCCAGCTTGACGCCGTCATATTCCAGCAACTTCTGATACTGCTTCACAATGGCGTTTTTGGGCTCGGTCATAATGCGGCAAAGCATGTCTTCATTTAGCGCGCCGAGCGTGACGATCGCCGGCACTCTGCCGATAAATTCCGGTATCAGGCCGAATTTCAGCAGATCCTGCGGCTCGACTTTGGAAAGGAGTTCGTCAACATTCATCGTCTGCTGGCTGTGCACCGTGCCGGAAAATCCGATGGTGTTTTTGCCGATGCGGCGGTCAATGATCTTCGGCAGCCCGTCGAAGGCGCCGGAGCATATAAACAGAATATTTGTGGTGTCGATCTTGATGTATTCTTGCTGCGGATGTTTCCGGCCGCCCTGCGGCGGTACGGAGGCAATCGTGCCTTCCAGAATCTTCAGCAGGCTCTGCTGCACGCCCTCGCCGCTCACGTCGCGGGTAATGGACGGGCTGTCGCTCTTTTTGGATATTTTATCGATCTCGTCCACGAACACGATGCCCAGTTCCGCACGGGCAACGTTGTAATCCGCTGCCTGAATCAGCCGAAGCAGGATGTTTTCCACATCTTCGCCCACGTATCCGGCTTCGGTCAACGTCGTAGCGTCGGATATCGCGAACGGCACGTTCAGGATCTTTGCCAGTGTCTGAGCCAGGTAGGTCTTGCCCACGCCGGTGGGACCAATCAGCAGTACATTGGACTTCTGGATCTCGCAGTCGCCCCCCGAGCGTTTCGCATCGGAGTCGCCTGCGTCATTGTCGTCGTTACGCCTGTCATCGCCCAGCGCCAGTATACGCTTGTAGTGGTTGTACACCGCCACCGCCAACGCTTTTTTAGCATCATCCTGGCCGATAACATATTCGTCCAGCGCCGCTTTTATTTCGGCCGGTTTGAGCAGCGAAACGCCGTCCTCACCGAACGCTTCCTCTAGCACCGCGCCGTCATCAGCGAATATATCCTCTTCACTGAGTATCTCGCAGCACAGATCTATGCAGTCGTTGCAGATGAATACGCCCGGTCCGGCAATAATGCGTTTGACCTGCCTTTCGCTCCTGCCGCAGAACGAGCAGCGCACATCCTTTCTATTCCCGCTTGCCATAAGAGTCCCTTTCCGCCAAAGGCAGTCAAGCTCTGTGCGTCATTACCTTATCGATCAGCCCGTATTCCAGCGCCTGTTCCGCGGTGAGGAAATTGTCGCGGTCGGTATCCTTTTCGATGACTTCGATGGGTTTGCCCGTGCTGTCGCTGAGGATCTGGTTGAGCTTTTTACGGGTGCGGATAATGTGGTCTGTATGGATCTGCATATCCGACGCCTGGCCCTGGAATCCACCCAGAGGCTGGTGGATCATGATCTCGCTGTTGGGCAGCGCAAAACGTTTGCCTTTCGCACCGGCGGCTAGTAAAACCGCGCCCATGCTGGCGGCCATACCCACACAGATGGTGGATACGTCGCACTTGATGAACTGCATCGTGTCGTAGATCGCCATGCCGGCGGTAACAGAGCCGCCGGGGCTGTTGATGTACAGCTGAATGTCTTTGTCCGGATTTTCGGACTCCAGGAACAGCAGCTGGGCGACAACGAGGCTCGCGGTAACGTCGTTGACCTCATCGCTGAGCATCACGATGCGGTCGTTCAGCAATCGTGAAAAGATATCGTACGAGCGCTCTCCGCGGCTCGTCTGTTCAACTACTATCGGAACATATGCCATATCTATCCCTCCCTGCGCCCTGCGGCGCTGTTACACTTTGTTTTAAGAGTCCCCTGATTATGCGCGCGTTTTTGCTTACGCTTCTGCGGGTGTTTCCGCGGGTTTATCCACGGTGACCACCGCGTTGGTGATCAGTTCCACCGCCTTGCGGCGTTTGATGTCGCGGACAATACCCTCCCGGCTGCCCGCATAGAGCTCTTTGACCTTTTCGACCGGCATTCTCATGTACTCAGCCGCGGCCGCGTACTCTTTGTCGATCTCTTCCTCGGTGGCTTCCAGCTGCTCTTCGGCGGCAATGGCATCCATCACCAGGTCGCGGCGCACGTTGATCTCCGCCTGCGGTCTGAGATCCGCGCGGTACTCTTCTTCGGTCTTGCCCATGTATTTGAGGTACTGCTCCAGCTTCATGCCGTAAGACTTGAGCTGTTCTTCCATGCGGCTGACTTCCTGATCCTGCTCGCGCTCGATCATCGGCTCGGGAACGTCGATCGTGGCGGCCTCGATAGCCTTGCGCATCGCTTCTTCGCGGTACGAATCCTCGGCCTGTTTCGCCTTGCGCTCCTCCAGTTTCTTGCGGATGTCCGCTTTGTATTCATCGAGAGTCTCGAATTCGCTCACATCGGAAGCAAATTCGTCGTTGATCTCGGGGAGCTCTTTGACTTTGATCTCGTTGACCTTGCACTTGAACAGCGCGGGTTTGCCGGCCAGCGACTTCTCCTGGTATTCTTCGGGGAAAGTCACGTTGACCTCGACATCCTTGCCGATCTCGGCACCCACCAGCTGCTCCTCGAATCCGGGGATGAAGCTGCCGGAGCCCAGTTCCAGCGCGTAGTTCTCGCCTTTGCCGCCGTCGAAGGCAACGCCGTCCGTGAAGCCCTCGAAGTCCAGCATGACGGTGTCGCCCAGCTGCGCCGGTCTGTCGTCAACGCTGATCTGCCGCGCGTTCTTTTCCGCTTCTTCTTTGAGCTTGTTGTCAACGTCTTCTTCGGTGACCGTGACGTCAACTTTCGTCACTTCCAGCCCGCGGTACTGCCCCAGCGTGACCTGCGGCCGCACGTACACTTCCAGCGTGAACACCGCTTTCTCCGGAGAGAACTCTTTAAGGGACACATTCTGCGGCATCGAAACGACGTCCAGCTGCAGTTCGTCCAGCGCGGCGCCGTACTCTTTATTGATCACGTAGTCCGCCGCGTCATTGTACAACACGCTCTGACCGTACACCTGCTCCACTACTTTGCGGGGCGCCTTGCCCGGTCTGAAACCGTTGACACGGAACTCGTTCTTATGTCTGCGGAACGCGTACTCCAGGCCTTCTTCGATAACTTCGGGCGTGGATTCGATCTCCAGGCCGATCAGGTTTGTCTTGATTTCATTAGTTTTAACTTGCATATAAATAACACTCCGTTTGCGTATGGTTTCCCCGGCTCTGCTGCGCGTCTGCGGGCCTGCACTCCCGTTTTACAGTAAAAAAGCCTGCCTATTCGGCAAGCCTTAATTACCCGTTCCCGTAAAGGCCTGCAAACACAACGGTCTTCAACCGAACGAACCCGTCTTTCTGTTGAATGACAAAATTACAGACCGTACCTCTTGTTGAACTTGTCAACACGACCGCCGGTATCTACCAACTTCTGCTTACCTGTGTAGTAAGGATGGCACTTCGAACAGATTTCAACTGTGATATCCTTCTTCGTAGAGTACGTAGTAAACGTCTCGCCGCATGCGCACTTTGCAGTCGTCTCGAAAAACTTAGGATGAATACCTTCTTTCATTCCCTGTCACCTTCTTTCACATAAAGCTTCCACCGTATATTACAGCTTACGCCTGTCAATTGTATCTACGCTGCCTTTCCGGCTGCGCCGGTCGGCTCGAGCGGGAAGTACAGCAGATTACATTATACCACCTTCGCGCCGGCAATTGCAACCACTTTTTTCACTCTGTTCTGAGCGCTTCCACCGGATCTTTCCGGGCCGCGCTGCCCGACGGGATCAGTCCGGCGATCGCGGTCAGCGCCATGCTGATAAGTATCAGCACGATTGCCGCCTTAAACGGCAGGTACGCGCTCAGCGCCGTCATTTTCGTGAGCGAATGGATGATCGCGTTGAGCGGCAATATCAGCAGCCAGCTCACCGCCACGCCCAGCACGCCGGATATAAATCCGATTATCACCGTCTCCGCCAGGAACATGCCGGCAACATTTCGTTTGGACGCGCCCAGCGAGCGCAGTATACCGATCTCTTTCGTACGCTCCTGCACGGAGATCAGCGTGATCACGCCGATCATTATTGACGATACGATCAGCGAGATGGCCACAAACGCGATGAGCACAAAGGAAATGCTGTTGATGATCGTAGTGATCGAACTCATCAGTATGCCCACCGCGTCGGTATAGTTAATTACAGAGTATTCATCCACGCTGTCGTTGTACTTGTTGATCATTTCCTTGATCTTATCTTTGCCTGCGAACGTGGAAGTGTAGATGCTTACGCCGGCCGGCACCTCTTTGTCCACGCTGCCGATCGCCTTAAGGTTCTCCTCCAGCGTGGAATCGGAGAACTCCAGCGCAGTCTCGTAAAGCAGCGCGGCCTGCGCATCAGACAGCGTCGGCAGCAGCATATCAAGCTCTCCCGCCAGTTCTTCATCAGTCATGCCTTTAAGCCGCATAGTGGCTGCCTGCGCATATTCGGACTTCATGCGCTCCGTTATCAGGGTGCGGATCAGTTCGATCAGATCCTCGTCGGACATCGAATCCAGGTATTTTCGGATCTCCGGCTCACTCATTCCGGCCTGTTCGGCGGCGCCGCTGATCAGTGCGTTCTCCATTTCTTCCCGGGTCATGCCCGCCATTGCCGCCTCGAGCATCGCGGCGATCTGTTCTTCCGAAGGCGTGCTTACGATGCGCACGTATGTTGCCGCCTTGCCCGCCGTATCAAGTTCCCCGATATATGAACGCAGCGCGGCGGCTTTTTCCGCGTCGGAGAGCAGTGTGATGTTGTCCGCGAAGGGCAGCCCGGTAAATATGTCCGTGCCGGGCGTTTTAAGCTGCGCTTCCGCTACCGGCGAGCCTGCGGTCTTGCTGATTATGTAATCGGTCAGCATGTATGTATAGCCGATATTGCCCCGGAGCATAGGCGAAGTCGTATTCGCGTTCGGCCGGATCACACCGGTGATCCTGACCGGCAATCCGTTGTTGTACAGAAAACGCAGTCCGGCTTCCGTATTGCGAATATCGCTGAACCGCCCGGTCCCGCCTTCGTCCCGGATGAAACAGTCCGAATTGATCAATACCCTGAACTCGCGGCCGCACAGTTCTTCGTACGACCATTTTTTAAGCTCTGTATCCAGCATCTCACCCGCAAACGCGGCGTCAATAGTATCATCGATCTCTTTGCTGGTTTTTACGCCCAGTGCGAACAGCACAAGGTCAGACACCTCGTTGCTGCTGTCCAGGACGAGGACAACCTCGTCTTTCTCCTTAGGCCAGTCGCCGTATACCAGGTCGTACTGCGTCAATATAATATTGCTCACCGGCTCTCCGTTCAAGCCCGGCAGCAGTTCTTCCCACATTCCGGAATCGTTCGAGCCGGAGAACAGCATAGAAAACGACTGATTCGAAGTCCGGCCCGGGGCGGAAGAGATATCCGTGCCCCAGAATTTAGTCATAACGCGCGCCATCAGTTCGGTCGTGTCTGAGCGGACAATGTTGTTTTCGATATTTTTAGTATACGCCAGTACCTCCACGTCGTATGAATATCGCAGCCCCGAAATGCTGCTCCGGTATTTGCTGTCCGGATCCGCCATCTCTTTGTCCAGGAATTTCTTGAACGAACCCAGATCGTTTTCAGTGATGTTCATGTTATTGATGGTATTGACCATGTTGTACATAGAAACGCGCTGGTAGATCGCATCGTTTTCGTGTTCATGGTTACCGTCGCGGCTGCCCGAAATGCTCTTCAGCAGTTCGCTGATATCTGTATGTTTACTTTCGATCACGATCGGATACGAGGACAATGTATCTTCCTGTATACGGTCAATATACCGGTTCGTTCCCGACGATACCGAATAGATCAGTGCGATGCCGATGATGCCGATGCTGCCGGCGAACGCGGTCAATATCGTCCGGCCTTTCTTCGTCAGCAGATTGTTGAGCGACAGCATCAGCGCCGTAAAAAACGACATCGACGGCTTTTTCTTGCGGCGCGCAGGCTGCGTATCGTCCGAGCCTTGCGCGGCCGGGGCTTCCGCCTTGACATTTGCATCAGCATCCGGAACGGTCTCACGGGCGTCGTTGACCGAGTCGCTGACGATCCGGCCGTCCAGCACCTGAATTATACGCGTGGCGTACGTCTCCGCCAGTTCGCGGTTGTGCGTCACCATCACGACCAGGTGGTCTTTGGATACCTTTTGCAATATTTCCATGATCTGAACACTGGTCTCCGTGTCCAGCGCGCCTGTGGGTTCATCCGCCAGAATAATGTCCGGGTCGTTGACCAGTGCCCGCGCAATGGCTACCCGCTGCATCTGGCCGCCTGACAACTGCGCCGGCTTCTTTTTGAGCTGATTACCCAATCCAACTTCTTCCAGTGCTCGTTTGGCCGCGGCGCGGCGTTCCGCTTTTGAGATGCCCGCGAGCGTAAGCGCCAGTTCCACGTTGCTCAGTACGGTCTGATGCGGTATCAGGTTATATGTCTGAAACACGAATCCGATGGAATGGTTGCGGTACGCATCCCAGTCGCGGTCTTTATATTCTTTGGTAGAGCGGCCGTTGATGACCAGGTCGCCCTCGGTATAGTGATCCAGACCGCCGATGATGTTGAGCAGCGTCGTCTTGCCGCAGCCCGAAGGCCCCAGCACCGCCGCAAACCCCTTCTCGCCGAAGGACAGGTCAATGCCCCGGAGCGCCTTGACCACTCCGTCTCCAACCGGATAGTTTTTCTTAATTTCGTATAATTCGAGCATGCCGGAACCCCATTTCTTACCGTGATACCACAAACGGCACAGGGTGTATTTTACTATATTTTCCAGCTATATGTCAATTAATACAGCATATTTTGATGCTCGTTCTGTCAAAATTCACCCCACAGCGCCGCCAGCTCCGCCGCAGTGCAGGGCAGCGCCGGGTCGCCGCGGTATCCGATCGCCTCCGAATAAACGATTATCCCGGAACTGATCTTTTCCAGTTCATCCGCACTGACATCCGTTCCGTCCTCGTGTTCGATCCGGAGCTTCACTTCCTCGATCAGCGGGATCGTGCTTCCGCCAGGTTTGACCGGATAAACGTAATAATAAAAGCCGTCCGGAAACTGATCCCATCCCTGACCGGTCACAAATGGTTCCACGACCTTCTCCAGCGTGTCGTCTTCAAAAAGGAGCCGGACGCGGATGAGGCAGGTCAGGTTTCCGGTATTGACGACGCGCACCACTTTCGGCACGCTCCCCCCCGGTTCCGGCACGTCGCCATCCGGCGAAAACGTCTCGCGGATCTCAATTTCTGTCTCGCCGACCGTAAACGGGTTCTTCGCTTCGTCGCTGTCTGTCAGATATGCCAGTGTTACGCCGGTGCACGCCGCCGCGGCAATTATCAGCACAGTCAATACTATTATTCTTATGATTTTCGCGGTCTTTCCGCCGTTTTGCATATTGATCACTCCTTAAAGAATTTGTCATAGCCGTATTGCAGCCGCGCATCGATATCGAGTTTGTCGGCAATATGCTCACTCTGCAGCCCGTATGCGTCAATATCGATCACGGCCTCTGTCCCGGCGGGCAGCTCGCCTTCCAAAAGATTTATAAATGTTACCGTTTCAAACAACGGGGGCGTGGTCTCGCCGGGTCCCAGCACACCGCGATAACCGTAAACATAGATCGCGTAATGATCTCCGTTTGGTTCAAACCGGTTGTACCGTCCGACCGGAAGCCAATCCTCCGGCGCAGCGAAGGAGAACAGCTCGTGAGACTCCGCCGGCAGGATCATTTTCGTTTCGTGGGATACGGTCTTCACCCGCTTTATCGGCACCGTAACTTTGAGATATACCAGCGCCGGAACGCTGCCGGTATTTGTCACCTGCGGATCTTTGTCCACCGTCTGGCACGGGTGCAGTACCTGGTCCGGCACAAACGACGGCTCGCTCAGTTCGATCGACAGTTCTCCCATGCTCGCTTCGTTTTCACAGCTCTCCGCGTCGGTCATGAACGCGGACGTGCCGCCGGTCAATATTGCCGCCCCGATCAGCAGTCCCGTCAGCAGCAATGCGGACAATACGGGCATGACGAAGCGCACGCCGTTGACATTTCGCCCGCCGCGCTTTTTGCGGACGGCAACTGCCCTCGCCGCCATCAGCACCAGACAGGCCGCCCCGGCCGCGAGCATGATAATTAAATATATTCTGTTGCTTTTGTCGCCCGTCTGCGGGATCGGCGGCTGATCGGTGCCGCTGGCGGAAAACACCCAGTCGATTTCTCCTGCGAGGTTCTGGAACTCGTTGCCCACATCGCGGCTCAGTTCCAGTTCAACGGTCACCGGCAGTCCGTCGCCGGTGTAGAACCGCCCCAGGCTGATGCCGTCATCGTACAATCCGGATATAGCGGTTTCCGCGCCGGCGCTCTTTAAGCGTACACCATCCTGCCAGACGGGGCCGCGGTAGACAACATTGCCCCCGACACTGACTTTCAAATCTACATATTTCGTCAACAGCTCCGTCAGCTGCGCCTCCGTTTCAGGAGACAATGTAGTTCCGTCGGTCGGCGTTGCCTTCAGAAATATCTCGGTAGTTTCGCCGTGCCGGCTGCCCACATTTATCCTCTGTATTATTGTTTGCCCGGGCAGAATATTTTTAAACGAGGCGAACAGATCGCCGTTGTCTCCGAATAAAAAGCCGTCTTCCGGCCCCTCGAAATCCACGCCGGTATCATCCTCAGCGCTGTATCCGGGCCGCTCCTGATATTCGATACCCAGATCTGAATTTGTTTTGTCCCACAGCGAGATGCCCTCCGCGGCGGCCTGTACCATCTCCATTGTCACCAGAATACACCCGGGGCGGTATGAATAATAGTTGTTCAGCTCCGGGCCGCTGACGCTGAACGAATCCAGCAGCGGCTCCGTTGTCTCCCCCGGCGCCAGTACGCCCAGGTAATAGTAATAGCCGGTGCCGGCGTCAAATAGCCAGTTTTTCTCATTGACCTCGAACGAAAACTGCTCCGGGGCGGTTTCCTCGCCCGAATCGGCCCACATACTTTCCAGCCTGACCCGCACCAGTCCGTCGGAAGAGCCGGAGTTTTTCACCGAGACCACTTTGCTCACGCGGTCTCCGGGCATCACGATGGTCCCCTGCTCATAAATATCGATCAGGTCGCCGCTGAGTTCGCCCACGGAAATGATGTTTGTTGTCCGGTCTTCCCGGTACCAGTCTGCGGCCGCGAATATACCGCTCACCGCAAATACACAGGCAAGCACAACCAGAGTAATAATATAAAATTTACGCATCGTCCGGTTCCTCCCGATCATCCGGGATGCGCGGAAAGACCGTTTCACGCCCGGCCTTCCGCTGCATTCCCTTTTGTTTTCACGCAATCAACCGCGCAAAAACCGCTTAATAAATCACGTGCTCCGTCAACCGGCCACGTAATTGCTCACATTTGTACCATTTCTGATCTCTTCGTCCAGCGCGGCAAACGCCTCCGCGGAAGTGTCAAAATTCTTCGCCTGGATCGCTTCGACGACAACGTCGATCTTGAACGCGCCGACAACATCCAGCTGCACCTGCGACCAGTCCGCAGGCACGACCAGGTTGGTGAACAGCGCCACTTTGCCGCCTTCTTCAAGGATCTCATTGAAGTTGAACACATATTCGCCTGCGGTCGATGAAGTAACCTGCGTGAATGCCGGATTGACCATCGGCATGGCCGCGAGATCCGCGCTGCTGTAGGAATCGTCTTTGACGATCGCCGTGCCGGGAGTCTGGGTATCCGCTTTGTACGTGCTGTCATATTTGATCATTTGGCAGATCAGCGCCAGTCTGTCGGCATCGCTGATGGTCCGCCCGGTAGCGGAATCTTTGATGGTTACACGGACGCGGATATAGCTGTCGTTTTTGACCGCGGTCACCACCGGGTCTTTAACGAACGTGTCGCCCGGGACCGCCTCGTCGCCGTCCGTGTCGTCATCCCAGTTTTTCTCTTCCAGCGATACGTCCAGCGTACCCACGGTGAAGGTGTTTTCCTTGTTTTCCCGGTCCGTCATGTAGGCGAGTGTACTGCCTATCACCAGTACGGCCAGCAGACCCAGCGTCAGGATCCCAAAGATGATTTTTTCGCTTCTTTTCATAATGAAGCCTCCTTAAAATTTATTAATCTGCTGTCTCAGACAGTCAGATCCGGTTCGGCTGCTGCGGTCCTGCGTCGTTTTCCGGGCAGGAACTCCGGAATCAACAGGACAAGTACGAATAAGACCCCGGCCGTCATGAGCGCGGCCTTCCCCGCGGGTGTTTTTATTGCCGACGCGATCCGGCCGGCGCCGGGAATGCAGAACATCTCTACGCCCAGCACCGCTTCGTACGGCACCGGGGCGTCTTCGAGTTTGCCTGCGATCCCTTTAGTTTTTATTGTGCGTTCCTCCGTGTCGTTCAGCAGAACTTTGTGAGTAACGATGTTGCCGCCGGTCAGATACGCGAGGTTGTCCCCCAGCTTGACGCGTGCCGGATCCGCGGGAACGATCACCACCAGACTTCCTACAGGCAGTTCCGGCTCCATTGACGGCGACAGCACGCACAGATACCGCACGCCTGCCAGTTGGGACACCAAAATGGCGATCAACAGGACCGGCACCGCCCAAAGCAGCACTTTGAACGCTGTTTTCAACACTTTTTTCATGTTATTTCCCTGTGCCTTGCCGGCGCGGATCAGGTGAAATCGAATTTATTGACACACAGCGCCGTGTGGGATGTATCTTCCTGGTTTATCACCGCGTTGACGAACGTGACTTTCGGCCGCTCGCCGTCCCGGGATACGCGCAGTGTAGCAACTTTCTCCGAAACGCTCCCTCCCGGCGTCACTGTGACCGATTCGATTTCATACCGGAGCGTTTTCAATTCTTCCACCGTGTACTGCCCCGGCGCCAATCCCTCCAGCGTAAAACTTTTTGAAACAAGGCCGGTGCGGCCGTCAACGTCGTTCTGATCAAACTCGATCACGCGATGGTATGTACGGCCGCTGTCGAGGCCGGTGATCTTGAATATGAATACCGCATTGCCGTGAGCCGCCACGAACTGTTCCGCGTAGATCTGTTTCTCCACAGTCAGCGCACCGCGGGCAACAGTATTATTAAAGCGTTGTTCCGTTGTCAGCCCCGAATATACCGTCACGGTGACCGGTTCCGGCGTATTGTACCGATCCGGGCAGATCTCGGTTATTGTGTAACGCCCGGGGCTCAGTCCGGTCAATACTCCCTGCATGGTCTGTTTGCCGTTCTCCCAGTTCAGGCTCTCGTCATCCGGCTCGATAACGGCAAAGAAGTCGTTGTCAACGCCGCTGACCCTGAAAGATACGCCGTCGAAGCGGTCGTCTTCCGCAGTTTTATATATCTTCAGTATTCCGGGCTTCAGGCGGTTGAAGGCCGTGATCTCTACTGTCTCCTCTGCGGAGACCGTCACATATATTGTGTCCAGGTGTTCCCAGAGGCTGCCCTCCTCCAGTAGTTCTGTTACCGCATAGTTGCCCGGCATCAGGTCGTTCCATTCCGCGATGCCCTCTAAATCGGTGGTCCGGATGAGCTGGATGTCGCTGTTGTCCGGATCGGTACCGGAAAGCAGAAATCGGAAACCCTGCAGCGTGCCGTCCTCGGAAGTTTTGCGCAGACGTACGCCGCCGTATCGCGGATCATTTCTGTATTTTAGCGTCACAGTATTGTTGGTCGCGTTTCCGGCCAGCAGGACATAGTGACCGCTCACAACGTTGCCGTCACACGAGCGGGAACGCGCGTCTTCCATCATAAAAGAATAGTTCCAGCGGATCCCGCCGTCATGTTCTTCCCGAAACAAGTAAGCGGAGAACGTGCCGTAGACATTTCCGCTTGATCCGGTGAGACTGCCGAAATATTTATCTCCGACCAGCTCTCCGATCGCAAAACCGGTCTGCCGCGTCGTTATTGCTCCCGGATAGTCGCCAATAGGCAGATTCAGCGCGATACTGCCGGCATCGTCTGTATATACTGTCATGCTGCTCATTTCGCCGTCGTTGTCCGCCCAGCAGAGCTGGAACGGGATGCCGGATACACGGCCGTTGGCGGCGGTCTTCTGAATGTTCAGCGTGACCCGGTCCCCCTGGAGCGAGCGCGTCTGAATACTGAAGTACAATTTATACGGATCGCTCAGCCGGCCGCTGGCGCTGAGCATGGTCTGAATGCCTGTATCCGCCGGTGCGAAAAATACCGCGGCACCCTCATTGCCCGGATCCTCCGTGCGCTTAATGACCAGATTCAGCGGCGTTTCGAGTGCCTGTGAAGATCTGAAAGTAAACCGGTCTCCGTTCCGCATCACTGTCAGGTACGGCACCGCCTGTCCGTTCGCGTCTGTGACCGTATAACTGCCCGCCGGCAGCTGCCCGCCGGCGAAAACGGATCCGGTATACGTGCCCGCACCGGAATATATCTCGTCCAGCGTCACGATATTGTCCGTCCAGCCGGAAGAATCATCCGCCGCGAATCCCGGTACCGACGATGCCTGCCGGATCTGTTCCAGCAGGTAATCGTAGCACTTTTCCGCGGGTTTGCCTTTGATCATAAAGTAGTAGTTGTCCGCCTCCACAAGTCCGTGCGTCTCTCGCGCGCCGGCGTCAACACGAATCCCCTGCTGATACTCCCAGATCACACACTGCGTGGCCATCCAGAAGTCCGCGCCGATCGTTCCTTCCACCGGACCCGGAGCGTCCGGAGCATCGTTTTTATCGCTGTATCCGTAGATCGAAGCATATGCGATGCCTTTTTGCGCTGTTTCCGGCAGGTTGTTAAAGTATCCACTGAATATGGTATCCTGGCCGCCGGCGGTAAACTCCGCCGACGTTTTGAATGACAATCCCGAAGCGAGGCAATATGCGTACTGCTGCGTGCCGCTTGCCGGATCCGTCAACACGTACATCTTCTGCCGGCTGCCTCCCGGGCGCTGCCGTACTTCTACGATCTGCCCGTTGTCGCCGTAGATATTGACGTAATAATTCGTCTTTTTATAATACTCCGCGCCGCCGTATCCGGTGAGCGGTACCATGCTGCCGCTGCGCGCTCCGCCGGACGCCGCTTCGTTGACCGGACCGGTCAGTACAAATACCGCCAGCATCATCACGGACAACATCAGCGCAGCGATCTTTTTCCATCTTTTGACAACGGCCGAAATCTCCGGCTGTTTATTCGCAATAATCATTTTCCGCTTCCTCCATCGTTTATATTAATTAACCGGCTCAGCACAGATACAAACGAGCCCCAAATACAGTTTGATCACACCGTCCCGGCTGCGTTTACCCGGCACGATGCCCGGATCCTTTCCGGACTCGGAACTCCGCGCACAGCCTGCGTCCTTCGCCAGAAACGCCCGCACCAGCTGCCGGTACGGCCGGTCCGAACGGCGCTTTCCGATCGAACACTCCAGCCCCAGGAGCAGCCTGCGCCGCGTGCCGGGGTCATCGCCGAATAAGTATCGGCGGTGCTTTATCATTGACCTCCAGACTCCGGACAGTTCCGGCGGTCTGTCGCTATTGACGCCCGCGGTCACCGCCGCGGCCAGCAGCCGCAGCAGTTCCGCCACGCAGCGGTACAATTCAGCGCCTCTGTCCGGTCCGTACGAACGCCAGGCGCAGCACAGCAGCTGGCACAGCGTCAACACCTGACTGTACTTACCGTATGCGCACCGCATTCCTTCAAACCAGTCGGAGATCTCGAAGCAGTCGTCCGTCGCCGCGCCGCGGAGCAGCCCTTCCGTTTCCGCACGGACGCTTGACGGCAGGAACGGCAGCGCGTGCCACAGCAGCACGTAAAAGGGTTCCTGGCCCCCGGCCGCCGCTTCCGCCTCCAGACTCACCGCCAGCAATGACGCGGTTTTCGCAATATCGCGCAAAAAACTGCGCTGCCGACCGTTCATCCGCGCGACCCTCAGCTGATGAGCCGTTCAAGGATCTCTTCATATTGACCGCCGCACTCCGGAAGCAGCGTATTGGCTCCGTCGACGCGGTTCCGCCGCCGTGTACGCTGTTCGCTGCGCCGGATCTCGCCCAGATATTTGTCTTTGCCTACCACCGGACACAGGCGCTCCCGCGGCGCCTCCTGTTCCTCGTGATCCCACGCCACAAAACGCACCTTCGAATAGATCAGCCGCCCGTTTTCCGCCAGCGCCAGATAATAGTTGCGGAAGGATTCCATGTCCTCCACGTTCGATCCGGGCGTGGCGATCACGTAACTGCAGGCCTCCAGCGCCGCACCGACCAGCTTGCGGTCATCCCCGCGGTCAACATTGAGCAGCATCAGGTCGAAATTCGCAAAGCACCAGTCAACGAAACGGCGCACGTCCTCTTCCCGGCGCAGCGGCAGTTCCAGGGCCAGTTTGAACGCGCCGCGGTATAGTTGTCCGCCGTCGTTTTCCGTCATTTTCACTAACCCGCGCTTTACCCATTCGGAAACATCGTACAGGTACAGCGATTTATGGTCAAACACATACGGATACATGTTTTTGTCGGCAACCAGCGCCTTTTCGTCGGTATTTCCCGCAAAATAGTACTCGAGGCTCCGGCGACCGCGTTCGGTCAACGAGAATACCGCCGTTCGCAGCTTCATGCTGTACGCCGCCACACTGGAGAGTTCGCTGACAAAGCAAGGGTTGCCCTCTACAAGGACGCAGGAACGGCGGAAATGCTTCAGCAGTTCCGGGAGCCGCGTTTCGTTCACGGGATTTTCTCTGATCTGTTCACGCTTTTTTCGTTTTTCTTCCGCACCGCGTTCCATTTCCGGCGCCGCGTTCTCCCGTATAAATCGCCGCAGCGTCTCGGTTACACCGGTGACGCCTTTATACCGGGCTTCCGGATCGGGCAGCGTACATGTCGCTATAAACTCACCCGGGAACCCTTTAAATGCGTACGAGCCGGGAAAACCTTCGCGACCGGTGAGCAGGTATCCCATCAGCACACCCAGCGCATAGATATCGCTTTGCGTACAGATCTTTCCGAACAGCACTTCTGGCGCCGTGAAATATCTGCTGCCCAGCCGGAACGTGCGTTCCCCGGCATCCTTTATATCGGCGTTTCGAGCGTTCGTCCCGTCAGTCCCGGGCAGTTCCGGCTCCGCACGCCGGGCCGCTTCATAATCTACCAGGAAGATCTCGCCGTTGACCCGGCGATCGGCGTTGTCCTGCCGGCGCCGTATTATTATGTTCGAAGGCTTCAGATCGATGAATACCATTGCCCCCTGCTTGTTCCAGTGCAGGAAGGACAACGCCTCGCACACCCCCGTAAGCAGTTCCGCCGCTTCGACCGGCTCCAGCGGCCCGGCGGCAACGACCGCCTCCAGCGTTTCGCCCTCCAGCCACTCTTCCGCCAGATAGCGGCCCGTTTCGTCTTCAAACGCACAGATCAGCTCCGGTGCGTGCGGACTGTCCAGCATCTTCAGATTCGCGGATTCATCTTCGAACGAAGCATCCCCGGCCTCCCAGCGTTTCAGAAACACCGTTCTGCGCCCGTCCGTGTCGAACGCCTTGTACGCTCTGCCGCTCGAGATCGTTTCCAGCACTTTGAATCTTCCGCCGATCAATTCGTTCATTTGTACGCCTCCTTTTCACCGCCGCCCGCAAGCCATGTCCCGGTGAAAGCGGCGACAGAGAGCAAAGCTGCGTTTATGCGGGGTATATTATGGCAAGAAAGCTGTTTTGATACTTATCCCTGCCGCCGTTTCGCTGCTTTCAACCGGGAGCCGGATTCTACCACACACGCACTTTTCTTCGCTGATTTTTGTATAAATTTCCCAAAACTTTTTTCCGGTCAATTGAACAAAACGCAAAATTCGATTCTCAGCCGCGTGAGGCGTGTTTTTTTCGATTTTCGGCATCGATCAAAGCGCCGCGCGGTCAACACTTTTCACAATTATTTCCCAAAAATCCGCCATATACCCGCAAAGCCGCATAAACACTGGGGTTTTCGCGATTCACCACCGGTTTTTCGCTGTTTTTGCAGTCAAGGACGGTCCGGTCACAGCGTTTTTTGTTGACAACAATCTCAATTTGATGTATATTGTCACCGAATCCAACTTCAGAAAGGAAGTTTACTATGAAAAAAACGATCAAAGTATTGGCCCTTGTACTGACACTGGCACTTGCAGTCGCTCTGTTCGGAGCCTGCTCCAAAGCCGGCACCAAGGCAGCTCTCAACAAGAAGCTCATCGGCAAATGGAAAGCCGACCTCAGCTCTCTCTCTGACCTGATGGGCGAAGATATTCCGGAAGGCATGGACTACTCCATGACCATGGAATTCAAAAAAGACGGCACCGGCGCAATGGCAATTAAAGTAGTTTACGCCGGCACAACGTATATTGACGAGAACGCCAAATACAAGTGGTCCCTCGACGGTGACAAACTCAAGATCGAGATGGACGAAGACGAAAACGACATTATGGATCTTGAAGATCTTGGTGACGAAGATGGTACCGTTACCATTAAGATCGAAGGCGACAAGCTGACCATGTCCGGCGAAGGAGAAGACGAGGTCATGGTATTCAACCGCATGAAATAAGCGCTGACAGA
The DNA here is from genome assembly GCA_017620915.1 of Clostridia bacterium. Classification (GTDB taxonomy): domain Bacteria; phylum Bacillota; class Clostridia; order UBA1212; family UBA1255; genus UBA1255. The sequence goes on along the minus strand of JAFZSK010000066.1, from coordinate 9,565 downwards.
ACCTGACCAATGGGGCCGCTGAGGACAATGTCCCGTTCCGGATCCGTCCGGAACGCCAGCGGCTCCTTATTTATTATTACGAGATGCGAGCCGCTGAAATAGTTGACGAATGACGCCGCCGGATACACGGTGAGCGACGTGCCGCCGATGATCAGCAGCTCGGCTTTTTCTATGGCGTCAATTGCCTTCATGACCGTGCGCTCCGGCAGCGCTTCCTCATACAGTGTCACATCGCAGCGGATCACGCCGCCGCAGTCGCAGTGCGGCACCGGTTCTTTAGAATCAAAAATATGATCGGGCGGGTACTTTTTGCCGCAACGTGCGCAATAATTCCGCGCCGTGCTGCCGTGGATCTCGTACACCGTGCGGCTGCCTGCGCGCTGGTGCAGGCCGTCAATATTCTGCGTTACTATTGCCTGCAGCTTTCCCTCCTGCTCCAGCTGCGCCAGCACTTTGTGGGCGGCGTTGGGCAATACACGGCGCGCGTCCATCTTCTGCCGGTAGAACTCGAAAAACACTTTAGGCTCGTTCGCGAGGCAGCTGTGGCTCAGCAGATATTCGGGCGGGTATTTGTCGAAGCGGATATCGTGCTGGTTGTACAATCCGTCTTTGCTGCGGAAGTCGGGGACGCCGCTTTCCGTTGACACCCCCGCGCCGCCGAAAAAGACGGTGTATCGGGAAGCGTCAATATATTGACGCAGCCGCGTGAGCTTTTCCTTATTGTCCGGCGCCTGTGCGTCAAACTCCGTATTTGTCATCGTGATCACCGTTTTTGCGCTTTTTGAACAGGCCCTTGATCTTACGGCCGAGGAAGCAGAAAAACTGCTTGATCTTCGCCCAGAGCTTCTCCACCAGCATCGGCTTTTTATCCTTTTCCGCTTCTTCCGGTCCGGGAATGCGGTAATCCGGCGGCAGTTCGCCCATTGCGATACGGCGCTCGATGCGGTGCGCTATGAACGTATCATAGAACAATACTTTGGCAATTGCCGCCAGCACGTCGCCTATCAATACGCCCACGAATCCAAACAATGTGCCGCCGATGCCCAGCCCGATCAGCACCAGCAGCGGGCTGATGCCCATTTTGTGTCCGACGATGCGGGGCGTGAGGAACCAGTTGTCGATTATCTGGATCGTCAGCACGCAGATAAGCGCCCGCACACCCATCCAGGGATCCTGCACCAGACAGATAAGGACCGTGGGGATGCCGCCGATCCAGGGGCCGATGTACGGGATCATATTAGTGATGGCAATGACCGTGGCGAACAGGATCGCATATTTGATGTTGCCGATCAGCAGCACCACATAGCTGAGGAGCAGGATCACGACCGCCTGCAGGAGCTTGCCCGCAAAATACTGCTTGAAGATCATATCGATCTTGCGGCCGCCGTCTGCCACCCGGTCGGCGCGTTCGCGTTTGAACAGGCCGTAGTTGATGCGTTTTGCGGCGTCCAGCGCGCGGTCCTTCTCCAGCAGCATGTACACCGAGACCAGCAGGCCCATTACGACTTTGAAAAGTGTAGAACCGGTCGCGGACAAGATTTTCGGAACGTATTTTGTTATTATCTCGCTGTTGAGCAGTCCCATCAGCCAGTTTTTGATACCTTCGATCCCCTGAACAATGCCCTCCGTTACCACTTCCGGCAGATCGAATTTGCCTTTTTCCACTACGTCAATATAGAAATCGTACACTTTCTCCGCCATTCCCGGCACCAGTTTGGCCAGGTTGGTCACGGATTCGACTAACTTGGGCACGATCGTGCCGATCAGGAACGCCAGGATCGCCGCCAGCATGATATACGCGATAACGATGCCGATGATGCGTTTTTTGCGCGGAGATTTTATCTTTTTGAGAGGGTGATCGGAAAGCCAGTTGACGAACGCGTTGAGCACGTACGCGATTATGAAACCTACCAGCAGGTAGCCCAGAAGCGATATCAGCAGCCGCCCGAAGTCGCTCACAAAGCCGCGGAAGCCGTCAAAGTCGAATATTATTTTGGTGGCCAGGATCAGCAGCAGCAGTACGCCGAATACGGTACGGTACGTGCCTTCGGACAATTTGTTGCCCATACGCCGGAAAATGCTGTCATCGTCCCGGGTGCGCGTTCGTTTGTTGTCAACGCGGCCGGCATCAGTTGCTTCGGCGGCAGCGGCCTCTTCGGCAACATCCTCGGGCTCAACGGGCGCTGCAATGGGGTCTGTCCCCTCGTTCAAAACGGGGTCTGTCCCTGTGTTCAAAATATCGGTATCGTCCGCGCGGTCGCTCATTCCGGATCACTGCCTTTCCGAAAAAACATACATCAATCTGCCCAGCGGCGCGCTGTCGCCGTTCCGGTAGAACGTCCAGACGTCCAGCGAGCCATCGTCATTGTATTTATAATTGTCCGCCCATTTGAAGTGAATGTCAATAAGGCGGCCCCAGCGCTCTACATTCAGGAGCTTTTTGGACACGCGGAGCATCAGTTTATTGCCCTCCACCCGCAGATCCGCCGTGCCCGCGCGCTGCCAGCCGGTTTTGGTGTAGCGGGACACGATGGCGGTATTGCCCTCGGGCGGCTCCAGGTTGACGGCAAAATCTATCGAACCCAGCCAGAACGCGCTCCGGTCCCTGCTGTCCCGGGCGGCGCCGGAGTCAATGAACAGCGTCATCCAGTTCTCACCCGGCTCCGTGATGTCCTCCGCGGTCTCGACGTAAAAATACACATATTTCTGGTCGCGGGCAACTTTAAATTTCACGAAATCGTTGCGTCCGGTGTCATCTTTGTATTCTATGCCGCCGAATCCGAGCGCGTTCCGCGGCAGCGTGTCGCGTTCGTAGTCGGTGTAAACGGCGGTGATGCGCGCGTCGTCCCATTGTCCGAAACCGCCGTCGGGATCGATGGTGATGTTGTCCCCTACCGCCACGCGGCCCTGCGTGCCCTTATATTGACGGATGTACGAGATGAGCTCCATATAATAATTGTCCCCGAGCAGTCCGTTCATGGGTTCGATGTCGCGGCTGGCTTCCGGGCTGGCGCAATCCACGAAACTGATCGGCTGCGTCTCGCTCCCGGGCTGCCGCTGCGCCACCCACTCGTTCCAGCCGGTGACAAACACCATTTCGGGATCAACGCCGATCGCCCACTCCCACTGCTCCGCCAGATTGTAACCGTACAGTATCGCGTCGGGCGAGCGGTCAACGGCGCCGTCGTGATAGCTCCGCGTATGATCCGCCGCGCCGTACCAGGCCGCCGCGGCCATATTGATGCTGACATTGTGCTGGGCAACAGAGACATTGACGACCTCTTTGCGCCCGTTCCGCCCGTAAATTGCGTCGTTCGTGTAGAGCCGGTGGAATTCCATCCAGGGGAAGCCGTTGTCCGTGCGGCCGGACGTGGGCCAGACAGTGTCCTTGATAGTGAAATAATCCGCGATCTCGTCGGCCAGGAATATAAACCAGTCGGAGCCAACGATCATGGGCTTGCCGTCCCAGTTGAACCAGAGTTCGTCGAGGCGCGGATACTTTTTATGCATGGCGGCGTTGGCATAGACTTCGGTGTACAGCTGCGTTATGATCTCTACGGAATTGCTGTTGGTGAGGAACGTGAGTTTCGGCACGTCGTACCCCTGCTCGAGGTATTCGTACCAGATACCGATCAGCTGCCGCACGCGGTCAATATACGGCACGGCGTTAGTCACGTCGAACATGATGTAGTCAATGCCTGCGTCGGTCAGCATCTGCACGTGCTTTCGCATCACCCATCCGTCGGCGGACACGTAGTACCCGAACAGGGGCTCGCCCCAGAAATGGTGCGCGTGCCTCGGCCCGCCGCCCGCGGCCATCCAGTTGGCCTCGGACTCCAGCGCTTCGGGGTGCTCGAGCACGGTCTTGTAGTTGTCGTACGGGCCGCCGGTGCCGTGCTCGCCCTGCCACAGGAAGTAGAAGATGCCGACTTTGCGGTCGCGCAGCTCGGGCGCTCCGCCGGACAGCGGCAAGACTCTCCCGAGGTCGTCAACGCCGGCAAAGTCTCCGTTGACGGCAACGATCGGCCCCGTATATTTCCGCATCCGGCAGCTCGCGGTGACCAGCAGCGTGATGAACACGGCGGCGATCGCCGCCGCCACGCACAACTTCACTATCCACGGTCTTCTGTTTTCGGTCTTTTCGTTCGGCGCCATCCGGGTCTGTCCTTTTGAATCGGGATCTGTCTTGATTATACCAAATCTGAGGTCAAAGGGGAAGGGAGAAGTTATAAGCTAGAAGTTATAAGTTATAAGTTTTAAGTCGTTTGGAGCAAAGTTGGGATAATTCGATCAACTTCTTACAGTTTTATACCATGGCGGGCGCCTTCTCTCAATTGCTGGCCCCGTCGGATTAGACATATCTGGGATAAACAATAAATTGTCACAGGCTTTTATACCACGCGGTCGCTCCCGGCCTGGAATAAATTATTCTTGATTAGCTAATATATACCACTTTTTATGATTTACGGTTTTGAAAATGAGCGAGAGCAAAGAAGAGTTGGTATTAAACTATAGAACGCCAGTCACTTTATACCAATTTGGGCGAAAAAAACGAGAATGAGCGGATCGAAACGAAAACAACATGCAAAACGTGCAATTAATTCGACGCGTTTTCCCGAAGCACTATTTGCGCGGAACCCCGGACGGAGGCTCTTTAAAGCGGTCCAGATAGGCACGATAAAAGGCGGAGTAGTCACGAAAACCGCAGGCGGCGCAGGCGGCGGAGGCAGTAGCGCCGGACGCAATTCGTTCCCGCGCGGCAAGCAGGCGTTTAGCGCGGATGTATTGCCACACAGAGGAACCCGTTGCTTTGCGGAATACACGGCTCAACTGTGAAGGGCTCAGATAAAACTCGCGGCTGAGGGCTGCAACGGACAGGTCGGAAAACAGGCGATCGTTGACGTATTTCAAAATAGCGGCGGCAATACCGGCGCTGTCGTAGGGCGTTGTCCCCGAGGAAAGCGCTGCTTCGCAGATCTCAAGCAGCGCGGTCTGAAGCGTTGTCAATACCATCAAACGCCGCAGCTCGGGAATGATGTCGTTGTCAAAATTTTCAAATATCGACTTGAAACCGGCAGAGCGAAAACGATTGCCCCTGCCCAGCGGCCGTTCCAGAAACGGGCGGAGCAATACACCGTCCGGATCCGCGCTTTCCAGTATCGACGGATGGAAATGGATCGCGATCCGTTCGTAGCGCTGCCCGGACCGAAGTTCCAGTTTATGAGCCTCCGCGCTGCGCATGATCAGTATATCGTGCGGACGAAGTATATATTCGTTGCCTTCTACCAGAAACGACGCGTCTCCGTCAACGAAATAATACAATTCCATCCACTCATGTGTATGCATGTAATAATCCGCCGGATCCGGTGCGTCGTCAATGCTATGGTGGCAATACAGCCCTTTATCTCTGTATGTGAACAACTCGTTGGTCACTCGCTCACCTCCCCGTCGTAATAATACCTGCTTTTGCATTTTTTTGCAATATGATTTGATTATATTTACAATTCTATAGCATTTTCGGGCAACTATAATTTTAGTATAAATACAATTCGAGTAATATATTATGACACTTCACGAAAGGACCGATCCGAATGAAGCTTAGAGAGAATGCCAGGTACGATATTGTCACCGTTTCGAGCATGGGCGTGAGATTGACGCCGGCGAACCGCCAGCCGGTGGAGCTTTCGAACACGTTTGAACTGCAGAGCACGTCCGCCGAGACCAACGTGCTGAACGTGAGCGCGGCGCTGGGGCGCGAGACACTGGTGCTGACGCGGTTTGTGGCGGGCAGCGCCATCGCGGCGTATATTAAAGGCGAACTGCGCAAGCGCGGCATCAGGTACGAAGGGCCGGACGTGCCGCAGGGCGGGCCGTGGGGGTACCGGCATCAGTTCAATATTGCCGACTCCGGCTACGGGCTGCGGGGACCGGTGGTGCAGAACGACCGCGCGGGCGAAGTGGGGCGTACGATCGACGCCGCGGATTACGATATTGACCGCATTTTCCGGGTGGAAGGCGCGAAAATACTGCATATTTCCGGGTTGATCGCCGCGCTGAGCGAGCAGACCACAAAGACGTGTCTGGAAGTGGCCCGCTGCGCCAAACAGCACGGCACGCTCGTGTCCTTCGACCTCAATTATCGGGCGAGTTTCTGGAAGGGGCGCGAGGCGGAACTGCGGCGCGACTTCAGCGAGATCGCGGGCCTGGCGGATATCCTGATCGGCAACGAGGAAGATTTCCAGCTGGCTCTCGGCATCGAAGGCCCCGAGGCGGGCGGGCGCGGCATCGTGTCGGGCATCGACAATTTCAAAGAAATGATCGCGCGCGTGCGCAATGCGTACCCCGGGGCGTCAATGTTCGCCACTACCCTCCGCCAGGTCCTGTCGGCCAACGCGCACCTCTGGGGCGGCATTCTGTGGGCCGGCGGCAACTGGTACGTTGAAGACCCCCGCGAGATCCCCGTGCTGGACCGCATCGGCGGCGGCGACGGTTTCGTGGGCGGCCTGCTTTACGCGGTGCTGCGAGGCTGGGAACCGGCGGACGCGCTGAAATTCGGCTGGGCCACCGGCGCGCTGGCGGTGACGATGCTCACCGACTACGCCTCCCCCTCCTCCGAGGAGCAGGTGTGGAACATATATAAGGGCAACGCCCGCGTCAAACGCTGAAAACTGACACGGGGTCTGACCCCATGTTTAAAAACGGGGCCTGAACCCGTGTTCAAAAAAGAAGGGACAAGTTGAGTATGAAACAAGCAGATATTGGCCTCGTGGGCCTGGCCGTGATGGGTGAAAACCTTGTGATGAACATGGAGTCCAAAGGGTTCACCGTGGCGGTGTACAACCGGACGGTGGAGAAAGTTGACCGCTTCCTCGCGGGCAGAGCGCAGGGCCGAAACATCATCGGGTGCCATACGCTGGCGGAATTGACCGCCGCGCTGAAGGCGCCCCGCAAAGTGTTTCTGATGGTCAAGGCGGGGGCGCCCGTTGACGACATGATCGAGCAGCTGCTGCCGCTGCTGAGCCCGGGTGACATCATTATTGACGGCGGCAACTCCCACTTCCCCGACACCGCCCGCCGCACCGCCTACGTGGAAAGCAAAGGCCTGCTGTACGTGGGCACCGGCGTATCCGGCGGCGAGGAAGGCGCGCTAAAAGGCCCCAGCATGATGCCCGGCGGCAGTCCCGCGGCGTGGCTGCACGTGAAGCCGATCTTCCAGGCGATCTGCGCAAAGGTCGAGGACGGCACGCCCTGCTGCGACTGGGTCGGCGAAGGCGGCGCGGGACATTTTGTGAAAATGGTGCACAACGGCATCGAATACGGCGATATGCAGCTGATCTGCGAAGCGTACCAGCTGATGCGCGACTGGCTGCGGATGAGCAATGATGAGATGCGCGACGTGTTCGCAGCCTGGAACCGTACCGAACTGGACAGCTACCTGATCGAGATCACGCGGGATATACTGGGCCATCGTGAGGACGACGGCGCTGCCACCCTCGACCTCATTCTCGACACCGCCGGGCAGAAGGGCACCGGCAAATGGACCGGTATTGCCGCCCTGGACAACGGCGTGCCCCTCACCCTCATCACCGAAGCCGTGTACGCGCGCTGCCTGTCGGCGATCAAAGAAGAGCGCGTTGCCGCCGCTTCGATATACCCCCGCGACGTGCCGGAGTTCAAAGGCAACCGCGCCGAACGGGACGCATTTGTGGAAAAGCTGCGCAAAGCGCTGTATGCCGGCAAGATCGTGTCGTACGCGCAGGGTTACGCCCTGATGCGCGCCGCGGCGGCCGAATACGGCTGGAATCTCAACTACGGCGGCATCGCGCTGATGTGGCGCGGCGGCTGCATCATCCGCAGCGTGTTCCTGGGCCGGATCAAAGAGGCGTTCGACAAAGATCCGGCGCTCTCCAATCTGCTGGCGGACAGCTTTTTCGCGGATACGGTGCGGGAGCTGCTGCCGGCGTGGCGCGAAGTGGTGGCCGCCGCGGCGCTTAACGGCATACCGCTGCCGGCGATCAGCGCGGCGCTGGCGTATTTCGACGGGTACACGTCGGCGCGGCTGCCCGCCAACCTGCTGCAGGCGCAGCGCGACTACTTCGGCGCGCACACGTACGAACGCGTGGATATGCACCGCGGTCAATTCTTCCACACCAACTGGACCGGCCACGGCGGCGACACGGCGTCCTCCGCGTACACGGTCTGACAACGGCACTCGCACAAATTCATAAATAAAGGAGCAGATCACCATGAAAAATCCCATAAATACCGATCTTTCGGGCAAGACCGCGGTCGTCACCGGCGCCGGCGGCGTATTGTGCTCGGTGTTTTCGAAGGCGTTGGCCGCGGCGGGCGCGAAAGTCGCGCTGCTGGACCTCAACGAAGCCGCCGCCGAAAAAGTGGCGGAAGAGATCCGGGCGGAGGGCGGAATTGCCCGCGCGTACAAGGTCAACGTTCTTGACCGCGACGCGCTGGAAGCCTGCCGCACCCGGGTGCTTGCCGAACTGGGTCCCTGCGACATCCTGCTCAACGGCGCCGGCGGCAACAACCCCCGCGCCACCACCGACAAAGAATACTACGAACCCGGCGATATTGACGCGGAGACCAAATCCTTCTTCGACCTCAAGCCGGAGGACGTGGGCTTTGTGTTCAATCTTAACTTCCTCGGCGCGCTGCTGCCCAGCCAGGTGTTCGCGCGGGACATGCTGGACCGCCCGGGCTGCTCGATCCTGAACATCTCCTCCATGAACGCCTACACGCCGCTCACCAAGATACCGGCGTATTCCGGCGCGAAAGCGGCGATTTCCAACTTCACGCAGTGGCTCGCGGTGCATTTTGTGAAGCAGGGCATACGGGTCAACGCCATTGCCCCCGGCTTCCTCTCCACCAACCAGAACCGCACGCTCCTGTGGAATCCGGACGGCACGCCCACCGCGCGCACGGGCAAAATACTGGCCGCCACCCCGATGGGCCGTTTCGGCGAACCGGACGAGCTGGTGGGCGCGGTGCTGTTCCTGCTGGACAACAACGCGGCCTCGTTCATCACCGGCGTAGTGCTGCCGATCGACGGCGGCTTCTCCGCGTACAGCGGGGTGTGATGCCTTATGGAACTGTATCGCGTTGCCGGCGTGCCGGACGGATTGACCCCGGACGAGATCCGGGAAGCGCTGCTGCGTTCGCTGGAGGGGCGGCAGCTGAAAAAAGTGCTGATATTGCCCCCGGATTTCACGCGCTACCATTCCGGCGCCGGCTTCATCACCTGCGTGTATTACCGCGCGCTCAGGGAAATGGGGGTTGACGTTGACGTGATGCCCGCGCTGGGCACCCACGTGCCGGTGAGCCGCGAACAGGCGGCCAGAATGTTTCCCGACGTGCCGTACGAAGCGCTGATCCCGCACAACTGGCGCACCGACGTGATGAAGCTGGGCGAAATTCCCGCGGAGTTTCTGGAAGAGATCACCGAAGGGCTGTGGCACGACCCGATCGACGCCGAGATCAACCGCCGCGTGATGGATGAATCGTATGATTTGATCATTTCGCCCGGTCAGGTGGTGCCCCACGAGGTCAT
>JAFZSK010000065.1 GCA_017620915.1 Clostridia bacterium | reverse complement strand
GTGGAAGAGTGGGTCTCGGCTGCCGATGCCCATAAGATAGAGGGACTCAAGACCGGCGAGGAGTATACGATCCGCGAAGCAGTAGCTCCCGAAGGCTATACGGTCACGACTGATACGACCTTCACGATCGATGAAACAGGAAAGATCACCACGACCGGCAGCACGGCGGTCGACGAGAACGGCAATACCGTTATGCTCGTCGAGAATGCAAAGACTGTCGTGTATGTCTCTAAAGTGGATATCGATGGCGGCTGGGAAGTCGAAGGCGCGACGCTTCAGATCATTGACAGCAACGGAAATGTCGTGGAAGAGTGGGTCTCGGCTGCCGATGCCCATAAGATAGAGGGACTCAAGACCGGCGAGGAGTATACGATCCGTGAAGCAGCAGCTCCCGAAGGCTATACGGTCACGACGGATACGACCTTCACGATCGATGAAACAGGAAAGATAACCACGACCGGCAGTACCGCGGTCGACGAGAACGGTAATACCGTTATGCTGGTTGAGAATGCAAAGACGGTCGTTAATATCCTCAAGGTGGATGATGAGGGCGAAGTGCTCGAGGGAGCGAAACTCCAGATAATTGACTGCAATGGCAATGTAGTTGAAGAATGGATATCGAACAATGCAGTTCATACCGTCGAAGGACTTAAGACAGGCGAGGTATACACACTACGCGAAGCAGAGTCCCCTGAAAACTATGTTGCCGCGGACGACACCACATTCACCATTGACGAGACCGGAGCGGTGACCTCCACCGGAAGCATAAAGATCGATGAAGAAGGCAAGACCGTACTCCTTGTCAACAACTCGCTGATAAAGTACACCGTTACCGTTATCGCAGATCCTTCGGAAGGCGGAACGGTGTCAGGAGGCGGGACATTCGTTGTCAACTCCTCCGTAACTGTTACTGCCACGGTTGGCGATGACTACATTTTCGAGGGCTGGTACAGCGGGGACAGCAAGGTTTCGGACGAGCTTGTTTATACTTTCGCTCTTACCCAGGATACGGAACTCACCGCTAAATACCGCGAGAAGATCGTGTACACCGTGATCTGGCTCGAGGGCGATGACACTGTCCTTGACAGCAAGTCGTACAAGGAGGGTGAGGAAGCGCCGGAGACGACTGACAAAGTTCCGGTCAAGGCTGAGGATGAAAACTATACATACATCTTCAACAGCTGGGACGACGGAACGGTCGAAGGGACGGTAACGACGTACCAACCGCTGTTTACCGCGGTTCCGAAAGAAGTTGTAAACCCGAAGACCGGCGATAACGCGCACGCCGCCATGACGGTGCTTGTATTCGCGAGCCTTGCCTGCTGCATAATCGTGCTGGCCTTTGACAGGAAGCGCAAAGGAGATTCCATATGAAAAGATCAATTCAAAGGCTATTAAGTATTTTGACCGCGAGCATAGCACTGTTTTCGTTTGCCGCGTGCTCCGCTGTTCCGCGGGGCCGGGGGAGCGACAGTATTCATTCTTCGACCCAGCATGAGACTGATTCGCCCGACTGGGTGAAGGCGCTTCCCGCCGCAAAGGACAGCTCGGTGAAGCAGCTGTTTATTGTCGCCGGAATGGGCATGGACAAAACCACCGCCACGGTATCGATGCACGAGCGCGACCAGGACGGCAACTGGAAGCAGATCCTGTCGACGCCGGGATACGTCGGGAAGAACGGCCTGTGCCTTGACGCCGACCACGCTGAGGGCTGCGGCCAGACCCCTATAGGTGTTTATAAGTTTAATAAGGCGTTTGGAATTGCCGCGGACCCCGGCTGCGCGATCCCGTACATAAAGGTGACGGACAACACCTACTGGTCCGGCGACGTGCGCGATGGGATGCATTATAACGAGATGGTAGACATTGCAGACTATCCGAACCTTGATCTCACTGACAGCGAGCACATTGTCGACTACGAGTACCAGTATCAGTATTGCCTGAACATCAGCTTTAATGAGGACGGCACGCCCGGACGCGGGTCGGCGATCTTTCTACACTGTCTCGGCCCGGTCAAACCCTATACGGGCGGCTGCGTATCGGTGCCCGAGAACATCATGAGGCTTATTCTTGAGCGGGTCGATCCGGATTGCGTCGTAGTGATCGATACGGTGGAGGCGCTCACCGGAAAAGCGGAGATAAGCTGGTAAAGCGCGGCGAACATATTTTACCGCAGGGAGAGATCTCTGCGGTTTTTTGTTTTAAACATATCCGCCCAGTTCGGCGGCCCGCTTGACCAGCCGCATGATATCGTCGGTCATCATGCCCCGGAGGCCCACTTTGTACATCTTGTCCCAGACCTCCTCGTGATCATTGCCGGCGTCAAGTGTCCAACTCCCGAAGAACGTGTACGGGTGGGTCTTCGTGAGTGCCCGGATGGTTTTGGCCATTTCGGTGTCGGCGCCAACGAAGCCGCCGTTCACGATCACGCCGGAGTTAGAGAGCGACCCGTTTTCCAGCGTTTCCGCGTACGGTCCGGCGGTGCCGCGGTCCGTCCAGCCTCTCAGGAAGAAAAACATTTTGCGGCCGTAGGTATCGTAGATATACTGCTGGATCTTCAGCGCCTCGTCCGCGTCCAGCGTGCCTTCCTCAGTCTCGTCGATGGTGCCGTAAGCGATGAGCACGGATTCGAAATTTTCCGCGCGCTCCATATAAGGCGCCAGGTAGCGCTTTTTGCTGAGGGGCTGGAGCTCCTCTATGTCAGGCAATTTGGCGTAACGCCAGGCCTTCGGCTTGTCCAGGATGTAGAAAAAGCGGCCCCGCGCGGCCACAAGGCATTCTTCCAGCGTGGGGATGAGGTACGGGGTGACCGCCGCGTCATTGCCGCCTTTGCCTTCTTTCAGGCGCAGTTGCCGCACCTGCTCCAGCGTCCAGTCGCCGATCTTGTCGGATTCGGGCAGGCCGTTTTTGCCTGCTTTGTCCGCGAAATCTGTTGTCCGCGAAAGCGAGGAGTCGTGCAGGACCACCGGTACCTTGTCCTTCGTGAAGTGCAGGTCGATCTCAACACAGTCACCACCCATTGCCCAAACGGAGATGATCGCTTCGATGGAATTTTCCGGGTACCGCTGCCAGTCGCCGCGGTGGGAGGCAGTGAACACGTGGCGGTTTTCTTTGCGTTCCAGGCAGGCGACTTTTGCATCATAGTCCAGCATTTCGGCCGGCGGCGACCATTCGCCCCGCCAGTGAAAGGGGAGCAGCGAGGGGTCGTTGATATACGCGTCCCGGTCCGGGGCGATGTAGTCAATGAGCGGTTCTCCGGGACGGATCCCTTCCGCCGCGGCGGTCTCGGCGTCAATGCCTTTTCCGTTCAGCACATATGCCTCCAGGAACGCGCTGAATGCCATTTTTAGTGCCCATTTGCTGCCGCCCTCAAACAGTACCTGCCCGCTGGAACCGAGCCGAACAGTATAATCGTCGTAGCCCTTGGCGGCAGTCTCGGTGAATATAAGGGCGGGATCGCCGTCGGGCGCGCTGTCGGCGAGCTCCAGCGCTTTGCCTCCGGCCTGCGTCAACAGCGTATTTACGTGCGTACTGAGTTCTTCGGCTTTTTCGGCGCGCCGGAGGTCCGTATCTCCGGTCAATTCCATATAAATACGCAGTTCTTCCAGCGCCACGCCGCCGATCTTTACGCCGGAGACGTTTACTTTTCTGCTGCAGCCTGCCAGAGTCAACAATATTGCCGCGGCGAGGACAATGCCGACCACCGATGAAAGTTTTATTATTTTGTTTAGTTTGGTATATCTGATCATGTATTTATAATACTACTTTTTTGTTAGTTGCGCAAGCCGAGGCTCTGTTTTAATGCGACGGCTGTGCGATAAGCAACGCTCGCTCATTTTCAGATCAAAAAAGTGCCGACATCATAGCAAACGGGCGTTATTTTATTTTTGCTATGACATATCAGGCTTGTTGTCCTCGTTTTTTGGCATAAGGCGGCTTCTATTTCTGTCAATTCACCTGTATCTTATTAAATAACGATGTGTATCGAACTGTTAAGGCCAGAATCATCATAGCAATCCGACCATTTTGCGATTTTGCTATGATTTGAAAGGTCATACCGTTCTTTTGCCCGTTCAAAAGAAGGAACCCTCGTCATAGCACTTTTTATTATTTATTGATTTGCTATGACATCTGCGGGTTTTGGCGTTCTGCCAAAAACAAGAGAAGGCGCCTGCAAACTAAAAATGAGCGAGCGCCGTCCGTCGTGCGGCCGGATTTCGTAGCAAATTAGTAACAGAGTGTTTTAAATTGTCCTTGTGTACTATTATTAACATATGTTAAAATCAAGGGCGATCAGGAATTATCTGTTGACAGGAAGCAGGAAGGAGCATAAAAGCATGAAAAACAGATCGGTTCGTGCTGCAGCATTGCTGATCCTTACCGCGATGCTGGCCTTCGCGGCGACCTTTTCGGGGGGCTGCGCGAAACAGGAAAGCTCCGGGAAAGAAATTATCCCTGCCGATACGATCGTCCTCGCGGTAAAGAAGGATCAGACCTCGGCCGCGGGGCAGCAGGCGCTGGAAAGGTGCCTCGGGGAGTATATTGACGCCTTTAACAAGACCGAACCGGGAATCAAAGTCAGCATAAAGTATTACAGCGAACTGCCGAAAGAAACGGCGGGGATCGACTGCATGCTGCTCGGCGCGGACGATATGCTGCTGTATGCGGCAAGCAGCCTGACAGACGCGGGGCAATACCTCGAAGCGGCAGGGATCGCGGAAGAAAAACTGGCCGGCGGCGCGCGGAATACCGCTAAGATCAGCGAAAGCGGGACGCTCCGGATGATACCGTTCAATTATGACCACGCCGTAATAATTGCCGACGCGGGGGTGTTCGGCGACGCGGGAGTGACGCTTCCGGATAATGACTGGAGCCTCAGCGGATTCGAAGCGGTGGCGGAGGCATTGACCGGACGGCGCGACGGCAAAGCGTATGCCGGCGTTTACATGCCCTATTACATGAACTACGTGTGGCAATACTACTGCGACCTCCTGGCCGGGTCGTATCTGACGGACGGCCGCTTCGATCTTTCGAGAACGGGCAGCGCGGGGCAGGCGCTGGAGCGGATGTATTCCATGTACACACATAATTACGCGTACAGTCCGGTGCTGGACAGTTCCAGCCGGATCTGCGCCATGAGCTTCACCTTCGCCTGCGAGCCAGGGCGCAACAACTATTCGTTTGAAACCGAGAAAAAGACCATCATAAACCCGGGAAAACAGGTAGATGAACTGCTGGCCGAAAACCGGCTGGTACTGCTGCCGCTGCCCAAATCGGACGCCGGAAACCGCACCGGTATCGCGGATACCGATTTCATAAAAGGCTTCGCGGTTCCGGTCACCTCCGCAAAGCAGAATATGGCCGGAAAACTGGCCGCGTTTTCGCTCACGGCGGAAGGTCAGAAAATACTGATCTCGTATTACGGCGGTATTCCCGCGAACCGGGATATGTGGGGCGAGACGTTCTGGCGCACCGGGGTGTTCGCGGGGGACAATGCGGAACGGGCGCTTATAGGCGTTGACGACGGGCTCCGGGACGACTTCACCGCGGCGCTCTCCGGGGACAACGAGATCTACAACAAGAATATCCGCATGCGCACGGTGTTTTCGGCCGTGATGGTGCGGGAGTTCAGCGGAGGCAAGGGCATTGACCGTTTCTTCAAAAAACTGGCGGTCTTTCAGGAAGACGCCAATGCCGTGATCGACGGCAAAAGGCCGATCTATACCAGAGAATGAGGAGGTGGGGACAATGAAAAAACAGATAATTACTATATTGTCGCTGGCATTGACCCTTTGCCTCTGCCTGGGGATCGTAAGCGTCTGCGCGCAAGGCGATGCCGGGACCGGGAAAGTCGATACGGGCCCGGCGGATATATTGTCCGACACCTGGGCCGGCACCGACGAACTGGGCCGGGTGTTTCCGGACAACGCCGAAGCCGGAGACCCGCGCAACGGTAAATACGTGGGCATATTCTATTTTCTGTTCATGAGCCATGAGGCCGCGACGATTTACGACACCACCCAGACTTACCTGGACGGCGGTGTGGAGGCGGTATGGGAAATGGCGCCGCTGGACGGTTTCCACACCTGGGGACGGCCGTATTTCGGCTATTACCGGACCGACCTGGACGAGTGGATATACCGGAAACATGCCCAGCTGCTGACGGATGCCGGCATTGACTTTGTGTTCCTCGATACCACGAACAACGGCGGCCTCTTCGAAAACTGCTGGAAACTGCTGCTGAAGACCTGGCGCAAGGTGCGGGACGAGGGCGGCAATACGCCGCAAATTGTATTCCATAACGGAGACGAAGAAGATACTCTTGCCAATCACATCAAAACCATATATAAAGACGCCTATTCCAAACCCGAATACGCGGATCTGTGGTTCATGTGGGAAGGGAAGCCGCTGATCCTCGGCAACTTGAACAAGTCCAAAGTCAGCACGGAACTGCAGGAATATTTCACCTTCCGCCGCTCCTGGGCGTTCAACAGCTTTACCGGCGACGGAATACTTAAGTGGCCCTGGATCGCCGAATACCCCCAGGAACCGGGCCGAAACGCCGCGGGAGAGGTGGAGCAGATCGTTGTCAGTGCCGGATTCCATTCAAATTCATCCCGGGGACGCAGTTTCCACGACGGGAAGCAGCCTTCCCGCGGTGTGGGGGATTTCGGGTACGGACTGGACACTATCGGCGACGGACTCGCGTTCCAGGAACAGTGGAACCGGGTGTTCGAGCTCGATCCGCCGCTGGTGATGATCACCGGCTGGAACGAGTTCACTTTCGGGCGCTGGCAGAACGCGGGCATCGGGCAGCTCATATCCGACAGCTACACTATTATCGAGGACGACTGGCAGTGCAGCAGCAATTACGTTGACGCCTTCAGCGCCGAGTTCAGCCGGGACGTGGAACCGATCTCCCAGCTGTTCCGGGACAATTATTATTACCAGATGGTGGAGAACATCCGCCGCTTCAAGGGCGTCAGGGCCGTGGATAAGGGCACGGGCAGCATCGACGTCAATTTAGCGGGAGATCTCAGTGAGTTCGACGCGGTGGGACCCGTATATTACGACACGGCGGGCGACACGGCACACCGGAGCAGCAAAACGATCTCCGGCGAAAAGATCGTCAATGACAGCGGCCGCAACGACATACTGTGCGTGAAGGTGTCGAAGACCGATAAATACACGTATTTCCTGGCGGAATGCGCGGACGATATTGTCACCGCCGAAGGCACGCAGAACTGGATGAATCTGTTCTTTGACAGCGACCAGTACTACTACAGCGGCTGGCAGGGGTACGATTTCGTGATCGGCCGCAGTATTGACGCCGCCGGCGGTAAATTATCCGTGGAAGAGTTTGCGGGAACGGACTGGAGCGGGCACAGTAAAGGCTGGGCGGATTATTCCGTCGCCGGAAACCGGATGTTAGTGCGGGTGGAAAGCGCACTCATCGATCTGGCGGGCCGGGACAATTTCGACTTCAAATGGGCGGACAATTCCACCGTTTCCGGCGAAATAATGGAATTCATGGATCTGGGCGACGCCGCGCCGAATTCCCGGTTCAATTACAGGTATATTAAAGACGGCGGGAACATTTCGAGCGCGATACGCGATACCGCTGTAAAATTGCCCGAATTGCCGGACGCTCCTGAAAAGGCAGGCGTGCCGGTACCCGTTATAGTCGTTGGCGCGACCACTCTGCTTTTAGCGGCCGCGGCGGTGATCGTAGTAATAATTAACAGAAAAAACAGAAACAATATATCAGAACAATAAGGAGGAAACTGATATGATGAAAAAACTGTTCAAACCGGCGGCGTTGCTGCTTTGCATGACGCTCCTGCTCGCCCTGCTGACGGTGCCGTTTGCGGCGGAAGAAGCGGACGAATACGAAGAGAAAGTGATCTCCTACGTATTTGACGGAGATGAAGGGACAAATGTAGAGGACACGGAACTGACCGACACTTTTAATATGCAGATAATCAGAGCCGCGGGCGGCGACGGCGTTGTTAACAATGACGGCGTGGCGGAACTGTCCAAATACGCCGGCTTCCACACCGATGTCGATGTGGCGTACGACTGCTTTACCGGAGCATACACATTCTCCCTGGACTATGATTTCACCTGCAGCAGCCCCACGCTGGGCGGTATATTCGTCAGAATGATCGATCCGTCGTCGTACCGGGTCACGAACCCGAAAAATGCCGGCACACAGCAGTCTTTCGATATGTTCGAATGGGACTGGTACGGTGAAAACGGCGGCAAGGGAGAGGGCTTCTCCAGCATCGGCGGCTCCGGGATCAGAGTGTTTCTCAACAAGAGCAATTCCACCATCGGCGTATCCGTTAAGACGCGGGTGGAGGACGGATTGTTCGTACACTCCAAGGGCGTTGAACTCGCGTATCCCGAGGGATTCAACTCGAGCGGAATGAATAATTTCAGATTCGAAGACGACGGCAAGGGCATCGTGAATATTTATATAAATGACGCACTGTTTGCCATCGTTGAATACGGCGGCGAACCCGGCATGTACCCCGACGGCGACGAAGGCGACAGCGACGTCATGTATTATAAGCACGCGGTCATCAAGGATGCCGCCGGCACGCAGCTCATGGAACTGGACAACGCGCGCATCAGCGCGGATTACAGTGCCGTCGGTGTGGGCAACAGAGGCGAAAACACTACCATGCTGGACAATATCAAGCTGACCTATTTGGCCAAGAAAAAGACTGCCACACCGGCACCTACTCAGGCGCCCACTTCAAAACCCACGGAAAAAGCCACGGAAAAAGCCGCGGAGCCCACTGAAAACGCAGGGAACAAGGCTACGGCGGCTCCTACGAACAATGCAGCGGTTCCTTCCGAGAAACAGCAGAAAAAGGGCAATAATTATATCTGGCTGTACGTGGCGTGCGGCGTTGTCGCCGTGGCCGCGGTGGCAATAATAATCGTCAGTTCCGCCAAAGGCAAAAAGAAGTGATCCAGATCATATGAAAAAATATGATTTAATAGTTGTAGGCGGAGGCATATCCGGGGTTGCTGCGGCGGTATCGGCCGCGCGGGAAGGCTTGACTGTACTGCTCATTGAAAAGACCGGCCAGCTGGGCGGGGCAATGAGCGCTAGCCTCGTGTATCCGTTCATGCTGTACTTTACGAAGGACAGCGAGCGGCGGCTGTTGTGCGCCGGGATCTTTACCGAAATGCGCGAAAGATTCGCAAAATACGGCGAAAGCTCCTGGGAATTCTACAAATTCGTATTTGACGATATGGTGTGCGAAGCCGGCGTTCAGGTGCTGTTTCACACCGCGGTGTTCGAGATCGGGCGCAACGGGCGGCGGCTCGTGAGCGTGAAGGCGGCAACCAGATCCGGAGTACAGACCTTCGAGGCGGACAACTATATTGACGCCTCCGGGGACGGAGAACTGATGTTCCTGGCAGGGTGCGACTACCAGCTGGGGCGGGAGACGGATTCGCTCTGCCAGCCGTTGACCACCTGCTTCCGCATGGCGAATGTGGATATTGACCTATTCCTTAAGGAGCGACTGCGGCTGAACACCCTTTATACACGGCTCCAGTCGGAGGGCAAGCTCAGAAACCCGCGGGAGAACCTTCTGGTGTTCACGGGCCTGGGCAAGAACATCCTGCACCTTAACACGACGCGGGTGATAAAACATGATCCCACCGACACGTTTGCGCTCTCCGACGCGGAGCTTGAAGGCCGCCGGCAGGTGTACGAGATGTTCCGCTTTTTGAAGGAGCACTCGGAAGCGTGCAAAAACGCCGAACTGATCGCGGTGGCAAGCCACATCGGCGTGCGGGAGAGCCGCAAACTGAGGGGCGAGCACGTGCTCACTGCGGCGGAGATCAAGAATATGGTCGATTTCGAGGATACCGTCGCGGTGGGCAATTACGAGATCGATATCCACAATCCTGAGGGCTCCGGCACTACGCTGTACTACTTCAACGGCGGCGAGTATTACCGGATCCCGTACCGGTCGCTGCTCCCTAAAGAGTACGACAACCTGCTGGTGGCCGGACGCTGCCTGTCGGCGACCCACGAGGCGCATTCGGCGGTGCGCATCATGCCTATCTGCGCCTGTCTGGGTCAAGCTGCCGGTGTCGCGATGGCCCTTTGCCGCAGGACCGGCGCCGATACGCACTCCCTCGATGTCAATGCGCTCCGGGCCCGTTTGCGCGAGCTCGGCGCGGTGGTGGATTGAATTGACACGGTAAAAGCAGACAGAACGTGGAGATAAAAACCGATGACTTTATTTGAAAAGTACTGCCGGGAAGACGCAAAGTATATTGATCCGGATACTTTGCACTGTTACTGCTGTTCGAACGAGGCGTTGATCGCGAACCGGGGCGGCAACACCCCCGGCGCGCTGGTGCTGGAGTTCCCGGGCCTCGGCGGCGGCTCCTGTCTGGGCGGGTCAATGGACAATCTGTCGGTCTACGACACTCCGTTTACCCGGGCGTGCGCCGAAAAGGGCATAGTGGTCGCATATATGTTCCCCGGCCCGTGGAGCTGGATGAACAAAGGCGCCGTACGGGTCACCGACCTTGCGGTAAACGCGTTCATGCAGAAGTACGGCTGGGCGTCCGACGGAGATTTTCCGCTGGTCGTCATGGGCGGCAGCATGGGCGGTCAATCTGCGCTCATCTATTCGATCGACTCGGCGCACCGGGTCAGTGCCTGTGTGGCGCATTGTCCGTGCTACGATATTTTTGACTGCTTTGACGCACTAGAATCGTTTCCGCGCACTTTCGTGAGCGCCGTGAACGCATATGATATGCCGCTGGAAGAAGCGCTCAAGTCGATATCGCCGAACTGCCGCATCGACGAATTGCCGGACATCCCGTATCTGATCACGGCGGATGAATATGACGAGCTCATCCCGGTAAACGGCCTGGAAAAGTATGTGGAGCAGGTGAAAAACGCCGGCCGCAGCGTGACGTATATGCGCCTCGCCGGACAACCGCACGGCGGGATCTCACCGGAAGACCGCGCCCGGATGGACGAGTTTGTGCTGAAATACTCGCGGTTTTAGCTCAATACGACCTCATTGACCTCGCTTTTCAAAAGTGGTAGAATTGCCCACACATTCTTCAAAGAGGTGAATGAAATGAAAAGAACAAAAGTTATTGCCGCAATGATCGCGCTGGTCATGTTGTTCACGTTGGCATCCTGCGCGACCAAAGCTCCCGCCGAAGAACCGACGGCGGCACCGACCGAAGTACCTACTGCCGCACCGACGGCAGCACCTACTAAAGCGCCCACTGAAGTACCGACTGAAGCTCCCACTGAGGCTCCGACTGAAGCGCCCACTGAAGCACCGACCGAAGCTCCCACCGAAGCACCGACGGAAGAACCCACCGAAGCACCGACCGAAACGGCTACAGAGCCTGCCGATACACCGACCGAAGCACCGACAGAAGAACCTACCGCGGCACCTACCGACGCGCCGGAGATCCAGCTTATTATCCCGTACGTTACGGATGGGTTGTTCGCGCTTTACGAGGGCAACTTAAATACCAAAACCGGTCAGGACAAGGAAAGCACTGTATGGCACGATCTTTCGGGCAACGGCAATGACATCACCGGTATCGCCCTGGGCGAGAAATGCTACTGGGAAGACGACGGTCTGTACATCGATACACAGAAGATCATATTGCCCGATACCATACCGGAACTGATCAACAGCGATGAATACACGGTTGAATTCTGCATCAAAGGGCTTGAGGTCAAAGGCTACGACTTTGCCACGTTCCTGAACAGCGACGGCAACGACAATTTCGCCCTGTTTATCCGCCAGAGCAACGACGCGCTGGAATTCAAGTGCAACAACGGCGTCGGCTCCCGTCCGACCATGATCGGTGACGCGAAAGAGCTTTGCGAGACCTGCACTATCGCCGTTACCTTCTCGTCGAACGACGTTATCGAGCTCTATCTTAACGGCGAATTGATGGATACGAGAGACGCGGCCGAAAACACCAACATGGCGGGCAATTTCTTCATCGGCCATCCCGACGGACAAAAAGCGTACCAGGCCACTGTTACGGGTCTGAGATTCTACAATCGCGTCCTTACTGAAAACGAACTCGAGGCCAACTACGCCGCGCTGGGCAACGTGAAGGTATCAAATTAACAAGCTGCACTCTGATTTAGGTCAATAGTTGTTTGGAAGCCGCGTCTCTATACGAGCCGCGGCTTTCATTATCGCTAACCTCGTTTTTTAGGACTGATTTCAGGAAATCTAAACAAAAAGCATGAGTACATGCGGCTTTTGTTTAGATTGTTGCTCATTTGGGCGGGTTTGGCATTTATTAAATAAACAAAATCCGAGGGTAGACAATATTTTTGTTTATTTTTGGCCTCGGTGGAGCCCCTTGAGCCCCTTCCGAGGCCTCTAGAAGGCGCCCTGGATAAACAAAAACTGATACTACATCCGGTTTTTGTTTATTTTTCATGAAATATAGTTTCCCGAGAAGGCGCCCGGGCGCCGCTGGGGGGAGGCTTGTATTAAAAATTGCTGCAAAAGAGCAGCAAGCGTGCTATAATAGCAATGTAAATTCACTGAGTTTTTTGAACAAGTAAAATGGACAAGACGAATACAACCGCAACAATAACACCGCATACCGACCGGAACAGTTTCGTCTTTGAGCCGGGGCTGTTCGGCATCAACACCGAAGTGACGCGCAAAGGCTTTTGCGGCGGGATCTGCGCGCAGATGCTGAACAACCGCAAGCTGTTTATGGGAACGGAGGGCGTTGACGGCTGGGAGTGCACCGATTTTGTCCGGGTGATCGACCGCCCGGAAGAAAGCCTGTGCCGGAGCAATTTCGTCATTTTGCGCAGCGGGTCAATGACCCAGACCTCAGACATGATCGCGCCCGGGACCGGCAGGGAATACGAAGCCGCGGTCTGGGTGCGGGCAATATCAAAAAAAGCCGTGATCTCTTTCGGGATCCAGGGAGAGGAACGTGCCTTTGAAGTCGAGGCGGACGGAAAAGCGTTCCACAAGCTCGCATTCGTGTTTGCCGGCCGGGACAGCGGTTCCGGAATATTTACGATCTCGGTAAAAGGCGAGGTTGCGGTTTACGAAGCGTCACTTATCCCTACGGACAATTATTACGGCATGCGGCGGGACGTCATCGAAAACCTCCGGGCACTGCACGTTCCCTCTGTCCGCTTTCCGGGCGGCTGCTATGCCGATCATTTTGAGTGGAAAGAAAGTCTAAAATTGCCCGAGTTCCGGAAACCGGTCGACGGCCGGAGCAAGCTGTTTATGCTCAGAGATTCCTGGCACCAGGACTGTGTAGAGGTGGGAATAAATGAATTCATTCTGCTCTGCCGGGAGATCGGAGCGGAGCCGGAATTTACCGTCAGTCTGCTGCGATCCGACGGAGAAGACGCCCGAAGGCTCGTGGAGTATTGTAACGGCGGCATTGACACTGAATACGGCGCCATCCGGAATGCGCTGGGGTTTGATGCTTTCAATATAAAGACCTGGTATATCGGTAACGAGCCGTACTATTCGGGGGGGCCGTACCGCGTTGACGGCGGGCTGGCCGCAAAACGGACGAGCGAGCTCGTCAATGCTATGCGGACCGTTGACCCCGGTATCAATGCCGTTATCTGCCTGGTCTCGGATCCGGGTCTGCGCGCCTGGAGCGTTGACTTCATGAAAAACCTGGACTGCGGTTTTGAATATGTTTCTTACCACTGGTATTACGGAACGGGACCGACGGCCGCGCCGGACGGAATTACGGCCTGCGAACGAATGAAGCGGACGTATCTGCACGACGTGGACGAAGGGCTGGAGTTCTTTAAAAACGAATTGCTCGCGCCGGTGTGGGACCGGTGCCGGGTCAACGTGGACGAATGGAATTTCTGCTGGGGCAGCGGCTCCAACAACGCGCTGTTGATCTCCAACGCGCTGCAGCTGCAGTTCTTTGCCCGCAATTCGGAGAAATATCATATCCGTGAAGCCCGATTCTTTATGCCGGTCAATGAGGGGATGATAACCGTAACTCCCGCCGGGAGCCGGCTCGAAAGTTCCGGAGAACTGTTCAGACTTATGGCCGGGCATAAAGGCGGGCGGGTCATTGAATGCGAGGCGGATACGGATGCGGTGGATTTTTTATTGACCGATCACGGCGATCACTTTTATTTGTCCGCGGTCAATCGCCGCGCCGAGCCGGTTTCATTGGATCTGAAAGGCTTCACGTTTGCGGTGGGCAAGGAAATCGTAGTCCGCGAATGCAGCTTTACGGACAACAACTATTCAATACACGAAACGCACAAGGCGGAGATCAGCGGAAACAGCATATTGTTTGCGACATTTTCGTTGACAACGCAGCCATTTTGATCATATACTGATCGCAATGGTAACCTGAATGACACAGAGAGGCAAAAAGACCATGAAAACAGCATTTATTATAGTTGCTTTTATATTGCTTATCACGATTCTTCCGGCGTTCGTCAAAACATACGCGGAAGCGGAGAACGTGACGATATCCGCGGAAGACGATCGGATCGTGTACATGGGCAGATGGTATCCGGACAGCCGCGGCGTTATGCACGGCGGGTTTGAGTGCGGGCTGGCCCTCAGATTCACGGGTACCGGGATCAGTTTGAGCGGCAGGGCTTCCGGCACGGTGCTTATTGCGATCGACGGAGGGACGCCGGTGCAGAAGGCGTTGACGACCGATATGACAATTGCCCGCGGGCTGGAAGCCGGGGAACACCTGCTGGAAATATACGCGGCGTACCAGGGGGCAATGCCCGTGATAAGCGGATTCTCAATTGACCCGGGCGCGGAATTTCTGCCTTCGGAAAAGGGAAAACTCATCGAATTTGTCGGCGATTCCATAATGGAGGGGTACGTTGACCCCAATAACGCCCGGGACGGCGTATTCAATTCATATGCGCTTTCGTATGCGTTTTTGACGGGCCGCGCACTGTTCCGCGAATACGGCATGAGCTTTAATACGATAGCGTTCGGAGGGATACGCGTCGTTGCCCCCGGTGACAACGCCGCCGCCTCCGGCAACGATCCTCTCGGCATGCCGGAACGCTATTTCCTCCGGCGGGAATACCGGTCCGAACGCAATTCCGAGCGCGCGGTCAGTTCCGCGGGCGAGTGGGACACCGGCCGCTACGCGCCGGATTATATCGTGCTCAATCTCGGCACCAACGATGTTTCCGGCGGCAATGTTTTCACCGATGCATATGCGGCTTTCCTGAAAAAGCTCAGGGAGACCTACCCGGAGGCAACGCTGTTCGTTATGACGCCGTTTAACGGCAATATGGGCGGCGGTGTGCGTTCCGCGGTCGAATCGGCGGGCGATCCCAAAGTGATACTGATCGATACGAGCAGCTGGGGGATCAGAGGCGGCGCGGACGGACTGCATCCGGACCCGCAGGCGCACGAGCGTGCTTCCGAACTGCTGCTTGAGACGCTGAAACCGTACCTTGCGCCCGCGGAGACCGGCACCGCCGCACCGGAAGAAACGGCGGCTCCGACCTACTCCGTGGTCACGCCGTCCAGCACGGAGGTGGGCCCCAAAAGAGCCGGATCTGCCGCATTGCCGCTGGCAATAGTCGGAGGGGCGGTCATTGCCGCTGCTTTGGCGGCAGTAGGGATTGTTGCTGTGAACAAAAGGAAACGGTAACGACTCAGTCGAGCCTGAAATTGAATTTTTAAAAAATCCGGATATTTGTAAAGCAATGTAAAACAAACAACTATATTGTATTGACAATTTAAACAAACAGGAGTAAAATGCTGTCATTATTATAGTAGGAGGGTTACTTTTATGGCTACAACAAATATAAACGTACGCGTTGATACCGAACTAAAGCGTTCGGCGGAAGCGCTGTTTGACGATCTTGGTCTAAACATGTCTGCGGCAATAACGATGTTTTTAAAAACTTCAGTTAACCGCAACGGCATCCCCTTTGAAGTCCGGCGCTACACGCCGAACGCTGAAACGCGCGCTGCTTTGGCGGAATACAGTGATATGAGAAATAACCCCGGCGCTTATAAAAGGTATGATTCTTTTGATGAGTTATTGTCCGAGGTGTTAGAAGATGCTTAAGATCGTTCCGTCAAATCAGTTCAGAAAAGACCTGAAATTGGCCGCAAAGCGCGGGTTGATAATACAAAAGCTCCAATATGTGGTAAATGTTCTGGTGCGTCAGGAGTTGCTTGAAGCAAAATACCGTGATCACGGGCTTACCGGAGAATACCGCGGTTTCAGAGAATGTCACATTGAACCGGACTGGCTTCTGGTTTATCGTACAAATGAGGAAGAATTAGAACTCTTTTTGTTCCGAACGGGCAGTCACGCTGACCTGTTTTAATTTAATAAAGGAGAAAGGATCATGATCATGAAAAACTCATTTAAACTCGCTGCACTTCTGCTTGTAATCTGCATTGCCGCCGGTGCGTTCGGCGCATGCAAGAAAGCTGACGACGGGAAGGCGGATCCCGAACCCGCCGTAACGGAAGAGCCGGTCCCGGAGGTCGACCCGAGCTTCGAAGACATGGTGGTCAGAGGCAAGACCGTCGAGCTCAGCACGCGCGAGGAGCTTTTCGCGTTTGCCGAACACATGAACAACCTGGATCCGAAATACAACTTCAGCGGATATACGATCAAAATCATGAATGATATTGACCTCGATCCCGCGCTCGAGGGCGGCAGAAACTGGACGCCGATCTTCGTTGACCGTTACCTGTATGGCGCGGTGTTTGACGGACAGGGCCACACGATAAACGGCGTGACCATAACCCCGGATGACCTCGAAGCGGAGGGCTACGGGGAAGTCGTGTACGGCACCGGGTTCTTCGGCCTGGTCGGCGTTTCGTTCACCGTTAAAAACGTGCGCTTCACCAACGCGAAGATGGAATCCTGCACCAAGCACTGCGGCGGCGTGATCGGCTCCATCGAGATGGGGGCGGACAACGTCGAACTGGACCACGTGACCGTATCCGGGCTCGTGCTGAGCGGCGGGACCGGCTCCGAGAACAATTTAGACGGGATCAGCATAAGAGCCGGAGGGCTCGTGGGCGCTGACATCCAGGGCTCCCTGGTCAATATCCACGACTGCACGGTCGAAGATTCCTCGGTCACCGGGTTCCACAACGTCTCCGGCCTGATCGGCTGCGTCAATGACGGCTGCTACACGATCGCGAACAACACCGTCAAAAACGTGCACCTGAACTACTCCGCCTCCTACGCGGAGAACGCCAATTACAAAAATCCCGAATATTCCAGATATTTCTCCGATCCGTTCTATTGCGTCAACAGCTACTGGGGCGAATATCACACAGACTACGACCTTGAAAACGGCAATACTTACGCGGAACTTGACTCCTACGACATCCGGAATGACATCCATTACAGCGGCGAAGAGGGCAAGGACAAGGATTGCACGCCCAACAGCGAAGGTATGTTCCCTGCGGTCGGCGGCAGTGTGATCCGGCCCCGAAGCGAAAGAGGGTACTAAAAAGTATTGATTTGCATAAAATTGCGTGATATAATAACGTCAAATCTACTTTTTCTATTGAGAAAGGGGCAAATTATGAAGAAAGTACTCGTTTTACTGATAGCCGCCGTTATGGTATTTTCCCTTGTCGGGATACTTAACATCGCTTCTCCTGTGAAGGTTGCGGCTGAATCCACGAACCTGGCGCTTAACAAGCCGGTCACCGAAGAGCTGGAAGAAGGTACCACTTCTATGGGCGATCCGTACTGGGGCAAAGACTGCCTTACCGACGGAAGCAGATTCGACACCACCACTTATAACGGAGCCGACCCGGTCGATACCCGTTACGGCTGGTACGTCGTAAAAGTCGGCGAAGATCCGATGAATGCCAGTGTGGTCATTGACCTTCAGGCGGCTTATGATGTCTGCCGCATCAAGCTCTACACGGAGTATCATTTCCTGGGAATGAAATTCCCCAACACTTACGACGTTTACGTTTCGGCGGACGGTTCGAACTGGACCAAGGTCATTAGCGTTGCCGGAAGATCCGACTACCTGACTCACGCGCTTGAATATGAGTTCGACAAGGTCAACGCCAGATACGTTAAATTCACGGTCGTATACGGCAATGACATCGTTGCCGACACTGATGACGGCGGTTTCGTACAGTACGCCGGCCTCGGCGAAATCGAAGTTTACGACACCTACACCTCTGGCAATATTGCTGCGTACAAGACCTCCACTGAGACCGTTGACCCGACCGTTACGACCTGGGTGCTCGGCAACAGCGCGCAGTGGGACGACCACGCCGTTACAGGCCCCAGCGTTCCTTACGCGTTCGGACCTTACAATATGACCGGATGGATCGCGGTCGCTCTGACGGAAGATGCTCCGATGCGGCTGGATGTGGACCTTCACGGAAAGTACAAAATCAATAAGATCAATCTTGTCCCGATGCCCTGGACCGATGACGCCAGCAGGGACGACAACGGCTGGTACTTCCCCAACACGTATGAAGTACTCATTTCTGAAGACGGCTCCAACTGGACTTCTGTTTATACCGGACAGAACGAGAGTGCCATCGGTGTTAAAGGCACCACCCGCACTATTGAATTCTCTGAAAAAGACGCACGCTACGTAAGACTTGTTATCAACAAAGGAACCGATACCCTGGGCGGCCAGTACTGGACAGGCCTCGGCGGCATCGAAGTATACGGTTCTTACGCTGTGACTGCTCCCGCGGAGACTCAGCCCGAGACTGAGCCGGCGAACTACCAGCTCCACGGCGCGTCCTTCGACACGATCTACGTCAACGACGTTATGAACTTCGGCCAGGCCGACGGCGCGGCTTCCGACAAACTTGACGGCGTAGGCCGTAAAGTCGACGGTTCCGACGGCAGCGTCCAGACCATCCGCCTGCGCGGCTGGATCGGTTTCGAGACCGAGATCGCCGAGCTGGGCTACCGGATCAACGGCAAGAATTATTTCGGCGACTATAAAGTTGCTCCCGAAGCTGCGGTCACCGATCCTGCCAACGGCGGTCAGTACGCCACCAGATTCGATATGACCATCGACGTTTCCAACCTTAAAGGCACCAACAAGATCGTTGCCGTTGCGAAACTTGCCGACGGCACCATCGTGAAGATTGACGAAAACGTCAGCGCCAACGGCGCCGGCACCACGCCGAACACCAGCTTCACCTACATTGGCCCTGCGGATGAGAACGCGCAGACCGGCGACTTCTCTGTGGCTATGTTCGCAGTCATCGCTGTGCTGGCAATGGGCGCCGCAGTTGTCTTCGCGAAGAAAAGAACTTTCTGAGCCGGACGTTTTAGTAAACTGAATTAGATCGAAGGGGCTGTTTTAAGACTTTGTTCTTTACAAGTCGGACAAACAGCCCCGCTGTTATGTGCAGACGGAATACCGGATGATGGACGATACCCGGATCATTGAATTAATAGAACAGCGCGATCAGGCCGCGCTCGGTCAACTGTCGGAAAAGTACGGGGAAAACTGCCTTGACGAAGCCCGGAAAATTACCGGCGATGACCGTGCGGCGCGGGAGTGTTTTTACGAAGCGCTGATCAGTCTGTGGAACTCAGGCCCGCGTGCGGCGGAGCATGACGGAGAGCTGGGCGAGTATCTATCCAAAAACGTGCGCCGGCGGGCAATGGAACGCGCCGGGCTTGTTGTCCCTTCGGCCGCACCGGACAACGCCAAGCCGGCGGCTGCTGCACGGACCGCAATCGAAACGCCGGCCGCGTTGACCGCGCCGGAGCCCGAAACCGCCGCGGCAGAACCGGCAACAGAACCGGCCGCAGAACCCCGAAAACGCCTGAACTTAAATAAGTATATCATATTGACCGCGTGCCTGAACGCATGTGTAGTTATTGCCGCGCTGATCGCTATTGCCGTCACGCGACCGGAAAAGGCGGCCCCGCCGGCAATGACCGGCGATGGGGGAAGCGGCAATATCGTTGACGTTACGCCCGGGCCGTTCGAAGGCGGCCTTGCCGTGCTCCAGCCGCGCGTGACGATGCCCGAAACTGTCGAAAAACTTATGAATTTGCAGTATTCGAGCGGTCTGATGTTTGAGCCGGAAGACGAGGTTCGTTGCATTGTCAACGAAGTCAGCAGCATGGTAAATTATGTCAACGGCGGCCTCTGCATAGAGAGCCTCACGCTGGACAATTACGAGCTCGATAGTATGAACGGCGAGACCGCGTTTCAGTTCAGAACCACGATGACGCTGCCGCTGGCTTACGCCGGTGGACCGATATTCGGGAACGTTCCTGTAGATTACCGCGGTACCGCGTACCTCGTTACAGCCGGTCCCGGCGGGGGAGTGGATGAGCTGATTTGTATTGCCGAGAGCTTGAAGGCGGTTCCTTTCCAGTCGATCCCGGAACTGATGGCCATGAATCCGCATCTGGAGTATTACAAAGATCATATCGGAAACATCGACGCAGTTAACAAAACGATTTCAAATTATCTGACCAAGCAGGATTTCTTCGGCACAAACTCGTCCGCGGCGACGGGGCATATCACCGGTGCCACGTTAAAGTTTGGCACAGACAAAAGAAACTTCATTCTGACGCAGCTGGAATACGAAGAGTACGGGGATATTTATGAACTGAATTATAAATACGACCGGAATGGCGAAATATCGGAATTTTACGTATATAGTTACAGTTTGGATTCAAAGGATACGGTGCAGCCGAAGCCGGAGCCGGAGATCCGGAACGAGGGGCAAAATGATGAAAATTATTATTTCAATATCCCTCCCGCCTCCGGATCATCTGTTGTATGCGGCTTCAGCGACGGCGTCCTGACGGAGATCGAGCTCATATGGGGAAACGCCGGGGACGGTACGCCGCGGGAGGAATCGCGGATCGCTTCGGCAAGTTACGCGGATCACGATGAGTCCGGCAGATACGCCGCCTATGACGGCGGTGCCACGATCAGGAAATTCAATGCAAGCGGAGTTTTTTTGCTGCGGGAGAATTATAAGGGCGGCAAAAAAGTGTACGGCGAGGCATTGGATACCGCAGACAACAGCATTTTCTACAACGGCAGTTCCTTCAGCGGCCTTTCCGTTTTCCGGAACTTTGAGCGGACGGAGGACGGAACCGTTATCGAAAACGTATACCGGTGCTCCGGCAATGACCGCGGCGCGCTCGTTCCTGACCGGTGCTGGAGTTATGACCCGGCGACCGGTAAAGGGCAATGCACATATTTTGATGCCGCCGGCAGAGTCATTGCCGCGTTGCCGGCAACCTTTAACGACGGCGCGTGGGCAATTTCTCCGCGCCCGGAATGGGCGGAACCGGGCCTGTATTTCGGCAAGTTTTCCAAATCGGTCACAAACGATGTACGCCAGATCCTAAGCAGGGATATCTGGGAGAACGCGCACAATATTATTACGGCCGACCCGCAGATGTTCACCGTATCAGAAGACGGGCGCTTTTCGCTCTATCTGGTCATAGCCATCCGTCTTCCGGTACCGGTGAGCAGTTCCCGGGACCGCTCTGTGAATATCCAGGTGCGCATCACCGGGACCGCCGTGAGGAATGAGGAATACTATAGACCGATGTGGGCGCTTTATCCGGAACAGACGGAATATACCGGACTGTACGGAACGACATACGGCGCTATGTATACCGTATACCGGAGCGAACATGATGCGCTGTTTATGTTCCAGGCCGGTTCCGATCTGTCCATGGCTGCAGATCAAGAGAGCTTTGACGAAATCATGATCAACTATATTACCGAACAGGTCAAGGCAAAAAACTTCGGCGCCGTTGACGGTCAATGGCTGTACGCATACGGATTCAAGACCGACGCCGCTCCCGTTGAAACGTTCCTTTCAACAGATATGCCGGAGGACGATTTTCCTATTTATATTGACGACGATTGAAACGCGGTCACAGCGCCGAGATGCCGAAGCTGTTGACCAGCGCGGTTATTTTTTCGCCCTTTCTGCACATCGGGCAGGAGACCGGCGGGCCGCTCACGTAGTCGGGCAGGTCGTCCGGATTGAACACGGAGTGAACCGGCAATCCGACGCACTGGGTGATCTTGGCGAAAATGGAGCAGATGCCCACGGTCCGGCCGTCGTAATAGCTGATCGCTTCCGCGGCGGATTCGGCCGTATAGCCCGAAACGACGGAGGCGGCGAGGATAAGGACGGATCGGTTGCGGATCATCGGGGCGGTGTTGTCCCGGAAGAACAGCTGGGTCCCGCTCACATATTCCGGGGTCAATACGTATATATCCCGGCCGGAATTGACCGAAAAGGAGTCAACGGCGGTGAGCATTTCGGCGAGGCATGCCCCGATCACTTCTGTATTGTCCAGGCAGAGTATGGTGTCCACCACCGCGGTCATCCGGTAATGCTCGGCCAGGGCTTCGGCGATCGCCCGCGCTTCCTTCAGCCGCGCTTTGTTGGACGCGATGTCAATATAATAATTCATATGCGCGTGCGCCGTAGCGTAGTGTCCTTTGTAAATATTGAGCCGGAGGTACGGACTTTTCGTTTCGATCTTATATTTTTCTCCAAGTGACATTTTTTAGTCCCCCTTTTTTTCAATGATACCACAAACGGCAGTCAAAGACAACACGGACGCTTTTTGACCGGCGGTCGATTTTTGACTTTTAGAGTTTTTTCCAGTATACTAATTATTAGAAAATGAAATCGAAAATGAAAGGGCAAAAATATGGACACGCAGATCAATCAACGCGGATTCTGGCAGAAAGTCAACCGGGGCGCACTGCTGTTGCTGGCGCTGGCCGTGGCGGCGGTGGTTTTTGTGGTCTTCATGCGCATAGAAGAATCGCGGATAGAGAAGAGCGCCGCGAGGGTAATTGACGATTACAACCGGACGCACCTGGTGGATGCCGCGGGCAATGTCAACGCCGAAGCCGGAAGCCGCAACTACTACGAATATGACGTGAGTTACCAGAGCCTGGACCGCATTGCCGTCAACGCGCGCTATATCAGCAACTACACCGCCTCCGGCGATTATTTCGAGCTGAAGCGGGAGGGCGGTTCCTGGCGCGTCGTCTTCTGCAAGTATAATTCGACGTCGTATTACGGCGCAGACAATG
The DNA here is from genome assembly GCA_017620915.1 of Clostridia bacterium. Taxonomy (GTDB): domain Bacteria; phylum Bacillota; class Clostridia; order UBA1212; family UBA1255; genus UBA1255. The sequence continues at coordinate 10,406 of JAFZSK010000065.1, read as the reverse complement.
AGCTCGCCCTCTGCGACACGGGCGCTGAGAGGAGGTGACGCGATGGAGACCGTCCTTGAAGTAAAACAGCTGAACAAATCGTTCCGGAACCATCACGTCATCAGAGACGTGTCCTTCGAAGTGTACGCCGGTGAAGTGTTCGGGTTCCTTGGTCCGAACGGCGCGGGCAAGACCACCACAATTAAAATGATCATGGGCTTCGTGTTCCCCGACTCGGGCGAGATCACCATCTGCGGCCACTCGCTTTCGAAAGAGTACGAGGCGGCAATGCAATGCGTCGGCGGCATCGTCGAAAGCCCCGAACTGTACAAAAACCTGTCCGGCATCGTCAATCTGAAAATGTACGGCCGGCTGCATCCCGGGGTCACGGACGAACGGATCAGCGAAGTGGTCCGGCTCGTCGGCATGGAGAACCGGGCGGGAGAGAAAGTCAAAAAGTACTCGCTGGGCATGAAGCAGCGCATCGGGCTGGCGCAGGGGATACTGCACAAGCCGAAGCTGCTGATCCTGGACGAGCCCACCAACGGGCTTGACCCCGCGGGCATCAAAGAACTGCGCACGATCATACGCGAGACTGCCGCGAAGGAGAACACCGCGGTATTCGTCTCCAGCCATCTGCTCTCCGAAATGGAGCAGATGTGCGACCGGGTGGCGATCATTGACAACGGCGTGATCATCGGCGAGAAACGGGTCGACGAGCTGAAGACCCTCGGTACCGGCGAGCGGTACGATTACGGCGTATCGGACGCGGCGGCGGCAATTGCCCTCCTGAACGGACTTGGGCTGGCAGCGGAGCGCATTGACCCCCGGAACGGCCTCGAGCGGATCACGGTGCAGACGGAAGGGGCGCGCCTGCCGGAGCTCACGTACAAACTCCTCACCGCGGGGATCGGCGTTTACACCGTCAGCCGCGAAGAAAACACGCTGGAAGACGCGTTCATCAATCTCACGGGAGGAGGGAACATCATTGCGTAAAGTGTTTTTGCTGTATCAGAACGAAATGGGCAAGACCGTACGCAAGGTCTCCATCCTTGTGGCGATGATCCTTATGTTCGTGTTTATCGGCGGCTGTGCGTTGACCTACAAAGGCGTCGAATCGTTTACTTCTTACTACTGGCAGGACTACGGCCATGTGTCGGATGAATTCAAGAAAGATGCCGAGGCAGCGGAGGCAGAAGCGGTCAGACTCCGGGCGGTATTGCAGACGCTGGATCCGGAGACCGATAAAGACTCGTTTGCGGAATACGCGGATCAGTACCTGGACAACCTGACCGATCAGACGCGCGCCCAGCTGCTGGCCCGCCTTTACAGAACCGCCGCGGAGGCAATCACCCGCCGGAATTATTCGTACGATTCGATCTTCGAGACCATGAACGACCGAATCTACGACACGTTTTATTATAATAATGCACCGGTGGAGACGATGGAAGCGCTGAAGGCGGAGGAACATCGGATCGTCGCGGATACGAATATGCTGAATGCTGAACTCGATCAGCTGGAATATGTATTCCTGGGCGCTTCGTTCCGTGAGATGCTGGACCGGCGTCAGGAGCTTCTGGAGAGTTCCGGCACGGCGGACGGCTCGTATGCGATATACAAAGAAGTGTACGGCTGGCTGGACAAATACGCGGACAAGGTCGACGTGAGCGCGTCGGACTACATCCTGGCGCAGGCGGACAATTACGTCAGCAACAGAATGGCGCTGAACGCGCAGACGGAGGATCAACCGGATCAGCAGGGCGTCAGTTTCTCCGCGGAAAAGCTGGAGAAGGAGATTGCGCTCCAGGAATACGCGCTGAAGCACGGCACGGTGATCGGCGACGCGGAGCGGGCCAACAGTCCGGTCCAGAACCGGTCGATCATGAACCAGTTGTGCAACACGGGCACGTATATTGTCATCGCGCTGGTCATTATGCTGGCCGGTTCGGCGATCTCTTCCGAGATGAACAACAGTTCGATCAAATCGCTGATCATCGCGCCGGTGCGCCGGGGCAAGATCTTCGCGGCGAAGGGGCTGGCGCTGCTTACGGTCCAGACCGCGCTGCTGCTGTTCAGTTATCTGCTCTCGCTGCTGTTTACCGGGATGCTGTTCGGGTTCCGGAATTTCGGCACGGTGGTATATTATGCTTTCGGGGCGGCGCACGGGATGCCGTATCTGGCGGCGGCAATATTGTCCATGCTGCTGGACGGCCTGGCGATCGGGCTGTTTGCGGCGCTGGCGCTGGCGTTGTCCTCGCTCACGCACAATACCGCGGTGTCGGTGACATTGCCGCTGCTGGGCATCTTCGGCGGGCTGCTGGCCGAACTGATAATGCTGCTGGGCGGCGGGCGGCCGTATATTGCCGCGCTGCTTCCGATACACAACCTGGCCAATCTGCACCGGATCACCGGCGTCCCGTCGATCTTCGAGGTGTTCAACAGCGAATACGGCGCCGATGCCGCGGTGACGCCGCTGTTCTCGTGGATCTACGTGATCCTGCTGCTCACGGCGCTGGTCTGGTGCGCGTATGACGCGTTCTGCCGGAAAGATATAACGTAAATAGATATGTTGACGATCAGGAATTGACTTTCAGAAAGTGAGGTATCAGCATGAACGGACATTTGAACAGGCACGAAGCAGGAAGAAATTGGATCAGAGTACCGGCAGCAATATTGATGGCGGTCATATTGGTATTTGCGTTTTGCTCCTGTGCTAAACATGGTTATTATGACCATTTGAGTGACAGCGGCTACAACAACGAGCCGGGCTTCTCCCACGGCAATGTGAGCGAATTCGAGCAGCCCCAGTCGGCGCAGGAAGGCTCCGAGGCGAAGGTCAACGAGAAGCTCATCAAGGAAGTTGACATCGCGGCGGAAACGCTCAATTTTGATGAGGCAAAAAACGACATTCTCGAGCAGGTCTCCAAGGCCGGCGGCTACATCAGCAATTCGAAGATCAGCGGCGGCGAGCGTCTCGAGTACAACAAGACCCTCAGATCCGCGGAGTTTGAGATCCGGATCCCGCAGGAAAACCTCAGCGAGTTCCTGAAGGAAGTGGGCGGACGGATCAACATTTATTCGTCGCAGGAGAGAGTCACCGACGCCACGGAAACGTATTACGATATCCAGGCGCGGCTCGATACGCTGAACAGCAAGAAGACGGCACTCACGGAGATGCTGGAGAAGGCGGAGGACGTCAGCCAGATCATTGACATCCAGGACAAACTTTACGACACTATCGCGGATATCGAGGCGTATACGGCGCGGCTGAAGGTTATTGACAGCAAGGTCGCGTATTCGACGATCTATCTGAAGCTGAACGAGGTCGAGGTCTACACGCAGACCGAAGAGGAGTCCTTCGGCACGCGGATCGCCAATTCGTTCCGGAACGGCTGGGCGGCGTTCGTTGACGGCTGGAAGGACTTCACGGTCTGGTTCGTGGGCGCGCTGCCGGGGCTCCTGCTCTTTGCGGCGTTCGTGGTGGTGGCAATATTCATCCTCCGCGCCATCGTCAAAAAGAGCAACAAAAAAGCGGCGGAGCGGGCGGAAGCGGCCCGTGCGGAGGCAGCGCGGCGGCAACAGGAAGAGTACCAGCGTCAGATCCAGAGCAACGGTTGAAACACAGCAAAGAAATAAAGCGGACATAATGATAAAAACGGAAAAATCCGTCGTCTATAAAAGCAAAGGGCTTGCGGAGACAATGTGCTTCCGGAGCGGAAAAACAGCGGGCAACAGCGGATAATGACAGACAGCGATCTTTTAGAGTTGTTTAATAAACGGGACGAGGCGGCGATCAACGCCGTCGCGGGACAGTACGGGGCGTATCTGCGCACAATTGCCCTCAACATTCTCGGAGACGAGGGGGAGAGCGAAGAGTGCGTTAACGACGCCCTGTTTTCTGTATGGAACCGCGTCCCGCCGGAACAGCCGCGAAACATGAGGGCATACATTGCCGCCGCGGTACGAAACGCCGCGCTCGACCGGTACAAACAAAAGCACCGTCTGAAGCGGATACCATCGGAGTATACGACCAGTCTGGAAGAGCTTGCCGGTTGTATCGACGGCGGCAAAACGGTGGAAGAGGAAACGGACGCGAAAGAATTGTCTGCTTTCCTCAGCGCCTTCATCCGAAGCCTGCCGGAGCGGGAACGGTTTATTTTCATGTCCCGCTACTACCATTATGACAGCGTGCGGGAGATCGCAGGCGCCGCGGGGGAACCGGAACTTAAAGTGTACCGTACGCTGAAATGTCTCAGAGAAAAGCTGCGCGCCGCGCTGGAAGAGAGGGGACTGCTGTGAATACGGAGTTGTTTGAGAAAGCGATGCAAGGCATTGACGGTGACCTTATTGAGGAAGCGGAGGCAAAGCGGTACGAGGCGCGCACAAACGGCGCGTTGAGCACAACCGCGGGCAACGCGGGTTCCCGGAATCCCTCGCTCCGAGGTACCGGATCACGGCGCAAATTGTCCCGGGGATTTATTACCGCCGGCATTATTATGTGCTGCGCCGTGCTGGGAATCGTCGCGGCGCTCACTGCGAAATATCTGAAAACCAAACGCGATACAGTTACCACGTCTGAGCCTTCATTAACGGTCGTTGTCACAGCCACGCCGGAGTCAACGTTGCCGCCTGTCACAGCCACGCCGGAGCCAACTTTGCCGCCTTCCACAGCCACGCCGACTCCTACGGCGGCGCCCACCGAAAAGCCCACCGCGGAACCGACGGAAGCGCCAACGCCGTTTACCGCCCCTGTGACCGGGTATTTTAAATTTGGCACCGGATACGCATCGGACGGACATAGGTTTTACAATGAACTGTACGCTCTAACGAAAGCGGCCGAAAAAAAATATTGTTTCGTCGTACTGAATGCTGACGGCACCGGTTTTTATAACGATTTCGGCACAGAAACAGACTTGTGGTGGGACGGTGACAGGCTGTTCATCGGTGAGAAAACGGAATATCGTTCATCGCGGACGGAATTAAAATACAGCCTCGATGACAATACGCTTACCCTTGTATACCCGTCCTCGTTCAAACTGATATTTGAGCGTTCCGAGGAGCAGCCCCCGGCGCGGGGCGAATTCACATATATGAATCAATTGACCGGTGAAGTAAACAGCCCGTACACGCGCATGAAAGAGGCGACCGTCAAGGATCAGGTGCTTATTGACGACGATGTCGCGTATCTGGTGCTTAAACGTGTAACGCTCACCGAAAGCGGGCAATATCAGCTTCAGTTCGAATATGAAAACCGTACAGATAAACTGACTGATATTGACCTGAGCTGGATGGCGGTGAACGGTGTTTTTATTGGCTGGCTGCCGAGCGGTTCGCATACATACATCGGTCCCGGAGAACGCCAGCAGATCAAGTATGTCATATCCAACAGTCATCCGAACATTATACTTCTGTCAGAGTATGGTATGGCTGATCCCACAGTGCTTGATCTTAAATTCAGGATCTATGACACGTCAGATTATAATACAGACTGGTTGTACAGCGTGACTGCTTATCCGATGGGAGAGGAGAAGGCGGAATCTCTGCGCTACATACCGAGGGAAAGCGACGTATTGCTGGCAGACAACGAGTATTTCCGCGTCTGGCTCATCGGCCTGTGGAAAAACAAGTATGAACAGTGGCTTAATCAGACCGGTCATCCCGAGGTGGATACGACCAGCCTGGTGCTGATCTGGGAAAATAAAACGGACAGCGTTTTTTCATACGCTGCAAGGGATGTTGACGTCAACGGCGTCAGAGTCCTTCCGGGATACATCATCTATGACGAGGATTTCTTCTTTGCCGACACTTCTCCGGGCGTGAGGACCACCGGCGTATATATCTTTAATATCGATCTGGATTTTCAACTGCGTTTTGACCAGAAAGAGCTCGCGGATCAGGCGGATTTCTCAAAATACAGGACTATACGTTTTGATCTCGATGTAGTTGAGGAACTGAACTACGATCAGATGACGCTGCTGGAAACGTACCAGGTATTCATCGATCTTGACTCGATCCCGCTCAAGGTCTCTGACCAGTTTCCGTCAATGCGACAATAATCGGTAGGAGCGGATAACATGTATCGTAAACATCAAGGAGGCCGACGGTGCAAAGCACATTGCTCGTTTTTATAAATCGGACGCCTTCTCGGACCTTGTGGCTTGCACGAATTACTGAAAAATAAACAAAAACCACTGGGTGAAGTGGTTTTTGTTTATCCAGGGCGCCTTCTCGGGCCGGATCTGTACTGAATCAGGATCAACATTTAAACAAAAACACATCGTCTGGCTGATTTTTGTTTATAATTTGGTCTTTGAGATAGGACTACTGTCCCAAAAATGGGGAAGAAGGTCGGGAAAAATAAACAAAATGCGCTGCCACACGGGGTTTTTGTTTATATTGACAGCAAAACCGGGCAAAAAATGAAAATGATTGACGAACCGCTCCGCCAACGCCGTCGTAACACTTTGCAGACGATTCTGTAAACATGGAATGCAAACGCACACAGTACTGTGCTATAATTTTCACGGAAATGGAATCTCGGCGCAGTTTTTGCGTATATATAAGTGAGCGGGAACAAGGACGCTGGTGGCCGCGCCGCGTGGCGCCGCGAGTTCGGGGTCAGGAGCAGCGACGGACGCGCCGCGTATTCGGTTTATTGACCGCTCCGGGGGAGGATAAATGCAGGTCAGGGATATTGACATCATTGCGCTGTTTGACCGGCGCGACGAGCAGGCCATAGCGGAGATGCAGCGGAAGTACGGCAGTTATTGCCGCACTGTTGCCCTCAATATCCTGAAAAACGCGTCCGACGTCGAAGAGTGCCTGAACGACGTCTGGCTGAAGGTTTGGAACAGCATCCCGCCCGCGGCGCCGGACGACCTGAAGAACTACGCGGGAGAGGTCACGCGCAACACGGCGCTGGACATGCTGCGGAAGCGGAACACGAAGCGGAGCAATCCGGCCGGCGGGACGGTGTCGCTGGAGGATGTTGACCGCGGCGGACAACAGGTCACCGATCCCTGGACCGATCCGCTGGGCGTGGGGAGCGGCAGCGCGGGGGCAACCATTGCCGACGGCGGCGACCCGAGCGGCGCGAGGACAATGGGGCTCGTTGCCGACTACCTGCGCACGCTGAAGCCCAAAAAGCGCAAGATCTTCTTTGCCCGCTATTATTACGAACGTTCGGTCGACGACATTGCCCGGATCATGAACATCCCGCGCGGCACGGTGCTGTCGAACCTGAACCGGACCCGCGAGGGGCTTCGGGCGTTTCTCGAAGCTGAGGGAGTAGAAATATGAACGACATAGAACTCGCCAAAATTATAAAACAGATGCCGGCGGATATGGTGGCCGAAAGCGCGGAATTCGATAAAACGCGTCCCGTGACAACGGGCAATACCCGCAAACGCGGCAGTTTTAAATTCCGGCCCGCGCTGGCAACGGCCGTATTAGTATTCGTGGTGGCGATATTGTCAACGGTGATCGTCGGGATCGCGCTGAAAAACCGCGGAAACAAGAAGCCGCTGCAAAGCGGCAGCGTGCCGGGTGATGACGCGCCAACACCGACGCTGGGACCTACGGAAGTCCCCGCGCCAACTGAAGTGCCGCCGACATTGACGTCAACGCCTACGCTGACGCCGACGCCGGATCCTACGGAAGCGCCTACGCCCACGGAAGTGCCTCCGACATTAACGCCTACGCCCACACTTGCGCCCACGCCGACACCTACGGACGTGCCGCCCACGCCTACGCCTACGGAAGCGGAGCCGACACCGGAGCCCACGCCCACGCCGGTCCCGACGCAAATCCCATGGGACGATCCTAACAGCGTGTCGTACATCTGCGACAATAATCTGTTCTTGACGATCTATCAAGACTTTTCTTTGAGCGGCGCGGAATATCCGGACAAATTCTATTATTATGAAACCGACAAAATGGTCCTGGTCGACTGGTCGATCAATTTCGGTTCGTCGGCTACCGGTTCTATGCTCAGCTGGGCCAAAAAATATAAAGAAGATCCGGCGCAGTTACTGGCCGTCAGTGTCGGAAAGGAGTTCACAATAGCGCCGATCTCCGGCGGGGAGATCCTTTCTGTCAGCGTGTTTGCGGTCAACGATGACGCTGCGAATGGTCAAATGACCTTAGAATTGATTGCGGATGGCATCAGCGGTGCGGAATTTGCGGAGAATGCCGCGGTATTCATGGACTTCCGCAAAGGCGCCGGCGGCGAAACGCAGCCCTGTTTCGCGGCCTTTTACGTGAAAAAGAACTGCGCGTTCAACAGTTTGACCGGCGAATACGAATACGTTGTCAAGCGCTGCATTATAACGGTCGCGCCATGAGTCGCCGCCCCAACTTAAAACCAATCACTTAAAACTTGAAACTTATCACTTAAAACTTATCACTTATTTTTGCACTTCTCCTCCGACTGTGCTATAATCTTGCCAAGTCCAATCATACGTTTTGAAAGGTGGTTTTTTCTATGCTTTGGCAAATTCTTGTAGCAGTTGTCATCGGTGCCCTGTGCGGCTGGGCCGGCGGCAAGATCATGAAGAGCGACGGCAGCTTCCTTCGCAACCTCATTCTGGGTATCGTCGGCGGCGCGCTTGGCGGCTGGCTGGGCAGCCTGATCGGGCTCGGCGGCGGCTGGGTGATGAGCATCATTCTGTCGATCGCGGGCGCCTGCCTGGTGATCTTCCTCTGGAGACTTATATTCAAAAAGAAGTAATCAGATCAGCGACGTGCCGGGTATTAACGGCGCGGTTGACAACAACATGACCGGCTGCTTTTTGACCTTGGCGCATTGACCGCGGGGGCAACGGGCAGCCGTTTGTCGCAGAAAAGCGCAAGAAAGCACGAAAAAGGGGACAACGATATGAAAAAAGTCAGACTGGCTGTACTGGGCGCGGGGCCGCGCTGGAGCGGGCTTGAGGGGTCATACACGGAACATCCGGAGCTGGAAGTGGTGGCGGTGTGCGACATTGCCGACGGGCTCGCGGAAGAAAGCGCCGCGCGGCTGAAAACCAACAAAGGCTGGGACGTCAAAGTATTCCGCTCGTACGAAGAAATGGCGAAAGGCGCCGCGTACGACGCGGTGATGATCACCTGCGACCCGGACGTGCAGGTGGATTACGCCGTGGCGGAAATGGACCGCGGCATCCACGTAATGACCGAGGTGCCGGCGGCGTACACGATCGACCAGTGCTTCCGGCTGGTGAACGCGGTGCGCAAAAACGGCGTCAAATACCAGCTGGCAGAGCAGACGCGCTACTGGTATTTCATCAAACAGTGGCGCAAAATGGCGGAGCGCGGCGAATTCGGGCGGATCTTTTACGCGGAGGGCGAATATCTGCATTATTCTCCCGACTGGGATTACTTCCGGAACAAGAAGACCGGCGCCCACGTATGGACCCACGATCCGTCGTACGACAACGATCCCGAGTGGGAGCGCACCTGGCGGTACCGCGCGTTCATGGATCCGATCTGGTATATGCCCCATGAATTATCGCCGCTGCTGTCGATAACCGGCGGGCGCATCGACACCGTCTCCTGCGTCGGCACGGAGAAGGGTAAGTCGTACACCGAAGGCTTCGAAGTCCGCGACCTGGAGTGCGCGCTGCTGCACAACACCAACGGCGCCCTGTTCAGCCTGCGCGCCGGGTTCAACGCGCCGTACGGCTGGAAGCGCGACACGGGCTGCCACTGGTACCAGATCAAGGGCACCGAATGCACCGTGGAATCTTCGCGGTCGACGCTTGATCTGCCCAAGCAGTTCACGCCTGCCGCGGGGTGGGTGGACCGGCCCGAGTGGGGGTGCGTTGACCTCGAAGCGGACGAAGTGTTCCGGCACGCGGCCCACGGCGGCGCGGATTATTATCCGATATATTATTTTGTTGATGCTATCCTGAACGACAAGCAGCCTCCGATGGACGTGTACAAGGCGGTAGAGACCGCGGCGCCCGCGATCCTGGCGGCGGAGTCGGCGAACAAAGGCGGCGTGCAGCTGGAAGTGCCGGACTTCAGGAAATGATCACCGCTCTGCTTTTCGCGCTCTGCATCGTATCTTCCGGTCTCGAGGGCAACGTGTACAAACGGCTCACAGCGGACAGCCGCAGCCGCGCGGGCAGCGCGCTGATTGCCGGGAGCTGGTGTCTGGGACTGGCGCTGCTGTTCGGGGCCGCGGCGCTGTTGACGCGGTCAACAGGCATTTCTACCGTTCGGGCGCTCATTGCCGCCGGCGGCGGGCTGTGCCTGTTTCTGGCTTCGTTCCTGCTGCTGGAGGCGATGAAGACCAACACCCTCTCCGTGTCCGTCATCATAATGAACCTGAATTTCGTGGTGACGGTGGCGCTGTCGGCGCTGGTGCTCCGGGAGCGGGTCTCGTGGCTGCAGCTGGCGGGCATGCTGGTGTCGGTGGCGGCAATACT